>NZ_JAVHZD010000001.1:0-534859 GCF_031119615.1 Paraburkholderia sp. SARCC-3016 | reverse complement strand
ACCTCGCGAGTTCAGGCGCAGGACGGATTCATCAACTCAAGTGTGAGACGGTGTCCGGAAGTACGGGGGCAAATCCACTTATGAATGAGGCACCACCCATCAATCGTCTTATCAGCAACAACAGCATAGTGTGTGGCGGTACGCTGATTCTGTTTGGACGAGTCACTACGTGGAAACGAAGATCTTAAGCGCTACATCGTTGTTAGCGGCGGTTGATTGCCAACTGTCGATTAGCTGAAACGCCTGAAGGGACTCGCTCGACGCATCGTTGCCACGGCGCATTTGCCGCTCAAAGTTCCGCCTCGAGAACGAATTGCCAACGATTATCCAAATTTCCTTGCTGACCGAGGGCGCTACGCGTCGATCGGCGATCGTACTCCACGCCTCACGAAGTGATTGCATCCGGATCTGCTCATCGTTGCCGGGATTTTGCAAGCGTCGCCCGTTCACTATCCGTATACGCTCAAGGAGGGTTCGACCAGAAGTAGGCGTTGGCCAAGGGTCAGGCATGCGTGGCCAATTTCCTGGCTTCAGGTTTCGGTTCGTTGATGTCAGCATTTCAATGTTCTTTATCGCCTGACTTCCAACTTCGGCCAATGCTCCCGCAGGCGAACGAGGGCGCTGCCCGGATGTCCCGCATTTGACATGGGCAAATACAAGCTTCGTTGGTGATGACAAGATAAAGTCGGCCGGCTCCGTTCCCATGTCGGTGCAGAGCATGAGATCTAGGTCAGCAATGTATGGAAAGAATGGCCCATGGTCAGCTACCTTCGCATTCGGATTGGCGACAGCTTTTAGCTTATCGATTAGAGAAAAAACTGAGTTCTCACCGAATTCGTCCGCTGTCGTTGCATCTTCGTCTTTTTCGGTGAGACCTCGACTCAACAGCTCTTGCACCCCGATAATCGCGCCACTTAGCTTTGACTGATCCAGCTCGAACCCAGTATCGGACGGAAGCGTTACTTGATAGAAGCTTCCGTCGAAATATGAGGTTCCGTCTGGATAAAGCACCTTCAGGCTCGCTCTGCTAATAAGATCCAAGAATGATCCTACAGCTTCGACGTCGCCCGAAAAATAACGCACGTCTTCGTCGCTGATGAGTAACGCTCGGCCTTCCTCGTCATAGTCTAAGCCAAATTTTAAATCCGGGAACCCATCCACAAAAGCGAACCCGTCGTTATATTCAGCGTATTTGAAAGTATTTTCGATAACAGTGTTCCTGTTATTCCATCGCAGACGTAAAGGCGCATTGAGGCTGGAAAGATCAATAATCGCGCTCGCCGGCGGTATCGTTGGTTGTTGATGGATTGGCTTAGCATATGAGCCTAGTAACACACTTCGGTTTTCGGGCGGCTCCTCAATCACTGTGGCAACATCCTGCATCCAATAATCAAGTTCTTCGAGAGAAAAATTCCTCTTCATCTGATCAGAGACGCGACCGGATCCGACGCCTAGATAGTATCCGCTCTGTCGCTCGCCTTCTTCGTCTATGTTGTCTACTTTTACAGTCGTCAATGCATAAGCCGAATTGCCTTGACCGGATCCTATGCTCTCAAGATTACGACCGCTGATCGAAGTTCGTTCCGGCCTTCGTGTGCTTGTGGATATTGCTGCCGCGTGTGCCTCTTTGGTTCGGGTGATATGCGCACGCGCAGCGAGCGTAAGTAGAGAATTTACGCTTATCGCAGAACCTAACCTGTAATCGGCGACGCCCGTGAAGTCACGGCTGCGACTATCGAATACGGCGACGAAATTATCGAACTCCCTTAAAATTGTTACTTCGAGGGATGGCTCAAAAAATAAATGCTCATCGAGAAATCTCGAATTTTTAAAGCAAACAGCGAGAATTACATTCATCCCGTACTGGTCATGTCGGACATCGACAAGCTCACCATGGCGGTCTGAATCCCACATAAGTCGGTCAGTTGTTGCTGCCAAACTAAATCCTTCAGACTTTCGTATAAAGCAGACCGAGACTAGCGGAATCTTTAGAGAACTCTTAACGTCAATTGAATGAAGGTCAAACTTCCTCCGGAAAGAGGACTCGAAGTAGCTGACTTCGGGGAATCCATCAAGATAATTCTTCAGTAAAGCCGCAGTGTCGAGCGACCTAAGGAAGGCGTCCCGCTTTTCGGGAGACGCGAGATACGTATCGAACTCGCGGAAGTTTAGCCACATTAATCTGTTTGCTTCGCTACCGCACTCCAAGACGAGCGCCGGATAGCTTTCGAATTTGCGAACGACGCGACCGACCGCTTGGACTAGTTCGCGCCCACTACCTACTTCGTAGGTCAGAATAAGCACTTTTGCTTGCGGTATATCGACGCCTTCGTCAAGCTTGTGCTGGTGCACGATAACCTGCCAGTCCGAATCACTTAGATCAGCTGGAACAGAGACGCGATTTTCATTCGACGTCTTGCCCGCGAACTGATCGTGAATAGCAACAGTCTTGAAGGTGCGAGAAAACAGAGAAAAATAGTGTTCAATATCAGCAAAACGTCTGCACTTGACGATGCACTTCGCTTTCGGATAGCTCTCGATTGCCTTCCCGACCCGGCTGACGAGCTGATCAACACCTATCCTCTCGAATTCCGGATCCTCGAGGACCCGGTGCCTCGTGGCTTGCGAAAACGTATAAACATAACTGTACTCAGGGTCGATGTCGAACGCGAACAAGTCGTTCCGATAGGGTGTCGCCGTGACTACAATTTTTTTCGCATTCAGACCGCGCGCCACTTGACTCCACATGGGCGATGGTTCGGAATGGCCTTCATCGACAATCAATAGATCAACGTTTTGCTTTACGACTTCGAGCTCTTCTCGCGGTAGGCTGGATAGCCTTTGGAAAGTGGTGACATAGATTCCGGGCTTCAAAGCGGGCTCGGTAAAGTGGTCCACAGTCTTCTTTTGTAGCTGCCTCCCGGGGGCGACTCTGCCAAAAAAGCGACCGTTGATCTCATTGAAGAGCTGGTCCTTGACAGCACGACGATGACTTATTACGAGAACTCGTCGCTGGGCCGCAAGATGTGATACGACAGTAATTACTCCCGTTTTTCCCGCACCAGTCGGCAGGCTAATAAGACATGACTTTGCTGTTTCTCGGCCTCTCAAGAACGCTAGCGCCGTCTTGATACTTTCTTGCTGTCCGTCCCGCAAAGCGTCCCACAAACCCTGGTCTACCGCGAAGCCCTGAAATCTCATTTCATCCCCGAATTATTCGACATGAGGCGAAGATATTGCAGTTGGTGCATTAGAATTAGAAACTTTGGCTAATCGAGACGTAGCTTGGAGAAAATTTGAATACGAGCGATCAGGGATCTAGCCGGGTGACGTTCGCCCGATGGACCAGGAAACATGCGCACAGAAGCTGGTGGCAAGTCTACAATACCGCAGCCAAATGCATTCGATGATCTCTGCCTAAAAAGCGTCCTAACTATGAAAACTTCTGCTCACAGAAGATGCGGACCTTATGCCAAATGAATCATTTCCATTCGCTATCGACGATTTCGTTGCATCTCTCGTCGAAGCTCTCAAAGCGACAGGTGACGCTAGAGCGATAGCGGCGCTGGTTGAAGGCAATTGCCGCGCGGTACTTTGGGATTCAGACTTCGATATGTTTGGCTGGCGTTTGTTTGTCGCACTACCCGTCCAGCTTTTTTATGCAATGAGTGAGGATGAGCGAACTGCAACGGAAGCGGCCATCATGGCAGTTGCGAGACCATTCTTCAACTTCTCGCCGTTGCATTTTTTGGAGTCAGCGGTTACTAGTCCGAGGGTGGAAGAAGCGACGGCGAATTGGCGAGATGAAGCAATTCGCTTTATCAAGGGTGAAGGAGTTACGAATCAAGGTCGAGTCAGAAGCGACAATATTGCATCTAAGCAACACAGGGGACTTCTGTTTCGTTCCAGATCGGAGATCACACTATTCGAAGCATTAACGCGCGCCAAACTCGCGGTTTCGCCACTTCCCGTCTTCGTTCGCATAGGAAAGGCGTACAACCGCCTTGAGCCTGATTTCATTGTTGTCTACAAGGGACTCACCTTCGTGGTCGAAGTCGATGGTGATACGTACCATCGCGAACTGCCCGCGGAGGCCGATAAGCGATTGGTTCCGCTCACTTACGAGGGCGTGGAAGTTCGTCGCATTAGAGCAAGTGAACTCGATACGGACGCCGCAGCCGACGGCGCTGTTAAGGATTTGATCGAGTTTATGGCAAGAAGAAAAGAGTCTCGCTAATATTTGTAGCAAATGCTTGCCCAAATTCGTTGAGAACACGATGTTTTTTGCCGCCACTAAAGTTCCGCTCAGTCGTATGTCCAGGCGTGGCAAATGAAACCAAAGTGTCGCCAAGTTCCGTCATGCAATTCGACTCCGTGAGGATGACAGAGTGGATTGCTGGCACCTTTGACGAAAGCGGCCACCTAGGGTTTGACTTACTGAACCGCGAACAGCGCTTCCAGAAAATGGGGCTGCGAAGCGATGCCCTTTCAAGAGACCACGGGTGACAAGAATCAGAAAAATCGAGATTTTGAACTTCCGTGGCATTCAGCGAATGGATTGGTGTCCGGCGCCCGGCATCAATTGCCTGATAGGCCCCGGCGACAGCGGCAAGTCCACTGTGCTGGACGCGGTCGACTTATGCTTGGGAGCTAGGCGCAATGTCCAGTTCTCTGCTGCCTCAGAGTCATCCACGGCAAGGGCTTAGGCTCAATCGGCAAAGAGCCCGTCCTAAAAGGCAAAGTCCGCGCCTGGCTCGTACAAAAGGAAGAAGTGATAGCCTTCTGCCACGCCCGACCGCACGATGGTGGCGCAGGCGCCGTCCTCGTCCTGCTGCAACCGGGCGCACCAACAAACCAGACCAAAGCCTGAACGAGGCCTGAACGAGGCCTGAACGAAGCCCGAATAAAGCGAAAGCAACAAAGCAAAACGCACAAACCAAAATACACCCGCGCCTAACCCTAGCCCTTGCCGTCATGGAGGCAATCGGCATCCTCGCGTACGCCATCTCGGGTTTTATCGAAGCCCGCGCGCGCCGCCTCGATCCAATCGGTACATTTCTGGTTGCCATGGCCACCGCGTTCGGCGGCGGCACCGTACGAGACATCCTGCTCGAGCATCGCCCGTTCTACTGGGTCCAGCATGAGGACTATGTCATCGCGCTTTTCGTCGTGTCGTTCTTCGCGCCGATGTTGCTCAAGGCCGCCTCGGGCCTGTTCTCAGAGCGCGTCCTGCTGGTTGCCGACGCCATCGGCCTCGGCCTCTTCAGCGTCTCGGGCACGTCGCTCGCGTTAGACGCCCAACTCCCCGGCTTCACCGCCGCGATGATGGGCGTCACCACCGGCGTCTTCGGCGGCGTGATCCGCGACGTGCTCTGCAACGAAGTCCCGCTCATTCTGCGCGACTCCCGCCCGTACGCAACCTGCGCCTTCGCGGGCTGCCTGCTTTATGTATTTCTCGATCACATCAACTTCGACAACGTCTACAGCGTGCTGATCGCGACCATGTTCATCCTGATCGCGCGGCTCGTCACCTTCAAATTCGACATCCGCCTACCGCATTAGCGCATTGCAACGCGGCTAATGCCTAGTACCATTCGCCGCCACCACAAACACATCCTTACCGTGATGCGCCTCCTGCTGCGCCTGCCGCTTCATCACGCGCCCGCCGAGCAAATTCTCGAACATATCCAGATCGAGTTGCGACTGCGCCTCGGCATCGGCCGCCACCTGCCCTAACAGCGCAAGCAGCCGAACCCGATCCACCGCCGGTGTCTCCGGACTTTCAATCGCACGCGCCAGCGCCGCGAGTTGCGAGAACTGGCGCTGATGTCGCCGCCCCGTGACCAGCGCTTCCTGCAGCAGCGCGCCAAGCAGATCGACGCGCTTCTGCGATAGCGGCTTTTTGGGAGTAGAAGAATCGGACGTCATGATGCAGTCTCCTAAAAGCTCATCAAAAAAGGCCCTAGCGTCATCGCACGCCTAGGGCCTTGGCATAGTCCGTCGTCAAAAATCCTTAGGCAATCCGTTCTTCGGTCGCCGGATCGAACAGCACGGCCTTCGACACGTCGAACAGCAGCGACATATTCTGGTCCGGCTGCGGATTCGCGCCCGGGTGCACGCGGCTCACAATCCGCTTGCCGTTCACCTGCGCGAACACCAGCGTATCGGGCCCGGTCGGCTCGATCACGTCCACCCTCACCTCGACCTGCTGCAGCTTGCCGCCTTCCGCATCGTGCGCATGGCGCGGATCGGTAATCCGCTCAGGCCGCAAGCCCAGAATGACTTCCTTGCCGATATGCGACTTCACCTTGCCGTCGAACGGCAGGTTCAGCACCGTTTTCTTCACGCCCGTGTCGAGTTCCATGCCGACGCCGGAACCCTGCTCCACCACCTTGCCTTGAATAAAGTTCATCGGCGGCGCACCGATAAAGCCGGCCACGAAAAGATTGGACGGCGAGTCATAAATGTCCTGCGGCGCGCCGAACTGCTGCACAATGCCGTCCTTCATCACCGCAATGCGGTCGCCAAGCGTCATCGCCTCGATCTGATCGTGCGTCACATACACGATCGTCGTGCCAAGGCGCTGATGCAGCAGCTTGATTTCCGAGCGCATCTCGATGCGCAGCTTCGCGTCGAGGTTCGACAGCGGCTCGTCGAACAGGAACATCACCGGGTCGCGCGCCAACGCACGGCCCATCGCCACACGCTGACGCTGGCCGCCCGACAGTTGCCCCGGCTTGCGATCGAGCAAATGCTGGATTTGCAGCATATTCGACACGCGATCGACAATCTGCGTCTGCTCGCCCTTCGGCACCTTGCGGATATTGAGGCCGAACGAAATGTTGTCGCGCACCGTCATCGACGGATACAACGCATACGACTGGAACACCATCGCGATATCGCGATCCTTCGGCGACAGATTATTGACAGTCTTGCCATCAATCTGAATCTCGCCCTTGGTCACGGTCTCGAGCCCGGCAATCATATTGAGCAGCGTCGACTTCCCGCAACCCGATCCGCCCACCAGGATCAGGAACTGACCATCTTCGATGTCGATATTGACACCCTTCAAGACCGGCACCCCGTTCGGGTAGGTCTTGTACACGTCACGGATGGAAAGGCTTGCCATGCTGTGAATCCTCTAGTCTCTTAACCTGCTCGATTAACCCTTCACCGCGCCCGCCGTCAGGCCGCGCACGAAATAGCGGCCGGCGATCACATAGACCAGCAGCGTCGGCAGCGCCGCGATAATCGCGCCTGCCATGTCGACGTTGTATTCCTTCACGCCGGTCGACGTATTGACGAGGTTGTTCAGCGCCACCGTGATCGGCATCGAATCGACGCCCGAAAACACAATACCGAACAGGAAGTCATTCCAGATCTGCGTGAATTGCCAGATCAGACACACCATGAAAATCGGCAGCGACACCGGCAGCAGAATCTTCGTGAAGATCATGAAGAAACCCGCGCCGTCGATGCGCGCCGCCTTCACGAGCTCCGCCGGGATGCTCACGTAGAAGTTGCGGAAGAACATCGTCGTGAACGCAATGCCGTAGATCACGTGCACCACCACGAGGCCCGTCGTCGTATTCGAAAGACCGAAGAAGCCTTCGACGCGCGCCATCGGAAGCAGAATCGCCTGGAACGGAATAAAGCAGCCGACCAGCAGCATCGTGAAAATCGCGTCCGCGCCGCGGAAGCGCCAGTGCGTGAGCACGTAACCGTTGAACGCGCCGATAATCGACGAGATCAGCACGGCCGGAATCACCATGCGCACCGAGTTCATGAAGAACGGCTCCATGCCGTCGCATCGCACGCCGGTACACGCATGAGCCCACGCCTTGATCCACGGCGCAAAGGTCCAGTTCGTCGGCGGCGTCAGCAGATTGCCGTGACGCAGCTGATCGATGTCCTTGAACGACGTGGACAGCATCACGTACAGCGGAAACAGGAAGTAAAGCGCAAACAGAATCAGCACCGCGTAAATGACCGCACGGTTGAGGTTCATCTTAGGCTGCATTGCGGGTACCTCGCGATTCCAGATACATCAGCGGCACCAGCACGGCGACCACCGTCGCCAGCATCATCATCGACGATGCCGCTCCCACTCCCAATTGCCCGCGGTTAAACGAAAACGTGTACATGAACATGGCCGGCAGATTCGACGACGTGCCCGGCCCGCCCGCCGTCAACGCGACGACGAGGTCGAAGGTCTTGATCGTGATGTGACACAGAATGAGCAGCACCGAGAAAAACACGGGCCGCATGCTCGGAATCACGATCTTGCGATAGATGGTCGGCAGCGTTGCGCCGTCCACTTGCGCGGCCTTGAAGATTTCGCTGTCCACGCCGCGCAAACCGGCGAGGAACAACGCCATCACAAATCCCGTGGATTGCCATACGGCCGCGATCACGATACAGAAAATGGCTTTATCCGGATCGCCGAGCCAGCCGAACGTAAAGCTCGTCCAGCCCCAGTCGTTGAGCACCTTTTGAAAGCCGAGGTCCGGATTCAGAATCCACTGCCACGCGGTACCGGTCACGATGAACGACAGCGCCATCGGATACAGAAACACCGCGCGCAATGCGCCTTCGTTGCGAATGCGCTGGTCGAGCAGAATCGCAAGGAACAGGCCCAGGCCAATGCAAATCGCAATGAACGGAATGCCGAACCAGCCGAGATTTTTTGCCGACGTCCAGAAAACGTCGTTGTCGAACAGCTCGCGGTAACGCGCTAAACCGGCGAAGTCGTAACGCGGCAACAGTCGCGAATTCGACAGCGACAGATAACCGGTAATAAGAATAAAGCCATAGACGAAGACCAGACTGATCACGATGCTGGGCGACAACACCAGCTTCGGAATCCAGCGGTCGGCGAGTGCCGCCATCGGCGACGTGCGGCTCGGCACGGAAACCGTGCGCTTTGCGTTTCCGCTAATAGAAGCAGTCACAACTCGACTCCTGGAACTATGCCGCGAGGGCCGGCGCGCTTTTCGTCGGAAAATCCGGAAAAGTGCGGCCCATCGATGCGGCCGAGGGCGCGACTGTCGTCGAACCGTCTTGGCCCGAAGCGCGCTTATGCGGCAAGCACAAGCACGCTCCGGGCATCCTGCTACTGCATATCACTACTGTAGTGCGTGCAGCGCGAATTACTTGGTCTTCGCTGCTTTCGCGAGCGCTTCGACCGCGCTCTTCGAGTCTTCCTGCGAGTTCATGAACTTCGTCACGACGTCGCTGATCGCACCGGCCGTTGCATCGGGCTGAGCCATGCCGTGAGCGAGCGACGGCACATAGCCGCCTGCCTTGATCGCAGTCTGTTCATCGGCGTACGACTTCTTCGCGCAATCGTCGAACTTGGCCATCGACACGCCAAGGCGAACCGGGATCGACCCCTTGTACAGGCTGAACTGCTCCTGGAACGCCGGGCTCATGATCGTCTTCGCGAGGGCGAGCTGACCCGGCGTGGCAGCCGATTGACCCTTCTGCTGGAAGAACACGAACGAGTCGACGTTGAACGTGTAGCCCTTGTCCGTACCCGGCACCGGTGCGCAGATATAGTCCGTGCCCGACTTCTTGTTCGCGTTCGCGAACTCGCCCTTCGCCCAGTCGCCCATGAACTGCATGCCGGCCTTGCCGTTGATCACCATCGCCGTGGCGAGGTTCCAGTCGCGACCCGTGCGGCCGCTGTCGAAATAGCCCTGGATCTTGCGGACCGTGTCGAACACCTGAACCATTTGCGGCGACGTCAGCGTCTTCTGGTCGAGGTCGACGAGCGCCTTCTTGTAGAAGTCCGCGCCTTGCGACAGCACGACGTCTTCCCACAGCGTCAGGTCTTGCCACGGCTGGCCGCCCATTGCGATCGGCTGGATGCCCGCGGCCTTCATCTTGTCGGCCACCGCGAAGAACTCAGGCCACGTGGTCGGCACCTTGCCGCCTGCCTTGTCGAGCGCGGCCTTGTTGATGTACAGCCAGTTGACGCGGTGCACCGAGAACGGCGCGGCCACATAGTGACCGTCCGCATGCATGATCTTGTCGATTTCGGGCGGGAGCTCTTTCTTCCAGTCGCCGGCGACGGAGTCGATATTGACGAGCACGCCTTGCGATGCCCAGTCCTGAATCAGCGGACCCTTGATCTGAGCCGCGCTCGGCGCGTTGCCCGCGATCACCTGGGTCTTCAGTGCGGTCATGGCCGCGGCGCCGGCGCCGCCGGCCACGGCGAAGTCCTTCCAGACGTAACCCTGCTTCTGCAGATCATCCTTCAGCACGCCGATGGCCTTCGATTCGCCGCCCGACGTCCACCAGTGCAACACCTCGACCTGCTCGGCCGCTTGTGCCGCAGCGACGCCACACATCAGACCTGCGGCGCACAGGGCGCCCATGATCGCACGGAATTTCATTGCTTATCTCCTCCAGACACCTGACTTAAACACGTTGAGCCCCTGCTGGACAGGGAGCGGTTATGGTCGAATCAAACACGCAAACAACCCGAACACTGCGTGAACACTGCGGGAACACAGCGTGACGAACAGGCATCGACAAGCGCTTCGCTGCCTGGCGTGCGCCTGCTAGCCGAAGTCCGGCCGCGGATGCTCAAGAGATGAGTGACTCGGAATGCACAGAACGTCTCCTCTTTTGCTTTTGTGCCTGCCCGCGTCGCGCGTTGCAGACTCGAGGCGCTTTTCACTCCCCCGCACGCCCTTCGTTAAAGCCCTTGATGCCGCACACGCCTAGCGTGGGCGCCGCATCAAAACGCATTTGTCGATAACATGCCGGGAAGCTTTCTTGACTCGGTGAAAACGCGCATTCCCGCAGGCCCCGCACGCTTTTTTCATCGAATTCACGCTACCTCTTGATTTGGATTGTAGTTAAACTACAATTCAGTGTCAAAAAAAATTTTATCGCACTACGGCCTGCTTTCAGCGCCTTCCAAAGGCATCGCGGAGACACATGCAAACGGATTCCAGCTTTACTTTCGTGCTGTTCGGCGGCACCGGCGATCTATCGATGCGCAAGATCCTGCCCGCGCTGTACGAAGCGCATCGCGCAGGCATGCTGGCTCCGGGCGGCAAGATCTATGCGGTGGCGCGTCATATCGACGGCCGCGAGCAGTATCTGCAATGGGTCAACGAGCACGTGCGCGCCCATGTGGCTAACGCGCAGTTCACGGAAGACGCGTGGCGCACGTTCCTCGATCGTATCGAGTTCGTCGCCATCGACCTCGGCAAAGCCGAAGACTTCGTCCTGCTGCGCGATGCGATTTCGAATCTGCCCGGTATTCGCGTGTTCTATCTGGCAACAGGCCCTTCGCTTTTCGTGCCGATCTGTCGCGCGCTTGCATCGGTCGGGCTTAACGAGAATTCGCGCATCGTGCTCGAGAAGCCGTTGGGCTACGACCTGCGTTCGTCGAATGCGATCAACGATGCGGTCGGCGAAATGTTTGCCGAAGAGCAGATTTACCGGATCGACCACTATCTGGGTAAAGAGCCCGTGCAGAACCTGCTTGCCTTGCGTTTCGGCAATGCGCTGTTCGAGCCGCTATGGCGCCGCGAATGGGTCGAGAGCATTCAGATCACGATTGCCGAAGAACTCGGCGTGGAAGCGCGCGGCGATTTCTACGACAATACGGGCGCCTTGCGCGACATGGTGCAAAACCATTTGCTGCAGCTGCTTTCGATTGTCGCGATGGAGCCGCCGCATTCGATGGATTCGGATTCGGTCCGCGACGAAAAGCTGCGCGTGCTGCGCGCATTGAAGCCGATCGATCCGCGCGATATCAGCCGCGTGGCCGTGCGCGGCCAATATCACGCCGGTGTGATTCGCGGCGCGTCGGTGCCGGCCTATGCGAACGAATCGGGCGTGCGGCCCGACAGCACGACCGAAACGTTCGTGGCGGTCAAAGCGGAAATCGAAAACTGGCGCTGGGCCGGCGTGCCGTTCTTCCTGCGCACGGGCAAGCGTCTGGCCGACCGGATTGCGGAGATTGTCGTCAACTTCCGCGCGGTGCCGCATTCGGCGCTTGGCGCGAACGCCTTGCGCGCCGGCGCCAACCGTCTGGTGATCCGCTTGCAGCCGAACGAAACGATCCGCTTGTACTGCCTCGCGAAGAAGCCCGGCGAAGGGATGAACCTGTCGAGCGTGCACCTCGACCTCGCGTTCGATCAGTTCTTCCGCGAAGGTCAGATGGAAGCGTATCAGCGGCTATTGCTCGATGTGATCAACGGCCGGCTTGCGCTGTTTGTGCGTCGCGACGAGCAGGAAGCCGCATGGCGCTGGGTCGAGCCGATTCTCAACGAATGGGCCGCGTCGGGCACGAAGCCGAAGCCTTATGCGTCGGGCACCTGGGGCCCGGCGGCGGCAAGCGCGATGCTCGCGCAACACAACACCTGCTGGCTCGAGGAAGAGAATTAATCGACTGTTCGCCATTTCCGATGTCATATTTCCCGCTGTTCCTAGACTAAACAAGAAAGCAGCACGGAGGAGAAATCCATGATCCAGCTACATGCTTTCGACGACCAGGCGGCGCAATCGGCCGCTTTGGCCCAGGCCGTGAGCAACGCCTTGCAGGCGTCGCTTGCCGCCCAGACCGCCACGCCCGGCGTGAGCGCCGGCCGCGTGACCTTTGCCGTGTCGGGCGGCACGAGTCCGCGTCCATTCCTGCAAACGCTGTCGCACGAGCCGTTCGACTGGTCGCGCGTCGACGTGACGCTCGTCGACGACCGCTGGGTGCCCGATACCGACAGCGCGAGCAACTCGCGTCTCGTGCACGAAACGTTGCTGCAGAATGCAGCGGCGAATGCGAGTTATCTGCCGCTTGTCGATACGTCGACCACGCTCGAAGCTCAGGTCGCCGAACTGAACGGCGATCCGAAACGGCGCGTGCCGAATGTCGCCGTGCTCGGCATGGGCGAAGACGGGCACACCGCGTCGATTTTCGCGGATGCGCCCGAATGGGATTTCGCGATCACCACCACCGACCACTTCGTTGCCGTGCATCCGGGCAGCGCGCCGCATGCGCGCGTCAGCTGGTCGATGTCGGCGTTGAAGAAGGTCGATCATCTGTTTTTACTGATTGCCGGTCCGAAGAAGATGGACGTGCTGAACGAAGCGTCCGCTACCCTGCAAAAAAAAGCCATTTCTCAGCTCGCAAACGACAAGGGGGTAAGACTCGATGTCTACTGGTGTGCCAACTAAAGCTGCCCCGCAAGCGGGCCAGCACGCCGATGGACCGAGGCTTCTCGCCGATGTCGGCGGGACCAATGCGCGATTCGCGCTCGAAACCCGGCCGGGGGAAATTTCCCAGGTGCACGTTTATCCGTGTGCCGACTATCCGGGCATCGCGGACGTCATCAAGAAGTACCTGAAAGATACGAAGATCGGCCGCGTGAATCATGCGGCGGTTGCCATCGCGAATCCGGTCGACGGGGACCAGGTTCGGATGACGAATCATGATTGGCACTTTTCGATCGAAGCGACGCGTCGCGCGTTGGGCTTCGATACGCTGCTCGTCGTCAACGACTTCACCGCGCTTGCGATGGCCTTGCCGGGGCTCACCGATACGCAGCGCGTGCAGGTGGGCAGCGGCACGCGCCGGCCGCATAGCGTGATCGGCCTGCTTGGGCCGGGTACGGGGATGGGCGTGTCGGGTTTGATTCCGGCCGACGACCGCTGGATCGCGCTAGGCAGCGAAGGCGGCCATGCGTCGTTTGCACCGTCCGATGAACGCGAAGACCTCGTGCTGCAATATGCGCGCAAGAAGTGGTCGCATGTGTCGTTCGAGCGCGTAGCCGCAGGGCCTGGTATCGAGATCATTTATCGCGCACTGGCGGCGCGCGACAAGAAGCGCGTGCCGTCGACGCTCGATGTGGCGGAAATCTCGAAGCGCGGGCTCGAAGGCGATCCGCTGGCGGCTGAAACGCTCGATGTGTTCTGCGGCATTCTCGGCACGTTCGCCGGCAATATCGCGGTGACGCTCGGTGCGCTCGGCGGTATTTATATCGGCGGCGGCGTCGTGCCGCGCCTCGGCGACTTCTTTGCGAAGTCGTCGTTCCGACAGCGCTTCGAAGCGAAAGGCCGCTTCGAAGACTATCTGAAGAACGTGCCGACCTTCGTGATTACCGCCGAATATCCGGCGTTTCTCGGCGTCTCGGCGATTCTCGCGGAACAGCTGTCGAATCGCACGGGCGGCAGTTCGTCGGCCGTGTTCGAGCGCATTCGCCAGATGCGCGACGCGCTGACGCCGGCGGAACGCCGCGTGGCCGATCTCGCGTTGAACCACCCGCGTTCGATCATCAACGATCCGATTGTCGATATCGCGCGCAAGGCCGATGTGAGTCAGCCGACCGTGATCCGCTTCTGCCGCTCGCTGGGCTGCCAGGGCTTGTCCGATTTCAAGCTGAAGCTCGCCACCGGTTTGACCGGCACGATTCCGGTGAGCCATAGCCAGGTGCATCTCGGCGATACGGCCACCGACTTCGGCGCGAAGGTGCTCGACAACACGGTGTCCGCGATTTTGCAGTTGCGCGAGCATCTGAACTTCGAGCATGTCGAAGCGGCCATCGATGTGCTGAACAACGCGCGGCGTATCGAGTTCTATGGGCTCGGCAATTCGAATATCGTCGCGCAGGATGCGCACTACAAGTTCTTCCGCTTCGGCATTCCGACCATCGCGTATGGCGACCTCTATATGCAGGCCGCTTCGGCTGCGTTGCTTGGTAAAGGCGATGTGATTGTCGCGGTGTCGAAGTCGGGGCGTGCGCCCGAGTTGCTGCGTGTGCTCGACGTCGCGATGCAGGCCGGTGCGAAGGTGATTGCGATTACGTCGAGCAATACGCCGCTCGCGAAACGCGCGACCGTTGCGCTCGAAACCGATCACATCGAAATTCGCGAATCGCAGCTTTCGATGATTTCGCGCGTCCTGCATCTGCTGATGATCGATATTCTCGCGGTGGGCGTGGCGATTCGTCGTGCGGTGCCCGCAGCGGAAGTAACCGACGCAGTCGCGAAGGCACGGCAAGGTGCGGATGAAGAGACGAGCGCGGTGCTGGACTGGTTGAGTCATGGGGCGGCGGCTACGCCTAAGGACTAAAGCCAAGTGGTTCTGACGGCGGCAAGCGTTACTGCCGCCGCGTTAAAAGGCCGACCTCTCGCAGGCCGGCCTTTTTTCTTGCGGTTATCGATCGCGGCGCGGGCAAAGACCACAGCGCCTTCGCGATCCAGTCTGGTCGACACGTCGGCGCATCTCGCAGCATCGATGCCCAACGTATGAGACGATTGAGGCATCGATAACGCACTCTCTTCTGCAGCATGGCGGACCTCATTTCCGTACCTGCGTCGGCTTTGACCGAAGGCCGCGCGGTGCTCGCGCGCATCGATGCGCGCGCAACACATCATCGTTACCGCATCGCATCCGGCGCGCGCATCGTGTGGCGTGTATTCGGCAGCGGCAAGCCGCTCGTGCTCATGCACGGCGGACATGGCAGTTGGACGCATTGGGTTCGCAACGTCGAAGCGCTCTGCGCATTGCGTGAAGTATGGGTGCCGGATCTGCCCGGTTACGGCGATTCGGATGCGTTGCCGCCAGGCGCCGATTTCGAAACGTTTCTCGCAGCGACGCTCGAATCGCTCGATGGACTTATCGGCGCGTCGACTGAAATCGATCTCGCAGGCTTCTCGTTCGGTGGCGTGGTCGCGTCGACGCTCGCGTGCCGCAGACCAGTGGGCAAACTCGCGCTGGTCGGCAGCGCGGGACATGGCGGCAAGCGGCGGCAGCAGCGCGAGTTGCTGAACTGGAAAAAAGTACACGCCGAAGACGAACGCCGCGCGATGTTCGATGCGAACCTCAAATCGTTCATGCTGCACGATCCCGCCAACGCCGATTCGCTCGCGCTGACTGTTTACGAAGACGCATGCCTGAAGACGCGCTTTCGCAGCAAGGACGTGTCGCTGGCAAGCTCGCTTGCGCCGCTGCTAAAAACGGCCGATGTCGATCCGCTGCTGCTGTGGGGCACGCACGATGTCACCGCGGCGGAGCCGCAGGCGTTTTCCGATCAGTTGCATGCGCAAGGTGTTCGCCATCGGTTCGCCCTGGTTGCGAATGCGGGACACTGGGCTCAATTCGAAGCGGCCGACGATGTGAATCGGCGCGTGATCGCGTACTTGTCGGAAGCGGACAGCTGATCGCGTTGCGTGGCTGTGTGTTTTGCAGAAGCGGAAAGTCACGCCGCCAGGCCGCGCGCCTCAGCGCGCGGTCGCCGCCGCGACCGGCCGCGCGTGCCAGCGCACGATCAGCACGCGCCCGAGATAACAAAGCAGACCGCACACGGCAATCGTCACGCCCATCCCTTGCGGCGACCCATCGCGCCACAAGCCGACTGCAAGACTCGCGAGCGCGCCGAGCCCGAACTGCACCGCGCCGAACAGCGCCGCCGCCGCGCCCGCGCTGGTCGGATAGCGATGCATGAGATCGGTCACACAGTTCGCCGACAGCAGCCCCACCATGCCGACGACGAAAAACAATCCGAACACGATCGACCACAAACCGCCCCACCCTGTCAGACACACGAGTGCGACAAACAGCGACGCAATGCAACTGACGGCCGCGGCGACGATGATGATGCGCACGGGTCCATGCCGCCCGACCATCCGCGTATTGAGAAAATTGCCGCCCATGATGCCGACGATATTGAGGCCGAACAGAAAGCCGTAATGCTGCGCGGACACATGGAAATACTCGATATAGACGAACGGCGTGGCGGTGATATAGGCGAACATCGACGCGAACGCCATGCCGCCGCATAGCAGATGTCCCCACGCGACCGGGTCTTTCAGCAGCTTCCCGTAGGCCGCGAAGGACTTCAGCAGCGCCGAATTCGCGCGCTTCTCGCGCGGCCACGTTTCCGGCACGCGCAGGAACGCGGTCACCGCGCAGAACGCGCCGAACAGCGTCAATACGACAAACACGACGCGCCAGCCGCCGAGCAACAGCAATTGCCCGCCGATCAGCGGCGCAAGCAATGGTCCGACCGATGTCACGATCGCCATCATCGACATCACGCGCGCCGCTTCGGCCGGCTCGTGCGCATCGCGCGCAATCGCACGCGCGAGCACCGATGCGGCGCCCGCGCCCAACGCCTGCACGAAGCGGAACACGACGAGCGAGCCGATCGAGAACGACAGTGCGCACGCGATGGTCGACAGCACGTACATGATGATGCCGCCCAGCAATACCGGCCGCCTTCCGAGCGAATCGGAGAGTGGCCCGTAGAGCAGCATGCCGATCGAGAAGCCGAGCATGAAGCTCGTCAGCGTCGTTTGCGCGGCGCTCGCGCTGATGGCGAACGCCTGCGTGAGCGACGGCAGGCTCGGCAAATACATGTCGATTGAAATCGGACCGCATGCGGCAAGCGCGCCGAGCAGCAGAATCAGCCGCAAATCAGGCCGGCCTTTCGTGGCATGGGACATTGAATGACAAGTGAAGCGCTAAATGACGCGTGGGGGCGGCTCGCCGCAAGTCCGCCAAACCGGTATCAACTGGATGCGGATGCAACGAATGGCGAGTGACGATGTAGCGGATTCGTAATTGTAGCCGACGCGAAGTCGAAAGCTATTTCACTTCGCTTGCAGCCGAGGCGTTATCGAGGGAATGCGCGGTCGGCCTGCGACGGTGCTTTCGGTTAAGCTGCCCGCTTTAACCGATGCGACGCGTCGACCGAAACCGTCATGACCGCCTTTCTGCTGATCTGGAGCCCGAAGAAGTGGCCTTGGCCTGAATTGCCCGATATGGCAAAACGGGTCGCGGCGGGCGAAGCGGTGGCCGACGTGTGGGGTTGCGGCGTCGCGCGCGGCATCATGCCCGGCGATCGCGTGTTCGTGCATCGCGTCGCGCAGGAGCCGAAGGGGCTGTTCGCTTCGGGCTATGTGACGCGCGCGCCGTATGAGGTGCCCGATGCGGCGAGCAAACGCGGCTATCGGTTGTGTATCGATTTCGTCTACGACTGGCTCGTCGATGCGCGCGAAGAGGTGGTGATTGCGCGCGACGCATTGCGCACGCATCCGTTTTCGGTGCAGACGTGGGATGCGCAGAGTTCGGGCACGTCGATCAAGCCGATGGTGGAAGGCGCGCTCGAGAAGCGATGGAAGGAATTGACAGGCGCGCGAACCCGGCCGGCGCTCGCCGCCGGAAAAATCCGCAAATAGCCGGCAAGCCGCACGCTGCTCCGCACGCCCCCGTCGGCCCCCGCGCCATCCGGCCACGGGCCGATCCGCCGCGACTCCGGTACAATTTCACGAGACCATTCAGCCGCCGCGGCCCGCCCGCAACACAAGGCAAGCCGCCCGCCGGCTCTGATCGGCGCCACGGGTGCCGTTGTGCGCCCTGTGCACCAGCGCGCAGCATCCGCACTACCCGCTCGAACTGCGGCTGGGACTACCGCTGCAATTACCGCTGCAATTACATTACGCAGGCCCAAGCCATGTCCAGGAACCAAGCTCTCTTCGAACGCGCACAACAGACCATCCCCGGCGGCGTGAATTCGCCCGTGCGCGCGTTCCGGTCGGTCGGCGGCACGCCGCGCTTTATCGAGCGCGCGCAAGGCCCGTACTTCTGGGACGCCGACGGCCAGCGCTATATCGACTACATCGGCTCATGGGGGCCGATGATCGTTGGCCACGTGCATCCGGAAGTGCTCGAAGCGGTACAGCGCGTGCTTGTCGACGGCTTTTCGTTCGGCGCGCCGACTGAGGCCGAGATCGAAATCGCCGAGGAAATCTGCAAGCTGATGCCGTCGATCGAACAGGTGCGCATGGTCTCGAGCGGCACGGAAGCGACAATGAGCGCGCTGCGTCTGGCGCGCGGCTTTACGAACCGCAGCCGCATCGTCAAGTTCGAGGGCTGCTATCACGGTCATGCGGATAGCCTGCTCGTGAAGGCCGGCTCGGGGCTGCTGACGTTCGGCAATCCGACGTCGGCGGGCGTGCCCGTGGATATCGCGAAACATACGACCGTGCTCGAGTACAACAACGTCGAGGCGCTCGAAGAGGCGTTCGCGGCGTTCGGCAACGAGATCGCGTCGGTGATCGTCGAGCCCGTGGCGGGCAATATGAACCTCGTACGCGCCACGCCGGAGTTTCTGCAGGCGCTGCGGCGTCTGACGAGCGAATACGGCTCGGTGCTGATTTTCGACGAAGTGATGTGCGGCTTTCGCGTCGCGCTCGGCGGCGCGCAGCAGGTGTACGGCATTACGCCGGACCTCACGTGCCTCGGCAAGGTGATCGGCGGCGGCATGCCGGCGGCCGCATTCGGCGGACGGCGCGACATCATGGCGCATCTCGCGCCGCTCGGCGGCGTCTACCAGGCGGGCACGCTGTCGGGCAATCCGATCGCGGTTGCGGCGGGTTTGAAGACGCTGCAACTGATTCAGGCGCCCGGCTTCTACGACAAGCTCGCGCGGCAGACCGCGCGTCTTGTCGGCGGCATGACCGAGGCAGCGCGCGCGGCGAAGGTGCCGTTCGCGGCCGATTCGATCGGCGGCATGTTCGGTCTTTACTTCACCGACGCGATTCCGCGCAGCTTCGCGGAGATTTCGCATTGCGACGTGCCGCGCTTCAATGCGTTCTTCCATAAGATGCTCGATGCGGGCGTGTACTTTGCGCCGTCCGCGTATGAGGCGGGGTTCGTGTCGAGCGCACACGACGATGCGGTGATTGACACGACCGTCGAAATTGCGCGCAAGGCATTTGCAGCGCTGAACGCGTAACAGGACACCGATGTTCTCGCAAACCGATTTCGTTCATATGGAGCGCGCGCTTTTGCTTGCGGCGCGCGGCATGTACACGACCGATCCGAATCCGCGCGTGGGCTGCGTGATCGTGAAGGACGGCGCGGTGATCGGCGAAGGCTTTACGCAGCCGGCCGGCCAGGATCATGCGGAAATTCGCGCGATGAAGGATGCGCGCGCGCGTGGTCAGGAACTGCGCGGTGCCACTGTTTATGTGACGCTCGAACCGTGCAGTCATTTCGGCCGCACGCCGCCGTGCGCGAATGCGCTGATCGAAGCGAAGGTTGCGCGCGTGGTCGCGGCGATGGAAGACCCGAATCCGCTCGTGTCGGGGCGTGGTTTGTCGATGCTGCGCGATGCCGGTATCGAAGTGCGCTGCGAGTTGCTTGCGAATGAAGCGCGCGAGCTCAATATCGGCTTTGTGTCGCGCATGACGCGCAACCGACCGTGGGTGCGCATGAAAGTGGCGGCGTCGCTCGACGGGCGCACCGGTTTGCCTTCCGGCGAGAGCCAGTGGATCACCAGCGAGGCTGCGCGTGCGGACGGCCATGCGTGGCGTGCGCGCGCATCGGCGATTCTGACCGGCATCGGCACGATTCGCGAAGATAACCCGCGTATGACGGTGCGTGCTGTGGATACGCCGCGCCAGCCAAAGCGCGTGTTGATCGACAGCCGGCTCGACGTGCCGCCTGAAGCGCACATTCTGGCGGGCGCGCCGACGCTGATTATTTGCGGCCATCTCGACGAGCGGCTCGAAGCGCGCGCTGCTGCGTTGCGCGATCGCGGCGCGGAGATCGTGGCGCTGCCGAATGAGAACGGCAAGGTCGATCTGCCGGCTATGTTGAAAGAGCTCGCGGAACGCGGCGTGAACGAGCTGCATGTGGAAGCGGGATACAAGCTCAATGGCTCGCTGTTGCGTGAAGGGTGCGTCGATGAACTGCTCGTTTATCTTGCGCCGAGTTTGCTTGGTTCGGATTCGATGAGCATGTTTAACCTTGTTGCGCCGGCATCGCTTGATAAGCGCGTGCAGCTCGAGTATCAATCGGTTGATCGGATCGGCACTGACATTCGTATTCTTGCGCGGCTTGTGCCGCCGCCGCCTTTGCACTGAACAGGAAACGTCAACGATGTTTACAGGAATCGTCGCGGCCGTCGGCCGTATTGCCTCGATCACGCCGCTTGGTCACGAGCCGGAAGCGGGTGTGCGGTTGACGGTCGAAGCGGGTGCGCTCGATCTTGAGGATGTGCAGCTCGGCGACAGTATTGCGATTCAGGGTGCTTGCATGACGGTGATCGGGAAGACTGATCATTCGTTTGATGTCGATGTGTCGCGCGAGAGTTTGAATTTGACGTCGGGGCTTTCGCAGACCGGTGAGGTGAATCTTGAGAAGGCGTTAAGGGCGCATGACCGGCTTGGCGGGCATATCGTGTCGGGGCATGTCGATGGGATGGGGACGGTGACGCGGTTTGCGCCTGTGGGGGAGTCGCATGAGTTGCGTGTGCTTGCGACCAGGGAGATTGGGCGTTATCTCGCGTATAAAGGCTCCATTACAGTGAATGGGGTGAGCCTGACGGTCAACTCCGTTAGCGACCGCGAAGATGGGTGTGAGTTTTCGATCAACCTGATTCCGCATACCGTGCAGGTGACGACGCTTAAGCATCTTAAGGAAGGCGCTAAGGTCAATCTGGAGATTGATTTGATTGCGCGGTATGTAGAGCGGATGCTCGGAGCGAATGAGGACGGCCATAACGCATCGAAGATGAAGTGATTGCGTTTTCGGCGAAATCGACTGTCTAGCAGACGGCATTGACGCAGGGCTGCGTCGGATAAACGTCGCGCGCGGTCGTGGAACGCAGTGCGGCCATGAATCACTGATCAGGCGAACCTCGATACCCATGGAGATAAAGCGGCGTGCCCAGTGATGCGTTCAGCTGCAGGCCTCCAAGGCAATGAAATGATCCGCGGGCGAAGCTTGCAAACCTTCTCGGACCAATGCTGCGCGCCCGACTTTGGATCGATGCACCGCGCGCGCTGCGCTCAGCGCCATGAAGCTGGAAGATGTGTTTGACCTGATCAATGCCGAGAATATCGATTTCGATGATGAACCTCCCGATGTGATCTCCGCACGAGACCTTTCAGCAGTATCACGCTTCCCTGAAGGGGCGTCGGGTCCATCTCAGTAAATCAACAGCCTCGATCATTCGCTCACGCTTCGCGGGTCGGTCCGCCGTCCTCACGGGACATCACGATCCACGTGACAGGCCCTTCGATTCGCTCGCGGCCAATGCCTTCGGGGAACACGTCGCCCTCCTTGAACATGCGCTCCTGCACGAACGCGCCCGGCGATTCGAGCACGCCCCAGCGGCCCGCGTAGGGGCAGCGCTCGCCGGTCTTTCGCGAGATATGCGGCTTCTGCACTTCATCGTGCGGGACCGTTACCTGCTCGCTCGCGAAGTGCAACAGATCCTTCGGATAGAAACGCATGTCGCGATAGCTGCGGTCGTCGATGTTCCAAAGCAGCGTCACCAGCCCGGCCTCAAAGGCCCAATAGCCGAAAAAGAACACTCCAAGATTTTTGTGGCCGTCGTACCAGTAGCAATCCTTCATGCCGCCATACCAGCGCTTCAGGTAGTCGGCCATTGCCTGTTGCTGTGCCTCACCTTGCGTTTCTGTTGCGCGCAACAGGTCGGCATACGGCTTCTCGTGGATCAGCGAGTCACCCGGCAGGGAAACGCCCAGGCGGCCAAACAGGCGGCTCACCAACGCGTCCTGGCCGTCCTCGGAATCAGTGCCAATCCACGTCGCGATGACCGGCACCCATTCCCTCAGGCCGAGCAGCACCGCCAGCGATAGCAGCCACATTACGTACTGGTAGGCCTCAGGCTCCCAAAGGCGCAGTCGTCCGTAGTCTGGATATGATTCATAGTGGGACTTGAACAATTCCATGCAGCGGGTCAAGTCATCTTTGAGTGAAGCCACGGCTTCACCGGCTGAATAGCGGGCAATCAGAATTTCTAACGAAATAGTGCCCCTGTCCCAAGATAGACCTCGCTTGTGTCCAGGGAATTTTTCTGGAGCAGCAAGCATCTGCTCAAGCTTCACTAACCGGCCTTCCTTGTACTCCAATTTTTCTCGGTAGTGATGCTCTGGAAGCAAAGGCTCACGCCTCAGTTTGTCGAATGCTTCACTCATTTTGGTAGCTGTTCCTTTTGTGGGTTTCCTATCAGAGCCGTTCAATTCACAGGCACCGTAACAGGCTTTCCCGCCGCATCCTGCAATGCTTTACCGCTCTCGTCGAGCTTGGTAATGCTCGTAACCTTGCCATTCACTTCTCACCTAATCAAGAGAGCATCAATGTGGAGTGCATGCTCGGAGCGAACAAGGACGGCCATAGCGCATCGAAGTAGCCCGTTGCCTGTTTTTCCGACTGTGTATCATCGTCTCGCTGAAACCCGCTGCAGCACCTCTCCCGACTGATGCAAAATAGTCGGATTCCAAAACGCGGAGTCCAGTCGTGGGCGTCAACTTCGACTTGAACGATTTGCAGGCGTTTCGCGCGGTCGTGGAGCTGGGAAGCTTCCGCAAAGCTGCCGAGGCCGTGAGCATTTCCCAACCGGCTTTGAGTCGCCGGATCGACAAGCTCGAGGAAGCGCTCGGCGTGCGTCTGTTCGAGCGAACCACGCGCAGCGTCACACTCACAACGGTCGGCCGCGTGTTCGCCCCGAGCGCGGAACGACTGCTCGATGACCTTGACATCGCACTGCTCGGCATTCGCGATGTTTCATCGAGCCGCCTGGGTCAGGTGACTATCGCGTGCGTGCCATCGGTGGCGTACTACTTTCTGCCGAGCGTCATCGCAAGCTACCATCGCCGTTTTCCACGCATCCGGGTCAAGCTTCTCGATGCGAGTGCCAACGAGGTACTCGGCGCCGTCAACAGCGGCGAAGCCGATTTCGGCGTGAGCTTCATGGGCAGTCAGGAGTCCGAGATCGAATTCAAAGTCCTGCTGCAGGAGCGATTCGTTGCGGCCTGCCGCCGCGACCATCCGCTCGCACGCAAGAAGCGCGTGACGTGGGACGAACTCTACGAACACGACTACGTCTCTGTCGACAAGACTTCCGGTAACCGCCTGTTGCTCGACCAGGCGCTCACCGCCGTGTCGCCTCGCGCGCCAAGCGTCTGCGAGACACGGCACGTGACGACGATGCTCGGATTGATCGAAGCGGGACTCGGCGTCGCCGCCGTGCCGTCGATGGCCATGCCCGGACATGACCACCCGATCCTCACGAGCGTGCCGCTCGTCGAACCGGTGGTGAAACGACGCATTGGAATCGTGAGACGGCGCGGACGGCCGCTCACGCCCGCGGCACAGGAATTCCACCGGGCGATCATCGAGACGAAGCGCGCCGGCGCCGCAAGCAGCGAAGCCGCGAGCAACAGCACGACCAAGACCACAACCACGACAACGGCGGCCAGGACGAGAAGGAAGACCGCATCGTGAGGTCGGCAAGACCGCTTCATTTGCTTTATGTGCAAGTGCTGCTCGCAATGGTGCTGGGCATCACCGTCGGGCACTTATGGCCGGCGACGGGCACGCTGCTCAAACCTCTCGGCGACGCGTTCGTCGCGCTCGTGCGGATGATGATCGCGCCGATCGTCTTCTGCACGATCGTCTCGGGCATCACGTCGCTCGCCAACGGGAAGGCCATCGGACGCACGATCGTCCGGGCACTGGCGCTTTTCTATCTTCTGACGGCTGTCGCGCTCGTGCTCGGACTCGTTGCCGCGTTCGTGCTGCGACCGGGGGCGGGCATGCACATCGACGTGCATCGTCTCGATTCGAGCATCCTCGCGCAATATACGAAGCACACGGAGGCGGGCGGACTCGTAGCGTTCGGGCTGAACGTGATCCCGGAGACCATGCTCGGCGCGTTCGACAAGGGCGAGGTGCTGCCGGTGCTGCTGCTTTCGCTGCTCTTCGGCTTCTCGCTGAATTCATATCCGCGAGCCGGACGGCCCGTGCTGGCGCTCATCGACAGCGTCGCGCAAATACTGTTCGGCGTGCTCGCGATGATCATGCGGCTCGCTCCGCTCGGCGCATTCGGCGCGATGGCTTTCACAGTGGGCCGCTTCGGCATTCGTTCGGTCGGATCGCTCGGCATGCTGATGGCGTCCCTCTACGTCGCATGCGGATTGTTCGTCGCGCTGGTGCTCGCGCCGCTCGCACGTCTGCACGGTTTCGCGCTGTGGCGACTGTTGCGCTACATGCGCGAGGAATTGCTGATCGTTCTCGCAACATCGTCGACGGAGCCGGTGCTGCCGCGTTTGATCGCGAAGCTCGAGATGCTCGGTTGCGACAAGGGCGTCGTCGGGCTCGTGCTGCCCGCGGGCTATTCGTTCAATCTGGACGGCACCGCGATCTATCTGACGCTCGCCGCGATGTTCATCGCGCAGGCGTGCGATGTGCCGCTTTCCGCGCCGCAGATCGCGACCATGCTCGCTGTCATGTTGCTCACATCGAAGGGCGCGGCCGGCGTATCGGGCAGCGGGCTGGTCGCGCTCGTCGCCACGCTCACGGTGATTCCCGATCTGCCCGTCGCCGGCGTGGCGCTGCTGGTGGGTATCGACCGCTTCATGTCCGAGGCGCGCGCTCTGACGAGCGTCATCAGCAACGCGTGCGCCGTCATCTTCGTTTCGATGTGGGAAGGCTCGTGCGATCGCGTGCGTCTCGCACAGATGCTCAGGACGTCCGGGCCGGGCCGCCCGGACGTTGCGAACGACCCCGCGACGCCCCCGGGGCATGACGGGAAGGCTGGCTGAGGCAGGCCTTCCCGTCGTTCTCTCAATGCGCGGAGACGGAATCGAGCCCGGTCGATTTCACTTCTCCTTGCACAGCGGGCGATGCGAGATAGTCGAGGAGCACCTTCGCCTCCTTCGGATGCTGCGCACCGACGGGAATGCCGGCTGCGAAGCGCGTGACGGACTGCAGAGACTCCGGAATCCTGCCGGCGAATGTGACGCCCTGCACAGGCAGCAATTCGCTCACCTGCTGAAAGCCGACTTCGTAGTCACCATTCGCCACCACCGACGCCACGGGAATCCGCGGGATCATCTTCGCCTTCGCCCTGACCTGATCCTCGATGCCGAGCTTCCTGAACAACTCTCGCTCGATATAGACGCCGCTCGCGCTGTCCGAGTAGGCAATCGACTTCGCATGCAGCAGCGTCTGCCTGAGACTTTCCGCCGAGCTGATGTCGGGCTTCGGCGCACCTTCGCGCACGACCATGCCGATGCGCGAATCGGCCAGTTCGACCCGCGATCCGGGGATGACCTTGCCTTGTTTGATCAGCTCGTCGAGTGCATAGCCGACCATGATGACGACGTCCGCGGGCTCGCCGCGCGCGAGCCGGTTAGGGATCGCTTCGGGCGATTTGCCCATCGACGGCCCGAGCGCGGTGTCGAGCGTGTCGCCCGTCCGGGACGAGAACCTCGGGCCGAGCACCTTGTAGGCCGCGGTGAAACCTCCCGAACTCATGACATGCAGGTCCGCGGCCTGCACGTTCGCCGCAGCGGCCGAGCTTGCGACGAGCACCGCCGCGCAAAGTTTCAGAAGCAGGTTTTTCATGGTCGTGATTGTGGTCGTGCAGGATCGCAATGGGTGCGCAGCAAGCGCATCAGTGCGCCGGGGTCAGCGTCACTGCGCGACGGCGATAGAGCGCGAACGTCGCAAGAAGCGCGCACGCTGCGGCGAAGCTCATCCAGTAACCGGGAGCGGCCTTGTCGCCGGTCATATGAATGAGCGCCGTCGAGATCGCGGGCGTGAAGCCTCCGAACACGGCCGTCGCGAGGCTGTAAGCGAGCGAGAAACCAGCGACGCGCACCTGCACCGGCATCACTTCCGTGAGCGCGACGACCATCGCGCCGTTATACATGCCGTACATGAACGAGAGCCAGAGCAGGACGAGCAGCATGTTGACGAAGCTCGGCGCGTGAGCGAGCAGCGAGAGTGCCGGGTAGGCGGTCGCGATGGCGAGCACCGTCATGCCGACGAGCAACGGGCGGCGGCCGATCCTGTCGGAGAGCGCCCCGCCGATCGGCAGCCACACGAAGTTCGACACGCCGACGCACAGCGTCACGAGCAGACTGTCGGCGGTGCTCAGGTGCAGCACCGTCTTGCCGAAGGTCGGCGCGTAGACCGTGATGAGATAGAAGCTCGTGGTGGTCATTGCCACCAGCATCATGCCGGCGACGACGACGGACCAGTTCTGGACCAGCGTGCCGAATACTTCCTTCATGGTCGGACGATGCCGGCGCGCCTTGAACTCCTGCGTTTCCTCGAGATTGCGGCGCAGCATGAAGATGAACGGCACGATCATGCAGCCGACGAAGAACGGCACGCGCCAGCCCCATGCGGCGATAGCGGATGCGCTGAGCCACTGGTTGAGCGCGAAGCCGAGGCCCGCGGCGACGACGATCGCCACCTGCTGGCTCGCGGACTGCCAGCTCGTGAAGAAGCCCTTGCGGCCGGGCGTGGCCATCTCGGCGAGGTATACGGAGACGCCGCCCAGTTCGGCACCCGCCGAGAAGCCCTGCAGCAACCGTCCGAGCAGCACGAGCGCCGGCGCCAGAAGGCCGATCGTCGCGTAGCCCGGTACGAATGCGATCAGAATGGTGCCGCTCGCCATGATGGACAGCGTGACGATGAGACCCTTGCGGCGGCCGACGTCGTCGATGTAGGCGCCGAGCACGATCGCGCCCAGTGGCCGCATCAGGAAGCCCGCGCCAAAGACGGCGAAGGTCATCATCAACGATGCGAACTCGCTTTCGGCAGGAAAGAAGACGTTGGCGATCTGCGTGGCGTAAAAGCCGAACAGGAAAAAGTCGAACTGCTCCAGGAAATTCCCGGCCGTTACGCGGAACACCGCAGCGGCCTTTGAACGTCCGGTCGAAAGGTTAGACGAGGGGTGCATCGAGGTGTCTCCTGAAAACTCGAACAGGCGCGGTGGTCCGGCCGATTGTGGTTCTGGCGATATTCGCCCGGCGCCGGTAAAACGATAAGTGCAATTTTTGGAACGATTGATGTTCTATGGTTATCAATCGACGCTCGCCCGCGTCGCCCGCTCGTCGCACCTCTGCATGCCTCGCAGGGGTCACTCGTCACGCCAACCGATACACCCGGATCCTGAGCCTGATGCAAAATATCGCTATCCACGCCGCACCGCGCTTTCTGTGTATGAAGAATACCCATGATGCTTGCGACTCAGACAACCTTCCTCCCAACAGTTCAGAACGTGTGCTGGCGCCTGGCATAGGCTTGGCAGCGCCCCTGAAACTGGCTGTTGGATGACCAGAATGACGAATAGAAAATCCGTGCTTCCGTCGCAACAGCGCTCCGGTGATGCTCAATTTTCACCCCCGGCTTTGCAAGGCCGAGATCGTGACATTGCTCTGATTAATGGTCTGATCGATCAAATCGATCAAGGCGGATCAACGCTCGTGATAAGCGGCGAGCCCGGTATCGGAAAATCCGCACTTCTCGAGATCGCGAAACATCATGCGGTTAGTCGGAACATTTCGGTGCTGACCATGACCGGCGTCCTGGCCGAGGTGCACTTACCGTTCGCTGCACTGGAACTCGCGCTGCGCCCGCTTATGAATCGGACAGCCGCGTTGGCGCCTCGCCAGCGATCCGCCTTGCTGGCGGCCTTCGGCATTTGCGACGGCAAAGGGGCACAGGACATCTTTCTGGTAGCGCTGGCGACGCTGACTCTTTTGACTGAAAGCGCGTCGCACAAGCCGGTTCTGCTTGTTGCCGACGACGTGCAATGGCTTGATCAGGCAACCTATGAAGTCCTCGCCTTCGTCTCGCGCAGATTGAGCTCGGACCCCGTCGTTCTAGTCGTGGCCATGCGTGATAGCTTCAACCGGTTCTTCGGCGACGCTTCCACGCTAAGGCTGCGACTTTCAGGACTGAGCGAGGCCGATGCAGGGCACTTGCTGGATGCACATGCGCAAGGCCTCCCCGCTAACGTACGCAACCGTTTTCTCAGGGAGGCATCGGGTAATCCGCTGGCTCTTCTGGAACTGCCTCGCAGCGGTCGAGCGACCGAGGCCTGCGATGCGCCGTGGCTTCCCCTCACGGAACGCCTCGAGCGAGCTTTTTCGAGTCGCTTGTCCGATCTTCCCGAGGCGGCTCGAACGCTACTGTTCGTGGCAGCGGAAAACGACGAGACGTCGCTCCATGAAATCATCTCTGCCGGCGAAGCCATGTCAGGCGATCGGTTGAGCGTCGATGCCATGTCGCCCGCTATTGCCGCCGGGCTGATAGAGATTGACGCAACGCAGGTGCGGTTCCGGCACCCGCTCGTTCGTTCCGCGATGCATCAGGCGGCGGATCTGGCGACCCGCCAAAGAATCCACGCGGCACTCGCGGCGACCATTCAGGATCAAACAGATCGTCGCTTATGGCATCGGGCCGCAGCCACCATCGGAGCCGACGACGAACTTGCGAATGACTACGATCGCATGGCGGCGCGGGCGCTCGGCCGAGGCGCCGTCGCCACGGCGATTGACGTCCTGGAGAATGCCGCGCGCCTGAGCAGCACGGGTAGAGCAAAAAGCGACCGGCTCTTGCGGGCTGCCGAACTTGCCGCCGATCTCGGGCAGCCAGACCTGTTGGAGCGTCTCCTACGTCAGGCCGATGTTGACGAATCGGATGAGCTTGCGCCGGTGCGCGTCGGCTGGTGTCGGGAGATCAGCCAGCCTCTTGCGATCAGCGACCCGTCGAGGATACCGGCTCTGATTGCCTTCGCGAGTCAGGCCCACGCCAAAGGTGCCAGAGATCTTGCGAGCAATCTCCTCTGGCGCGCCGCGCAACGCTGCTGGTGGAGCAGCGCAAACAACGAACTGCGTGCAAAAGTTCTGATTGCGGCAAATCAGCTTGAATTGCCGGAGACGGACCACCGCCTGATCTCGATCATCGCCTATGTCGAACCGCTTCACCTGGGAGGCAGCTTGCATGCGAGGTTGCAGCGGCTTTCCGAAACAAGAAATGGCGATCCTAACGTCTCGCGAATTGTCGGCAGTACGGCCAATGTCATTGGCGCATTCGACCTTGGCGTAAGCTTTCTCTCGGAGTCCAGTGCCGCGCTGCGGGAACAGGGGCGGCTTAGCGACCTGGCCCGCGTGCTTTTCGCGCAGGGATGGGCCGAGATGGAAGTTGGCGATTGGACAAGCGCGATGAGGGAGGTCGAAGAAGCCGCTCGCCTCGCCGAAGAGACCGGTGGGGTGCCCTGGAGCGCTGCTGCAACGATCGTGAAAGCCCGGCTTGCGGGAATGCAAGGCGATTTGCCGCGGTTCGAAGCCTATGCGGCTGAGGCGGAACGCATGGCTTTATCGATCGGCGCCAGCTTTCTGCTGGCCATGTTGCAGATTGCGCGAGGTATCACGGCGATCGGCGCAGGCCGGCATGGGGAAGCATACGACCATCTGCGGCGCCTGTTTATTCCTGCAGATCCCGCCTTTAATTCCGGTCTTCAGTTTTTCGGGCTCGCGGATTTTGTGGAAGCCGGTGTTTTTTCGGGCAATGCGGAGGCAGCGCGTGCCGTGATTGAGGAAATGGAGGTGGCGTCGGCACCGGCGCCAGTGCCATGGGTTGAGACCATGCTGCATTACGGTAAGGCTCTGCTCGCCGCACCCGCTGTCGCTGAAGGGTTTTTTTTGCAAGGTCTTGGGCCCGCGGCAAAGAACTGGCCGTTCTTGCGCGGACGTCTGCTCCTCGCTTATGGCGAATGGCTGCGTCGCCAGCGTCGACCCGCCGACGCAAGAGCGCCGTTGCGGGAGGCTCGCGATCTCTTCGACGCGCTCGGCGCGTCGCCCTGGAGCAACCGGGCGCGCCAGGAACTGCGCGCTTCGGGCGAAACAAGCCGCCAGCGAACTGAGAAGGCATGGGAAACGCTCACCCCACAAGAGCTACACATCGCGCAACTCGCCGCTGCCGGACTATCGAACAAAGAAATCGGAACAAGGTTGTATCTGTCTCATCGGACCGTTGGATATCACCTTGGCCAGATCTTCGCAAAGACCGGGATCAAATCCCGGTCTTCACTGGGCTCAATCGTTGCCACAGCTGACAACCCCGCGGGTTGACGCCCGATCGGTCATCCGACTGGTCATTTGACAGAAGCGGCGACCTCATCTCTGCGGGCAAACTAAGGGAATGCGTGCCGCCGCAAAACTTTGACGACGAGCTCGTCATTTCACCACGTGCGCCACGAAGCGACGTCGGTCATGAATCTGCTTTGCTGCGGTCGCGCGACCTTTTGTGCGAGGAACGTCAGCACTTAACTTGATACGGGTAGGATGATGCACGGGTACCCAGGTCCGGCTGACAGCCGGTGGTCGGACTCGAATTTGCCGGATCTATATCGCGCGTCGGATGCGGTGCGAGATCTGCTACGCGTGGCGTTGGCTCATACCGGAGGACGCCGGATCGTACTGGTAAACGTAAGCCTGAAAGTGCAGCTAGTTGAGGCTGAGGCCGCGCTCCATGGTGGTGAGGTTAATTTTTACATAGGGCCGAGAGCTGTCTCAGAAGTCGATGATTTACCCGCCTTTGCCGTGGAGACCGTAGTCAAGGCTAAACGCCAGTTGGTAATCGACGAACCAAGCGAGATCGCTCCTTTGCCTCGGCACGCTCGCGCAGCATCCATGCGCGGGTCCCTCCTTTGTCTGCCCGTAACAAGTGATAATCGCGTGGTCTGCGCGCTGCTACTGATGGGCGACACCGCAAAAAAAATCGGCCCTGCCGACAGATATGCACTCGAAAAGATTGCTGAATACGCATTTACGCTGCTTCACTTTCCAGCCGACGCCGAGCAAACGGCAGGAGCGATGGCGACGCGGGCTGAGATCAGTTTGAATGCGCTTCGCCGGGAGATGAGCGATGCACTGAGGATGACTGATCATCACCCCGCCACTTTGAAACCATGTCAGGAAGAAGATGCAAGCGCTCCACCTCACGGGCTTCCCGTGGGCGCCCGTTGGTTGGACCGAGGCGAGCCAGACCATCGAAGCGCGCAAACGGGCCTGTGGAACATCGTGCAGCAGTCGGGCCAGGCCATGAGCGTGATCTCCGAGCTTCGAGGTTCGACGGGGCGTTCCAATCGAAGGCGCGTGCTGTTCGACCTGAACGACGCAGTCGTGACTGTGCTCGCCGCTCTCCGGGCGCATATCGAAACACCAGATATCCGATTCGTTGTTGAAAACGGCGAGTCCTGTGAAACATCGATTACTGGAGATCGCCACCTTATCTCGCTGGCATTGCTGCAGATATTCAGGAACGCTTTGGATACGCTGATGACCGTACAAGGACGAGCGCGTACGCTCACCGTTCGTTACGAGAATCCCGACGCCAACCGGCTTCAAGTAGACATATCGGATACGGGGGCAGGCGTGGCAGGCGCAACTATCGCTGCGTTCAGGCCATTCGCGACGAATCGTCCGGGTAAGCTCGGGCTCGGAATGGCGCTTTGCAAGTCGATAGTCGAGCTCCATGAAGGGTCGATCGATATTTTTACGAACCAGCCTTACGGCTCTACTGTTCGCATGTATTTGCCTTTTCCGGAAGAGCACCCGGACACATGTTGAACCGCGTATTTCGCACCTCGCTGGACAGGCGTTTCCATTCGGGCGACAGGAACGCGATCATCGACGCGGCGACGGGCAATCGCAGAATATCGGCCTGGGCGTGGATCGGCTCTCAGGCAGTGGCGGCAGCCGTGGCAATGTAATCGCACCGGTCGCCGCTTGCCGGGCGCTCGATTGCGACGCGATTGACCTGCGGGATGACTGCCTCCAGCTTCCGGTATATGAAGGCGCATAGGTTCTCGATAGTGGCCGCGCCTAATCCAGGAACGTCGTCCAGAAAGCGGTGATCCAGCTCTGCGCGTACGGTACTGATCACCTGGTTCAGATGCCCGAGGTCAATGACCATGTTTGTCCGCGGGTCGGGTACTCCGCGAACAAATACTTGCGCATGGTAAGTGTGACCGTGGATGCGCCGACTGCCTTCCACGTCAATATCTCGCTCGAGCGTATGCGCGGCCTCAAAATAAAATCGCTGACTTAATTCGTAGACCATATAGATCCCTGCTTGTGTGAAACAGTGTAAATTCATAGCCATCATGTGAAGCCGCTCGACAGCGAAATTGTCGAACTCTCCCCCTCGACCACAACGCTTCAAGCAACAGTACCTCCCTGGCATCGGTGACCGGCGCGAGAGGGCTTTCGGCTAGCCAGATTGCGATTTTTTTGCGACACACGATAATGTACCAACGGTCAAATGGGGCGTATGACCAGAAGCGACTTAGTTTTGTCTTTGGACGACGGCGTGCGTCACTCATACCGCTGAGACATCGGGAGACAAACACTCTACGATGCGGGGGAAGTTACGGATTGTTGCAAATCGCAAAATTATTTGCAGCCCGCCTGACGTATGCTTCGCGCACCACAGATAAAAACGACAGGTGCAAAAAAATGAACAACATACCGAAAACACTAATAGTCGGTATCTTCGCGTCGGTCGCACTCGCGGCCTGCGGCGGCGGAGGAGATGGTAGCAGCGGAGGCAACGCGACCGGCAGCGTGAACGTCCAGATGACCGATGCGCCTTCGTGCGGCTTCGACCACGTCTACGTTACCGTGAGCCAGGTGCGCATCAACGCGAGTTCGAACGCGGGCGACAACGACAGTGGTTGGACCAGCATCACGCCCGCGGCACCGCAAAAGGTCGATCTCCTTTCGCTTACTAACGGCACAATGGCGACTCTCGGACAGGCCACGCTGCCCGCCGGCCAGTATCAGCAGGTGCGCCTCGTACTTGCCCAGAACCAGGGCAACACGTTAGCGAATTCGGTCGTCGTGTCGGGAACGGCCAACGAACAGCCGCTCGCGACACCGAGTGCGACCCAAAGCGGTCTCAAGATCATTCGTCCGTTTGACGTGGCAGCGAACTCGACGGTCGATCTCGTGCTGGACTTCAACGCCTGCAAGTCAGTCGTTCAGCAGGGCAACGGTTCATACGCACTGAAGCCTGTGATCACCGCCACGCCAACGGCCGTGAGCGGGATAATCGACGGCTATGTTGCCGCCTCCGAAGCCGGCGCTACCGTGTATGCCGAGCAGAATGGCAAGGTGGTGAGCGGTACGGTCGCAGACAGCACGGGCCATTTCGTGTTCTCGACACTGGTTCAGAGTTCGACGAACGGCAACTACGACATCGTGATCGTTCAGGCGAACGAGACGACGGGAATCATAACGTCGGTACCTGTCATCGTTGGCGCGACGACACGAGTGTCGACGGCAGACCAACCTATCACGCTTCCCGTTTCCACGGCGAATACGGTGAGCGGCACAGTGACAGCGTCGGCAACGGCGAGCCTGCGCGCGCTCCAGACCGTCTCGGCGGGCGTCTACGAGATCGCGTCGGCGAATGCGAACCTCGATACGGGTGCCTATACAACGAGTCTGCCCGTTGCAGCGCCGATGGTGGGCGTATATAAGGCCACGTTGCCCATTGGCTTGAGCGCGGCTGCAGCGTCGGCGGCACAATACACCATGGAAGCTGATGCGGCCTCGGGTGCCACGCAATCGACTGCCGTCAGCATTGCGGGCGGAAGTCAAACCAACGTGAACTTCGCGTTCTGAACACGTCAGTATTGACGAAGGGGCAACGTCTGCCCCTTTCCTTCGGGGGACATCATGAAAAAGATCATCGTCGCTTTGTCGATTGCCTCGGGCATGCTGGCCGGGTGTGCAGTGTACGTGCCGGGCGAACCGGGCGTAGCCGTGCAGCCGCAAGGCGGCCCGGGCAACGGATTCTGCCCGCCGGGGCAAGCCAAGAAGGGTAACTGCTAAACGACTGTTGTTGCTGTTGCGCTCGAATGAAGGTCTGGTCGATGGATAGCTACTTGCATTCCGCTCATCATCAAAGCACTTTCAGGACGAGCTTGCCCTGGATGTGCCCACGAGTGGCGCGTTCATGTGCTTTATTGGCTTCAGCAAGAGGATAAGTGCTGTCGATCACGGGATGAATTGCGCCTGTATTGAGCAAGCGGCCCAGTTCCGCAAGCTGCGAGCCATTCGAGCGGACTTGAGTTGCTGAGACGGTCACCCCGAGTTTGTTCGCCTCTTCGGTTTTCAGAAATCCAAGGGGAAAGACGGGGAACAGGGCGCCGCCGCGCTTGATCGTTCGCAGGAACCGACCTGTAGTCGGTCCGCCAACCGCGTCAACGACGAGATCCACGTCGCGAACGACATCTTCGGGTGCGGTCCTGGTGTAGTCGATGAAGTCGTCTGCACCAAGCTCGCGCAAGAGTGTCTCGTGCTTGCCGGACGCGACCGCGATCACTCGCGCGCCCTTTAGTTTGGCGACCTGCACCGCGAAATGACCAACGCCGCCCGCCGCTCCGTTCACGAGTACGGTCTTTGCTGCCAGCTCAACCGGCACATGCCGATTCGCCTGCAGCGCATTAGGTTCGTCGTGACCAAGATCGACAAGAAACTGCCATGCAGTGAGCAGTGACATCGGCGTACTTGCGGCCTGGACGTGGTCGATGCCGCCTGATTTGAGTGCTATCTCGGAAGCCGGTACGCTGACGTATTCCGCATAGCCTCTGCTGCCCCCGGCGAGACCGGTGGGAAATCTCACCATCGCGAACACCTCGTCCCCAATGGAAAATCCGTTGACTTCCTCGGCGATCGCGCTAACGACACCGGAAACATCCGTTCCGAGGACCAGCGGGAACGTTACCTGTGGCTGCCATTCGGGCGGCAACATCTTGTATCCGTCGCGAAGATACCAATCCGGTGGGTTGATCCCTACCGCATGTACGCGCACAAGAACTTCGCCTGCTTTGAGCACCGGCATCGGCGCATCTTCGTAGCGCAGGACATCCGGGCCGCCGAACTCATGTTGCTGAACTGCCTTCATCGTTTTGGGCAACATCGCTTTCTCCTGAAGCCAAAAATCGGCTATCGTTTCGGAACAGTGCTCCAAATATATGGAGCGCTGTTCCGTTTGTCAAGGAGCTGTATGCGTGCGGATGCCCAAAGAAACTTTAATCAACTGCTGAAGATCGCTCGCGAGGTCTTCGCCGAGCAGGGAGCGGAAGCCTCGTTGCGGGACATTGCCCGGCGAGCCGAGGTTGGCCTCGGCACGCTGTATCGCCACTTCCCGAATCGCGAGGCTTTGCTCGATGCATTGTTGCGTTCGAGCTTCGACGAGTTGGCTGAGCGCGCCAAAAGTCTGGAAACGTCGAGTGCCTCCGATAAAGCGTTGGTGGCATGGCTGAAAGAAATCATTGCTTTCACCCATGAGCACCGCGGCATCATCGCGCCGATGATGGGTGCGATTGAGGAGCCAGACTCGGCGCTCCATGCTTCATGTGCCACGTTGCGCAGTGCGGGCGCTTCGCTTCTGGCTCGGGCGCAGAAAGATGGGAAGGCGCGCGCCGATCTGAACGGCGCAGAACTCTTCGATATCATCGCGGCCCTCGCCTGGCTGCGCGAGCAGTCCTCGCACGCGTCTCGTGCAGACCGAGTTTTCAAGGTCATAGTCAGTGCCATCCTGACCAATCGAACTGGATGAAGTGTCTCGAGGGTCGCATTGGCTCGATTGCCGTTTCGGAACGATTGCGGAGCGCGGAGTCGCGACCGCGCTGATGAGACTTACGCAAGAGTGGGCACGAAAAAACAGCGCCAGCGACATAAGACTGACCGTTTGGGCATTCAACAAGCCAGCGATCGATCTATACCGCGACCTGGGTTTCGAGCTTCGTGCGTTCGACATGGGAAAGCAGCTCCCGGTTACCAGAGATATGCCCGTCGCGTGAGAGATGCATTCAACACATTTCGGACGATCGACAGCAATGGCATATCACCGGAATGCACTCCAGTTTCCAACGCTTGCAACTGCGCGATTGATGTTGTGGTAGGACGAACAGCGCCATCTTCGGATTAAGCAGATTGGCTAAGGGCTCGGTATCTGCATGTAATCGAGCCACGAAGCGGGCGATGCCGATCTCGTCGCGTTCGGGCGCCTGTTCATCTCCAATCCGGATTCGCCGGAGCGACTGCGCGTCGGGGCGCCGCTGAACCGTTACGACCGCTCGACGTTCTATGGCGGTGATGCGCGCGGCTACACCGATTATTCCTTCCTCAGCGCCGCGCCGGCTCTCTGAACCGGAAGCGAGCGTGGTTGACGGCCCTGCCGCGGGATCGCCTGCGCCGGGGCCGTTTCGCTTCTGCGCATTCCGATCGCGATGTCGATTGCAAAGACCGCTGACGCCGCTAACTTCATCGTCCATGTTCCGGCGCGATAGACTTCCGGCTGAACACACATCTCAGTCACGACAAGGAATTCGCGATCCTTCAAGGAGAAACTGCGGCATGGACCGGATGGCAGCTATGGAAACATACGTCAGCGTTGTGGAGGCCGGCTCTTTCTCGGCGGCCGCGAAGCGGCTCAAACTCGGGCAACCGGCCGTCTCGAAGTCGATCGCGCAACTCGAGGAGCGACTCGGCGTGCGACTCCTGTTGCGCTCGACACGCGGCCTGATGCCCACCGATGCGGGTCAGCGTTTCTACGAGCACGCAAAGCGCGCAATCGAAGAAGTAGACCTTGCCGAGCATGTCGCGCGCGACGCGTCGACCGGACTATCCGGCGTGCTGCGCATCAGTGCCGCCGTGACTTTCGCGCGGCTGCACATCCTGCCTGCGCTCAAGACGTTTCTGGACCGGCACCCTAACCTGCAGGTCGATATCGTACTGGACGATCGCACCATCGATCTGCTCGAAAAAGGCGTGGACGTCGCGTTGCGCATGGGCTCGCTCGACGATTCGGCCATGACCGCGCGCCGCATTGCTCAAAGTCGCCGGCTGGTCGTGGGTACGCCCGGGTACTTCGCTGAAGCGGGCGTACCGACGACGCCTGCAGACCTCAGCCAGCATCAGGTGATCGTGTATTCGTTGCGAGGCGGTGGCGAGTCGTGGGCGTTCAGCCAGCAAGGCAAGGAAGCGGCCGTCGTCGTAAGTGGACGCGTCAGCGTGAGCGCCGCCGAAGGCATCCGCACGACGGTGCTCGGCGGCATGGGCCTCGCGATCGCATCGGAATGGATGTTCTCGCCGGAACTTGCCGACGGCGCCGTTCAAGCGGTGCTGACCGACTGGGAATTACCCCCGATCGACCTGTGGGCGGTGTTCCCGGCCGGACGCCTGGTGAGTGCGAAGGCGCGAGCGTTCGTCGCCTTCGTTGAAGAGATTCTCGGTGCCGCTGGCAGTGGCACCGACGGCGCGGCCTCAGAAAGCGAGCTTCCCGATTGACGCGCCGCCATCGACGTAAAGCGTCTGACCGGTCATGAAAGCAGCCGCGTCGGATAGCAGAAACGCGATCGTCGCGGCAATCTCATGCGGCTGGCCAAAGCGACCCATCGGCACCGAGGCCAGATAGCGCATCTCGCCTTCGCTCCCCGGCGGATTATTCGCGCGAAACAGCAAGGTCTCGGTCGGACCCGGCGCGACGGCGTTTACCGTGATGCCCGTGCTGGCCAGTTCCAGCGCCCACGAACGCGCAAAACTTACCAGCGCCGCTTTCGCCGCTGCATAGGCGGTGCGCTGCGTCATGCCGAGAATCGTCAGGCTGGAAATATTCACGACGCGACCCCAACCGCGCGCTCGCATGCCGGGCAGGAGTGCCTGCACGGTCTGCACCGCAGGATGAAGATTCAGCGCGAGAACGTCATCGAGGTCGCTTAGCGCGACTTCGCCCAGACGTTGCGGTCTGACTAGCGCGACGTTGTTCACCACGCCATCGAAAGCATGGCGGCGCACGAGGTCATCGAGTACCGCGCCGGTGGCAGCACGGTCGGCCAGGTCGACCCGAACCAGGTCGCCGGGAAAATCGCTTGCTTCGCGCGCGAGGCCCACCACGTGGTGGCCGTCGGCGATCAGCCGTTCTGTTAGCGCGAGGCCAATGCCTTTGGTCGCACCGGTGACGAGAAAGGTACGCTGTGTCATCAGATGTCCTTTACGAACTGAATGGGGCCGAAAAGCCGCGCCGGATACTCCGGCGCCGGCGGCAACCGGCTGGCGTTGAGCGGCCGGCCTCAGACGTTGGTCGTTGCCTTTTCCAGAACCGGGAACATGTCGGACGGGTCCGGACGACGCGTGTAATCGGGGTTGACCTCCGAATACAGCACGATGCCGTCCTGTCCGATGACGTAGCGCGCGGGCATCGGCAAGGTCCAGCTCGCGTCGTTGTTAAACGCGGGCAGATCGTTCTTCAGGTTCTTGTACAACTCGACCAGATAGTCGGGCAACGCGAATCGCAATCCGAAATCAGCGCCCGTCTGGCCGTTCACGTCGCTCAGCACCGGAAAACCGAGTTCGTTGGTGCGCACCGATTTACGGCTGTTGACCGGGGTTTGCGGCGAGATTGCCACGACGTTCGCGCCATAGGCCTGAATTTTCGGCAGCACTTCGTTGATCGCCTGCAATTCGATATTGCAGTACGGGCACCATACGCCGCGATAGAACGTCACCACGAGCGGACCCTTCACCAGCAATGCAGCGGAAGATACGTCGTTGCCATCCTGATCTTTGAGGTTGAAATGCGGCGCGCGGTCACCGGCCTTGATTGCGCGACCGGCCTGCCCGCTTGCAATCAGTTCTGCCGTGGCGCGTTCCATCACCGGATGAATTTCCGGCGGCGCGTTGAACGGCGGTTTGCCTGCCTTGAAGTCGGCCCGGAATGCATCGAGTTTGTCTTGCAGTGACATGAGAGGTCTCCGTCGAGAAGAATAGTGAGATCGGTAAATTGCGTGACGAGCGGATTCAGGCTGCGTTCTGCGCAGCGGCGGTGCGCGCTACTTCGGCCGCGGTGATGCCTTCGAGCGCGAGGCCGTAGCCGATGCCTTCGTCGATCACACGACGCAGGCGTTGGGTCAATCCGATGCGGGTGTATTTGGTGGTGAGCGGCGGCTGCTTTGCGATCGTTGCGGCGATCGCGTGTGCACGCTCCAGCAACTGATTCGCAGGCACGATCTCGTTGACCACGCCCAGCGACTTCGCCTCCTCGGCATCGAGCTTTTGCTGCGTGAGCACGAAGTAGCGGCCGCGAATGCTGCCGATCATCTCCGGCCAGAGCAGATGGACGCCATCATTGGGCGCGATGCCGAACGCGGCGTGCGGCATGTCCTGGAACACGGTGCCGGGCGTCGCTACCACGATGTCGCACAGCAGGACGTATTCCGAATGCAGCAGGACCGGACCGTTGAGCGCAGCAATCATCGGGACTTCGATGTCCAGGATGTTCATCAGGATCTTGCGGCCTTCGCGGAAGATCTTGTCGTAGCCACGCGGTGTAAAGAAATCGAAGCCTTCCGGCGAGATCGCGTCCATGAATGCGTCGCCGCTACCGGTCAGGATGACCACGCGGTTTTCCGGGTCTTCGCCGATCTGATGAAACATATCGGTGAACTGTTCATGCGTGTGGCCATTGAAGACGAGCTTCGCGCCGTCGGTATGGAAGCGGACTTCGAGCACGCCGCCCGGCGTACGGGTCAGTTTGGCGTTGGCGTATGCGTCTTTATAGCGGTCGAACGTGGACATTTCGGTTCCTCGGTGAGATTCAATATGGGGCTGGACGGGAGCCGCGAGGCGGCTCCCGAGACGGCTTATGCAGCGGCAGCGACCGGTTTGGTCCACTCGTTACCGGCCATGAAGCCGTCGAGTTCGGTGTGGACAATGTGGTTCGTGTAGTTGCTCATCACTTTGGTCGCCACACCCAGAATCACTTCGAGGACGTTTTGACGGGTGTAACCGGCGGCGAGAAACGCGTCGACATCGGCATCCGGGACAAAGCCACGCTCACGCACCACGAGCGTCGTGAAGCGATGCAGCGCTTCGAGTTTTGCATCGGGCAGCGGCGTGCCGGCGCGCAGCGCGGCGATCACGCCTGCGTCCATCTTGATCATCTTTGCCAGCGTGCTGTGACCGGCCATGCAGTAATGGCAGTTGTTCTCGAAATTCGAAGTCAGGTAGACGACCTGCTGTTCGTGCGGCGTTAGCGTGCTCTTTGAGAACAGATCCCACAACGCCGAGTAGCCGGCCAGCAGCGCGGGCGATTCCGCCATGTTCGCCTGCAGGTTGGGGACGAAACCGAAAGCGCGTTTCGTGTCTTCGAGGCTGGGCTTCGATGCGGCCGGTGCGTTATCGATCGTGTAGGTCTGGAAAGTGCTCATCGTTTTGTTCCTGTTGGTTGACGGTGAGCAGATCATGAAGGTCAGCGCCTTCTCGGAGAAGGCAGGCGCCGTCGATAACACTCATTCCCTGAAGGCATAAAGCGGTGGCTGTGCCGTTGAGGGCTACCCGTCTCAGGCGGCTGGCGATGAAGCCCTCAGCTTGGCAAGCGCGCACGGTCGGTCACTCTGCTCTTTGAATTCAGCGTCAGGTGGTCCTAAAGGGCACGCGCGGCGATGGCATCCGCGAGGCGTGAAAACGTGGGTCGGAAGCCCAGATCATCGCGGATACGACGACCATCGAGCGGCGTGTCGAAAGCCGCTCCACGTTTAGCATCCGATCCGTCCGGCGGCGGCGCTCCGATGGAAGCGAAGAGTTCGGCGATCCGGGTTGGCTCGTCGTCGACCACGTTGTAGATGCGGTACGTCGGGTCAGAGGTGTCGAGCAGCCGTGCAACAGCTTGAGCCACGTCAGCATGATGCGCAATCGACATACGCTGGGTCGGAGAAAATCCACGCATGAGAGTAACCGCTTCCCGAATGTGCGAATCTCCGTCGCCGTACACAAAAGCCAGACGTAGCACCCGCACATCCAGATCCTTCAGGCCAAGCAGGAATCGTTCGGCCGCAAGCTTGCTCAGCGGGTAAGCGGCAGTCGGTGCGCAATGATCGTCTTCTTTCGCCGGGCGTTCGCCGGTTGGCCCATAGACCAGACCCGTGCTCAGAAAAATGAATCGCTTCACGCCGGCGGCACGAGCGGCCGTTGCCAGACGCTGCGTGCCAACGTCATTGACGTCATGTGCCTGCTCAGGTGTGGCGCCACGGAAAAATGCCGCACTGTGCACCACGACGTCGGTGTCAGAGACTGCCGCTTCGAGTGAGTCCGCATCAAGGAGGTCAGCCTCGGCGAGTTCGATACCATCCGCTTCAAATTGCGTTGCGTGCATCGGGTCACGGATCATGGCGCGTACCTGATCGCCGCGCTGGGCCAGGCGCTTGACGAGCCGACTTCCGACCTTTCCGGTTGCTCCAGTCACAAGAATTGTCATGCGCAGACTCCTGTCACAGTGATGGGACCCGACGACTGTATCCGCTGGTCTCCGGCTTGAATTGGAAAAAACGGACAGATCCCACATCGTTCGCGCGACGGCGAACGCCGTCTACAATGTGCCCATGCACATTGAAGCCATTCATCGCGGACAAGCAAGGTCCAATACCCTGGTCCCGTCGATTGTCGATGCAATGTTCGCCGACGAATGCCTCATGGACGGGCTGAGAGTGGCGATTCCGCGCCCAGAGGTGCATGTCGTGGTCAGATTCGGACCTTCGGCAAGCAGAGGACTGGACATTCACGTGCTCGGGGCGCGCCAACGCGTAACCCGAAAGGTCATTCGCAAAGGACAGTGGACCATCCTGGCCCGTCTCCAGTTGGGCAAGGCGAGTGCGGTGCTCGGAGTGCCGCCCTCCACATTCAACGGACGCGTGGTGCCGGTGGAGGAAGTGTGGAGCGCCGCCGAAACGCAAAACCTGTACGACGATCTCGCGACGGCGAAGAAGGCCACCGATGCAGCGATGATTCTGGAGCGAGCCATTGCGGCCCGGGTGTCGCCCGACGACCTGACGTCGGGTCGCTCCTTGCTAGCAGGCGAAGCCGCAAAGAAATTGCTCAACGCGAGCGTGAGCGAAGTTGCCTCTGACCTGAGAATAAGCGAACGGCATCTGCGCCGCGTGTTTCTCGAAACGGTTGGTATGAGCCCAAAGACGTTTGCGCGACTGATGCGATTCTCGCGCGCGACGGACCTCGCGCGCGAAAGCAGTCATGCAAGCTGGGCGAGCATAGCCGTCGCGGCCGGTTACTACGACCAGGCGCATCTCATCGAAGATTTTCACGTCTTCGCGGGAGCAACACCCGAAGCGTTCCGTCGCGAACTCGGCAACGTGGGCATGCTTAAGTACAAAGACAGAGCGGCGCAGCTGTAATCGATGCCCGTCGAGATCCGGCCGGGCTCCTTTAGCCGGTACGAATCAACAATAGGACCTCAGCGCGTGGCAATCGCTGTCGAACTCTGCCGTTTTGGGTCGCGGTCACGGTGTGTTCAAGCTGCGCCGACAGTCGCCCATCACGTAACCTGCATTTCACAACCGATGCCATGTGCGCAATACTCTCGCATGACCGATTAGCCATTTCTGCGCGCGTGCCGCTCATGGCATGGCCGAAGTCGCCAAGTCTGCCGCAGGGGCGAACGGCCATGATTCCTTTCCACATCGCCTCATAGGTCACTTGCACGAGCCGTTTAGCCAGAGGCGACACCTCTGCCACAAGACAGGTCTTGCTGGCATCAGCGATGTAGCCATTCTTCTCTAGCGTAACGTCGAAATTGACGATGTCCCCGCTTTGCGCGGTCCTAATTGGGTTTAAACCCGTCGTTCAACGTTTTGACAAACGCGATGATGTCACGCATCTCACCTTCCGTCATTGCGGGCTTATCCCCAAATTTCCGGTCAAACGGCGCATCGACCACATCCACATTCGCCTGGAACTGCGGCGGAATATCGTTGTACTTCACCACCTTCCCCGACGCATCACGCGGATAGATCCTGTCCGGATTCGTGTTCCGGAAATTATAGAAATCCATCACCTGCTCGAGCGTGCGATAGACGCCATTGTGAAAGTACACCGGCCGGTTAGCGGAATTGCGCAGGGTCGGCGTCAGGAACATTCCGCAGTACTGCGTCTGATTCGCGAGGTCACGGCGGAACGGCCCGCAGACGCCCAGATCGTAAAACTTCGGATCCTTGTTGGCCGCAATTTCCGGATTGCGCGGCGCGCCCAGCGCCTCGTATTGCGTATCCGTAAACAACGGCGGCAAGCCGTCCTTGCTCGGCTGGCTCAGGTGACATCCCGCGCAGTTCGCCTTGTTCGGATCGTTGAAAAGCCGCATGCCGTGTAACTCGGCCTGCGTCAGGCGCGCCTTGCCTTCGAGCCAGTAGTCGTACTTGCTGCTGAATTCATGGAACGACTGATCTTCGAACTCGTAGCGGCTCACCGCCGACATCGCCTCCGCCACCAGCAGACCCGTTGTATTGAGCACGTTGACGCCGAAAAACGCCTTGAAGGCATCGGCATACTTCGCCGCCGCCAGCTTGTGCGCCACCTCGGCTTCGCTGGTATTGGCCATCTCCACCGGATTGAGCAGCGGACCCAAGGCCTGCTCCTGCAAAGTATCGACGCGGCCGTCCCAGAACAGTCCGCCCTGCGGCACCATCGCCGGCGCCGCGGGAGCCGCGCCCGCCGTCTTCACCGCTCGCGTCGTGCCCGCGGCCTGCGCGGCAAGCGCGCTCAGGTCCGGCGGAATATCGGTTTCTGCCGCTTCAGGCCCGATGCTGAATCCTTGTTGCCGATACAGATAGGCCAGCGACGGCGGCGACCGGTAGCCCGCGAGCGTCATATGCGCACCGCCGAACTGCACAGGAAATGCATTTGGCGGTCCGTATGAATTCTGCGCGCTGTGGCATGACGCGCACGACTGCTTTCCCGACGCCGACAGCGACGGATCGTTGAATATCTGTTTGCCAAGCTGCGCGAGCCCGCTCAAAGGCTCCGCCAGCGGCCGCCTGAGCACGATCGGATGAGGATTCGCACCGGTCAGGTCCTCGACCAGCAATCCCACCGGTTCCGGCATCCGCTGCGGATAGACAAGCGCATAGGCGCTCACGGCAAACGCGGCAAGCATGCTAACCGCGAGACTCCATAAAACGGTGCGACGTGCGGTCCGGCGAACGGCATCGGGTGCGCGGGCGCCGCCGGCGGAAGGAGCCGCCGGCGAAACGGTATGCAATGGCTGGTTCATGTGATCAGAAAAACAAGGGCGCAACAGCACAAAACAGATGGTCGAGCCGACGGAGAGCCTGGCTCGACGCACAAGACGCAGACGTCTTCATCGCCGGCCGGCGCGCGCTACGCTCGCGCACCGGACCCGGGACAAATGAAGCAGGCTTCTTCTTTAGTTCGTAGGAGCCGCCGCCAGCCTGGTGCCCATGTTCGGATCGAGGAACAGGGTGCGCGGCGTGGTCACGTTTTGCGTGAAGTCGAACATGCCCATGATGCTGCCGTCGTTCGCATCGTTGGAACCCTGGCCGATGCGTTGACCGCCGAGCCAGTTATCCTCGATGAACTTCACCACCGACGACTGGTTGATCTGCACGTCGTCGACGTAGTTGGCCTTTGCATACGGCGAGATCACGAGGAACGGAATGCGCGTGCCGGGGCCGCAACGGCCCTGCACTGCCGCGCCGTTCACGCCCACGCCTTGTACCGACGTGCCCGCCACGTTGCAGGTGCCCGGGCCATTCAACGAATCCGAGGACGAGAACGAAGCTGTCTTCGGCGGTTGGTAACGATGGTCGTACCAGCCGTCCGAGTCGTCGTACGTGATGATCACGGCCGTGTTCTTCCAGTCCGGCTGCTGCTGCAGGAAGTTGACCACCTTTACGATGAACGCCTGTTCGTCGATCGGATCCGAGTTGCCCGGGTGACCGTCGCCGATTGCCGGTGCCTTCAGGTAGCTGACCGACGGATAGTTGCCCGCCGAAACCGCTGCAAAGAAGTCGTCGGTATCGTAGTTGTGGTTAGCCGGATCAACCGTCTTGCCATCCGCTTCGAGCGTATTGCCGATCGCCGCGAGCGAGCTCGGGCGTGCGTGCGTCGGGTTCGCCGTGGACGCGTAGTACTGGAAGAAGATGTGGTGCGGAACGTAGTCCGGCACATTGCCGCCGAGCACGCTCGAGAAGGTCGTGCGGGTGCAGCCCGTCGAACCGTTGGCGTTGATGGTCTGCAGGTTGAAGCCGCCCATGAAGCCGCCCCACGTGATGTTCCTCGCGTTCAGCAGATCGCCGATGTTCTTCGACGTCATGTGCATCGTGCTTTTTGTCGACGAGCAGGTATCGCCGGCCGGATCCGTATCGCCGGTCAGGCTGAGGCCGCCCTGGCCGTCATTCACCGTCGACGCGCTGCCGATCACCGGCACCACACCGTTGTTCTGGCCGGAGACGACGGCAATAGCGCCCGGCGTCGACGGGCCGAACGTGTCGGTATAGGCGTTCTGGCTCATGGCGAAGTTCTGCGCATAGTTCCAGAGTGCCGTCACCGTGTTGCCGTCGAAGTAACCCATCACCTGAGCTTTCGTGCCGAACTGGCCGGCGGCCCCGGTCGTCGCCTTGCCGGTGTTGGCGGGGAAAGCGTCCATCGCGCCGTTGTCATAGGCGTTTTGTTCCGGACCATACGAGTGGCTCTGGTCGGCAGTGTTGGCCTGAGCGCGGTCAAGACGGAACGGGTTCAGCAGCGACGGCGAAATCGTCACGGCAGGCACGGCAGCCTGCGTGCCCGACGCCGGAATGGCCGGCGTGACCACGATCGCCAGGTTCTGCGTGTTGATCGTGTTCGGGTTGGCTGTCAGCAGCGAAGGCGTGGCGCCGAGCAGGTTATTCACCTTTGGCGTATTCGGCAGCGGCGTAAACACCGGCGTTTCGCCCGGAGGGTTCGCGGCGTTCGGGTACGTGCCGAAGTAGTGGTCGAATGACCGGTTTTCGCCAAAGATCACGACTACGTGCTTGATCGGCGTAGCGGTTGGAAGTGCGTCCTGAACAGATACGGACGCGGCCGCGGGCGGCGTTGATGCAGCAGGGGCGCTACTATCGTCGCTTCCGCAGGCGGCCAGCGCAAATAGCGTCACCGCCAGCGATATGGGTAACAAGGCGTTTCTCAACATGCTCGGGGGGCTCCAGATTCGCGGTATAGCGCTTTCGGTACGTGTGGAGAACGCAGGTGCGCCAGGCGGTGCGTTCTGCGTATCTGCGGTTTGAAGCCACCGAATTGAAACATCGGAATATAAATAAATAGAGGCTATTAGCTTTCTAAATACCTTCTTTCATATTCGCTCTAATTACTTTCCGACTGCTTTCAAAGCGCGCTATACCAATGTCACCCCCTCAGGAATCGATCTGGATTCCGATGTATCCGGGTAGTCGGTAGCCGATTGTTTGCGGAATCCGCGGCAATCGGTACAGGCCGTTGAAAATCGATGCTCAGGTACCCGAACAGGGCGCCTCGCAACAAGAGCATATCCACTCCCTCATTGCGAACGCCGCCCCTCGACCAGTCGTCACTTCGCCTGCTGCCCCGCCGCTTCCAGAATCAGATTAGCCACTTCCTGCGGGTGCGAAATCAGCGATACGTGTGACGAAGGAATCTCGATCGTGTGTGCCTTCATCCGATTCGCCATAAATCGTTCGAGATCGGGGTTGATCGTGCGGTCTTCGGTTGAGACGGCATACCATGTCGGTTTGTCGTGCCACGCCGCGACGGTCGTTTTGGCCATGGTGATGGCCTTGCCGATGGGCTGCTGCACCGCGTAGTACTTTTCGGCCTCCGCAGTCGGCAGGTCGCCTGCGAAGTCCTTGACGAATGCATTTTCGGAAAGCTTGCCATAGCCGTCCGCGGACCATTGCAGTCCCGCGGATGCTGGAGCAGCCGGGAACTTGCGCGTCAGCGCAGGATAGTCTTCGCCGGCTTCGGGCGCGCGTGCTGCGATATAGACGAGGCCCGTGACCTTCGGATCGTCGCCTGCCTGACTGATAACCATGCCCCCATACGAGTGGGCAACCAGCAGCGTCGGCCCGTCTTGCTGAGCGAGCGCGCGCTTGACCGCATCGACGTCCGCGTCCAGCGATGTCGTCGGGTTCTGAACCGAGGTCACATGGAATCCCTTTGCCTGCAACAGGGGAATGACCTTTTCCCAACTGGACCCGTCGGCAAACAGGCCGTGCACGAGCACGATATTGTGAACGGGGGTGGCGGGTGCATTCGTCTCGGCCAGCGCCGGGTGAGCTGCGAACGTCAAAGAGAGCGCGGTGAGAGTAGCGCCGATTATGCTGCGTTTCATGCCGGTTTCCTTTCGTTGATGTTGCTGCGGTGGTGTTGAAACATCGTGAGGAAAGTGTACGGGCGCGGTTCGAACCAGGCGGTTACCCAGTTATTACAAAAAAATGACGAAGCGCAGGGCCGGTGCCTTGCAATGCCACGTCGCGCCTGGTGTCACGACCGCCGGACATTGGAGCGCCCGCTCCGCTTCTGAATCGGGCCGATCGCCACATCACTGCGAGTCGCGCGTTTCGAATCCGCCTTCGCGTGGCCGATGAATCCGTTGCGTCATGGCGTGGACCGCTACCATCGCCGCGGCAACGCCCGACGTCGCGCCGACACCGAGAGCCCAGCGCGGCCCCAGATGGTCGGCTACCCAGCCCACGAGCGGCGCTCCGATCGGCGTACCGCCGAGCGCGATGGCGACGCGCAAAGCCATCACGCGCCCCCGCATGGAAGGCTCGGTCGTGAGCTGCATCAGGCTGTTGGTGGCGTTGGTGAAGGTCAAGGCGGCCACACCAATGACGACTAGCGCGCCAGCGAATAACCAGTAGCCTGGGGCGATAGCGGCCAGCGTGCAGCCGATTCCGAAGATCGCGGCGCCGATCGGCAAGGACATGAACCGTGGCCGATCGCGGCCGGCGGCAAGCAGTGCCCCTGAAATGGTACCGACGGCCATGATCGACGACAGGAGGCCGTAACCACGTGCATCAGCGTGAAAAACACTGACCGCCATGGTCGAGATGAAGATCGGGAAATTCAATCCGAACGTGCCGATCAGGAACAGCATGACGAGGATCGCCTTGAGGTCCGGTCGGGACCACACATAGCGCAATCCCCCAGTGAGACTCCCCTTGGTCCGGTGTGCCCGTGCATTCGCATGCAGAGCGGACACGCGTAGCAGAAACAGGGATGCCAGCACCGCTAGAAAACTGGCGCCGTTCAGCAGAAACGCCCAGCCTGTGCCAATCGAAGCGATGACCAGACCGGCCACCGCCGGCCCGATCATCCGTGCCGCGTTGAACGAAGTCGAGTTGAGCGCGACCGCGTTCGGCAGATCCGCATCGCCGACAAGTTCGGCCACGAATGTCTGACGCACGGGGGCATCGAACGCCGAGGCGCAGCCCGACAGAAACGCGAATACATAGACGTGCCAGAGCTCGACGATGCCAGTCACCGTGAGAAGACCGAGCATCAAGGCCAGAACGCCCAGTACGGCCTGGGTGGCCATCAGCAATTTGCGCTGGTTGTAGTGATCGGCGGCGAAGCCTGTCCAGGGCAGCAGCAGAAGCTGTGGCCCGAACTGGAGCGCCATGACTGTGCCCACGGCCGCCGCATTGTGATGGGTGAGTTGGGTCAGCACGAGCCAGTCCTGCGCTGTGCGTTGCATCCAGGTGCCCACGTTCGAAACCAGCGCGCCGGCCGCCCAGACGCGGTAGTTGACGTTTCTCAGCGAACGGAAGACGCCGGCTGCCGGAACACTCACGAACGGTTCGGCGTATTGCCGCCGTGGAAGCGGCCGAAATGTCGCGCCGTGTACAAGCCGAGTGCCAGCGAGCCGAGCCCGAGCGCGAGGGCATCACGCGTGTCTCTCGGGTCGAAATTGCCGACGCGGCAAACGAGCAGATAGCCGAAGACCAGATTGAGAAAACCCCAGAGCACGTTCACGGTCGATGACGACAGCCCTTGCCCCGGCGGTTTCGCGAATGGACTTTGGAACGGTCTTCCCATCAGGCCGCTCACGTAGTGCGGTATGGCGTTCGCGAAAAAGGCACCGCCACAGAACCACGACACAAAATGAAGCCATTCCATTCCTAGACGCTCCTCGCTGCCAGCAGATCGATGATGTCCTGGGCCGTACCGGTTTCGCCGAGCTTCGGGAAGACGTTCTGGATGCTGTATTCGTGAGCCTCGGGACGCGCCTCAGTCATGGCGTCGAGGGCTAACGTGACGTTGAAGCCATGCTCGTACGCCTGGCGTGCGGTCGACTCGACGCCCGTTCCGGTGGCGACGCCGGCGACGACGACCTGGGTCACGCCGATTGACTTCAGCCGGTTTTCGAGGTCGGTGCTGGCGAACGCGCCCCAGGTTCGCTTCGTCACGACGATGTCGCCGGGCTGCTGATCAAGCGCGGGGATGAAATCTGTCCACCCGGCCGGATACGGTTCGCTGCGGCGCTGCCGCTCGGTGCGGCCAGGCGCTACCCCGGCAACGTTGACGAGGACGACCGGCAGGCCGCGTTCGCGAAACGCGTCGAGCAGCGCGCGCGAACGATTCACGATCTCGTCAATGGGATGGATGAAGGAAAAGCCGACGATGCCCTTTTGCAAGTCAACGATGATGAGGGCGGTGTTCGGATCGAGCGTGGTCAGGGCCATGTTATTTCCTGAAATGGACGGGGAATGGCTTAGAAGTTGGCGAGCCGCTGTAGCAGTCTGACCGCGGCCATGAGTTCGCCTTGTTCCCGCGGAGACAGTTGCGCCTGGAGGGCGCGGACCAGCCAGTCTTCCTTGGCAGCCCGGCTCGCCTTGAGCTGTTTCCGGAAACGCGGGGTCAGGCTTATTAGCGTTTGCCGGCCATCGGCCGGGTCGGGCTCGCCCCTCACGGCCCCCATCGCCTCCAGACCGGCGACCGTGATGCGCATGGATTGCGGACGCACGCTCTCTGCCCGGGCGAGAGCGGAGACCGTGGCGGCCCCATCGCGGTCCAGACGCAGGAGAACCGACTTCTGGGCAGAGGTGAAGTCGCCCGGATGTGCCTGCTCGCGCAGCCGGCGAATCAGTTTGCCCAGCGAAATGCGCAGCTCGCCGGCCAGAGCGGCTAACTCGGGAGTCTCGGACGTGTTCGATTGTTTCGTCATAAGGCGACGATAGCATATATACAGTCTATCTGTACATATTGACTGTATATATACCCGTCTGAATTTGAGCGGAAAGCGCGTACTGCTTCGCATCTGTCCCGCGTGCGGCGACCTCGCATTGCCCGAAAACTCCCAGTCACCGGGCGTACAATCCTCTGACCGATCGGATGCTCCTCCATTTTCGAGGGAGTCGCACATGGCGGCTGGCGATACGCGCCCCGAGAACCGCCACTGCCAGGCCCGGCGATGTCGCGGCCGTCAGCGGAGAACAAGCCACATGCCCGCTCATATAACGCCCAATCAACTCGTTCAGTTGATCATCCCAGGAATTACGGCAGTCTTTTCGCTCGGCTTTGCCTGTGCGTGGATCTACGATAGGCGGCTGCGCTATCTGCGCTTTCTCGCCGCTTCATTTGTTGCGTTCGCCCTCGGCTCGGCAGTGCAGATCTGCCACCTGCCCGATGAATGGAGATTGAACGCGCTGATATCGGCAGCGTTTTATGTGTCAAGCGTTCAACTGTTGGCGGAGGGTGTGCTGCGCAGGGCTGGGCTTCGCTGGCGGCTAGCGACGCATGCGGCGATGTTCGCGCTCGTGCTGGGCGGCATGTATTACTTCTCCTTTGTGACGTCGAACCTGCTCGTGCGCGTCTACATCCTGAATCTCAGCGCCGGGGTGTTGATGATGTTGACCGCGCTCCGTTTCAGGAAACACTGCAATGGACGCACCGTTAACCGCGTTCTTCTCTGGGTGCTGCTGATCTTCGGCGCCAGTTTTTTCATCAGGACGCCGCTCACTACAATCCACCCGCTGCCTCATAGCACTGCGCCGTTCGCGCAGACCCTCTTCTGGGTCATGCTGCAGTTGTCGCTCGCCCTGATGGGCGCTGTGTTGGGGCTTGTGCTGCTGGCGGCCGCGATGTCGGACGTGATCGACCGGCTGACGGTCGAACGCGATCTCGACTCGCTCACGGAAACATTAAACCGGCGTGCGTTCGAACGCCTGGCAGGCCGCCGCGTCGCGGACAAGCGAAGCTATCCGCTCGCGCTGATCGCTTTCGACATCGACAACTTCAAATCCATCAACGACCGTTACGGGCATGCGGCCGGCGACGCAGTGCTGCGCCAGTTCGCCGCCATCCTGCGCGCCGCAGTGCGCGAGAAGGACGTGGTGGCGCGCATCGGCGGCGAGGAGTTTGTGCTTCTGTTACCGATCGCTGACGACAAATTGGCGTATCAGATCGCCGAGCGCTTACGCACCGTGCTGGCGTCTTCCCGCTTCGATCAAATCGATACCACGCTGTGCGTCACGACGAGTGCCGGGATTGCCCGGTATCGGCCTGGCGAGGCGGTCGGGGAGTTGCTGGCTCGGGCCGATCACCTGCTCTATGCGGCGAAGCGTGCGGGAAGGAACCGGGTGATCACGGAGCCGTCAGGTCAGACGTGGGATGCCCCCGAGCTTGACATCGTGTGATCGCCCGAACGCGGGCAAGCACTGGAGCCGCGTTGATCACATGAGATGTAATTGGCGCAATGACCGACCACCGCTGCTCTTCCGCTGTAGCGCCTCCATTCCGGTAGCGCTCATCTCCCGGGAGATAGCATGCCCAGTTCCCTTTCCCGCGATCGTGATGGATCGCCACTGGAACGTTCCGATGACCAACGAGGCGACGCCGCGCTTCTTCGACCGATTCATCGACATGGCCTCGCGCGGCCGTTCAACGCGGTCCGGGGATGAGCAGCAGCTTGCCGTGCGCGCGCCCGGCCATGCTCAGTTCGACCGCTTCGCGCCAGTCGTCCCACGTGAACGTGCGCGCGACCGGAATGGCGAACTGCCCGATGGCGGCCAGCCGCGCGTAGTGTCCGAGTACGTCGTAGCGATGCACCGCGCCCTTCTCGCGCCCTGTCGTGCGAACGCCGAGGCCGCCCTCGTCGAAATCGCTGACGCTCATCACCCGGAGAGGGTCGCCGCCCACGATCCGTATGAGGTCGGGCAGTACGCCTTCGACACGCGCGGTGTGCAAGGCGAAATCAGTCGCGCCTTGCGCGATCTCGCGAACACGTTCGACCATCCCTTCGCCATACGGTGTCACTTTCGCGCCCAGCGCACGCAAGCGACTTGCGAACATTTCGCCGGCACTGGCGATCACATGGGCCCCGCGCAGCAGGGCGATCTGGACAGCGGCAAACCCGGTCATCGTCCCGCCGCCGTTGATCATGATGGTTTGCCCTTTCGATAGACCAAGCAGGTCGATGCTGCGCGTGGCCGTTTCGACGGCCATGGGGAGACACGCCGCGTGCTCGAGGCTCAACCCGTGCGGCACGGCGAACCATACTTTCAGGACGGCGAATTCCGCCGCTCCGGCGCTCGGATAGCCAAGATAGTCGGGAACGCCAAACACGCGATCGCCGATCGCGACGTCTGTGACGCCCTCCCCGATCGCATCGACCGTTCCCGCCACGTCGAAGCCGATGCCGCGCGGCGGCGGCAGCGGAAAGAAACCCTCGCATACCGCCCAGTCGGCCGGATTAAAAGCGCACGCATGAACCCGGACACGCACCTGCCCCGCACGCGGTGCGGGGAGAGGAACATCGGCCAGATGCAGCACATCGGCCGGCGCACCATAGCGCTGAACCCAAAGGGCTTTCATCGTTGATGGATCGGAACCCGACATTGCAATTCTCCGTGACGGTTGGCAACAGATGCGAGACGCGCGGTTGCCTCTGCCACGCTTGCGGCGGACGGAGAACAACGATAGCGTATCGTCATATGCTGACGATACGCGCAAAGTCAGTTTGTGACAATACGATTGGTGAATCATGCCCAGAGATCCCGAGAAAGTGCGGCGCCGTCTTCAGGAGGCGGCGCTCAAGCTCTATCAAACCCGTGGTTACGACGACACGACGGCGGCCGACATTGCGGCTGAGGCCGGTGTCACGCAGCGCACTTTCTTTCGTCATTTCCCCGATAAGCGGGAAGTGCTGTTCGGCGGGGAAGACGAGTTCATCTCGACACTGACGAGCGCGGTGGCGAGCGTTCCGTCGGGCGTCGGACCGCTGGAAGCCCTGGTTCGCGCGTTTCCGTCGGTCGAGCCACTCTTCATCCAGAACCGCTCGTTTACCGAGCCGCGTCGACACATCATCGCGGCCCACCCCGCCTTGCAGGAGCGGGCACAGACGAAGTCCCGCGCCGTCATGTCGGCGCTTGTCGAGGCATTCCGGCAGCGCGGCGTGCCCGACCGTGCCGCCGGCCTGGCGGCACAAGTCGGCATGGCGGCGCTGGGTCAGGCGGTGGCCGCCTGGTTTGAAAGCGGATCGACGGATCTCGGCGTCCACGTCGAACACGCGTTCCAGGAATTGAGCGATCTCGTGACGTTCGCTCGGAGACCGGGTGACGAGACAGGGGCGCGGTAGTCCTCACACCCGGACTGCCGTTTTTGGCTCCGAAGTTGTTATAAGGCATTGCTGATTTACCGCCGGACGAAAAACGTCCGCGCGCCGTACATCTTCTGCTTGGTCATACCAGGCTTGAAAGCACGGTCCGATAGCTCGCCTCGAAGTTGACGACGCGCTCGAGATGGCTGCACAGGTCGAGTCGGGGCGCGTCGGGGGACTGCGCCGGGTTGTAGTCGGCCATGAGCAGCCAGTCGAGGTCGTCGTCCAGTGTGGCTAACGGAGACCTCGTCCGCCCTCGCTGAATGGCCGTTGTTCGGTAAGCTAATTGGCGCCCGCACTGCCTCAAACCGCCAGGAGCGGACCTTCATCTGTTCAGGCAAGAGCGGGGTAGTCGAGATAGCCTTCGGGCCCCTGCGTGAACCACAACACCCCCTTATCGGCCGCCAACGGAGCGCCTGTGGTGAAACGCTGCGGCAAATCCGGATTTGCGATGAACGGTCGGCCGAAGGCGATGGCGTCCGCCTCGTCGCTGGAGACAGCCGCCGCCGCGCGATCCGGACCGTAATCGGAATTCAAGATGATCACGCCTGCGAACGCCTTCCTGATGGCGGGCGCGAAGGGCGGCCGATCGGATGCGCCGAAAGTCCCGTTCATCGGCGGTTCTCGTAGTTCCAGATGCGCGACACCGAGCGCCGATAGCGTCCGCGCTGCGGCGACGAACACGGGCTCCGGATCGCTGTCGCGCACACCCTGGTCCGTGCCGTTGGGCGTGAGCCTCACCCCGGTGCGGCCAGCACCGGCAATCTCGATCACCGCCTGCGTAACTTGCATCAGCAGCCGGACGCGATTTTCGATGCTGCCGCCGTACGCATCGTCGCGGAAGTTGGTCCCGTCGCGCAAGAACTCGTCGATCAGATATCCGTTGGCGGCATGCACCTGCACGCCATCGAACCCCGCGCGCAGTGCATTTCGCGTCGCGCGGCGAAAATCGTCGAGGAGCGCAGGCACTTCGTCCGCGCGCATGGGTCTGCCCGCGACGTACGGCTGCTTGCCGTTATAGGTGTGCGCGTGTCCCGGCGCGGTCGTGCCCGACGCTGATAACGGCTGCACGCCGCCATTGAAGCTGGGATGCACGGTGCGCCCCATGTGCCAGAGCTGCGCGATGATGCGCCCGTCGGCCGCGTGTACCGCGTCGGTGACGCGCAGCCAGCCCGCCACCTGTTCGTCGGACCAGAGGCCGGTCGCGAAGGGCCATCCCAAGCCCTGCTGCGAGATGCCGATCGCCTCGCTGATGATGAGTCCGGCGCTCGCGCGCTGGGCGTAATACTGCGCCATGATCGATGTCGGCACGTGATCCCGCGTACCTCGCGCGCGCGTCATCGGCGCCATGAAGATGCGGTTCGGCGCTTCGATATCGCCCAGCCGGATCGGGTCGAAAAGCGTAGTCATCTCTATCTCCGTTGGCTGTGGCGTTACACGAGGCGCGCGCCGCCATCGACGTTGAGCGTCGCTCCGTTCATGAAGCCGTTGGTCATCAGGAACACTACGCCTGCGCCGGCTTCGCTGGCGGTGCCGAGACGATGCAGCGGCAGCGTCTTCTCCATGTTTGCGACGACCGCATCGCGCGCGTCGCCGAGCGCTTTGCGCAGGATCGGCGTGTCGATCGGACCGGGCGACAGTGTGTTGACGCGCACCGGCGCCATTTCGAGCGCCAGGCCGCGCGCGAACGCTTCCATGGCTGCCGATGCCGCCGCGAGCACCGCGGTGCCGTAGGCGTTCGGACGGTCGGCGAGACTGCCCGAGATGAACGTGATCGAGCCATCGGTGCTCAAGCGGTCGCCCAGAGCACGAATGACATGCACGGCCGCCCAGATGCGTTCCTCGAACGCGTCCCGCAGATGTGCGACGTCCGCCTCGCGCACCGTCCCCGCGACGAAGGTGCCGGCCAGCAAGACCAGGTGATCGACCTTCGGAATGTCGCTTACCGCCTGCTGCAGCGCGTGCGCGTCGGTCACGTCAGCTGCGCGCCATCCGGCGAAGCCATGTTGCGCGGCGACGCGTTGAGTCGTATCCGCCGATCGACCCACGACGATGACTGCGGCGCCCGCGCGCTTCGCCTGAAGAGCCGCATCGAGCCCGATGCCCGACGTTCCGCCAAAAATGAGTGCGGTCTTGCCTGCCAATGCGCCGTTGGCGTCTTCCGTGGCCTGTGCGGCCTGCACTTTCGTATTCGCGTTCATGTCCTTCTCCTGTTTGACTTCGCCGATGTGGCGTCGATGGAAGAAGGTTAATTCGCGAAACTTGACTTGATAATCAGGCCGTTGTTCGCTTTAATGATGCCATCATGGAACAAATTGTCGTCGAAAGACTGACTGGGCTGATTGCTTTCGCGCGTGCCGCATCGCTTGGCAGCTATACGGCTGCCGCGCGTTCGCTGTCCGTTTCGCCATCGGCTATCAGCAAGAGCATCCAGCGGCTGGAGAAGCATTTCGGACTCAGGCTGTTCAGCCGGACCACGCGCTCGCTGACGCTGACGCCGGAGGGACGCGATCTTCTGGAGCGCACGCAACGCTTATTGCGCGAGGCGGAAGCTATCGAGCAAGGCGTCGCCGCCGCGCGCGCGGAGCCGGCCGGAACGCTCAAGGTGACGGCGCCGCTGCCCGTCGGCGTGAACATCCTTGCGCCCGCGTTGCCCGCTTTTCGCCGGCAGCACCCGAAAGTGACCGTCGATGTGCGCCTGAGCGATCGATACGTCGATCTGATCGAGGAGGGCGTGGATGTCGCCATTCGCGTCGGCGATCCTAGCGACACCCGGATGATCGCGCGCCGTCTTGCGCCGCATCGGATTTGCGCGTTCGCGTCGCCGGAATATCTGCTTGAGCGGGGCGTGCCGCAGCATCCGAACGATCTCTTGCAACACGATTGCGTGAACTTCAGATATCAGTCGACGGGCCAGGAGGCTGCGTGGCCATTCGACGTGGGAGGCAAGCTCGTCGAGTTCACGCCCGCGTCGAGCTTAATTATCGATGTCAGCGACGCGATTGCCGCGACGTTGGCGGCCGGCGCCGGTATCGGGATTTCGACAACGTATATCGCGGCGCCATTCGTTCGACGGCACGAACTTGTCCCTGTGCTCCATGAGTTCGCCTACGACAGATTCCATCTGCATGCCGTGTGGCCCGAGAGCCGGCGAAGTAATCCGGCGGTGAGAGCGTTTGTCGGATTTTTGCAGGACATCTTTCCGTCTCCTGCGCCTTGGGACGTACTGGTGCAGGCTCACGCTTCCTAGCGCTTGTCGTCGAAGAATACGCGGTCATCGGTTGGATATGCGGTCCGTCACACGCTCGTCCTTCGTCGCATGGAATCTTTGCGCCTTCTCCGAGCTGCCGAAAATTCTCCATCGCAAAGTCGATGAACACACGCGTCTTCGCGGGCTAGAGCCGCCGCGAAGCGTAGTAAAGGGGAATCATGCCTGCGTCTGAATGCGGTTCGGGCAGCAAACGTACGAGCTTATCGCCGGCCAGATCCAGCAGTACGTCGCCGCCTGCCCCCTCGGTGCAAGGCAACACCGTCAGGGACAGCGATGACGGAAATTTCCCGAACTTCGTTCCAACGCTTCATGCCGCCGTGGGCCTCGATCGCCTTGTTGATAAGGCATTGCATCAGCTCGGTCTCCGATCAGAGTTACGCGAAGGCCGCGCGGTTTCGCTCGACGAACTCGGGCACCGACTCCGGCTTGTGGCCGGTGATCCGCTCCACGATGTCGTTGGTCCCGGCCATATCGCCGCGCGCGTGCTGCTGGACGATCCCCTTGAGGTGCTCCGCGCCCCAGGCGAAATCGCCCCCGAACACGATCTGGACCCACTCTTCCGGCGACACCTGCTCGTAGCGAACCTCCTTGCCGAGGGTCTTGGAAACGGCATCGGCGATCTGCGGAGGGGTCAGCTCGACGGGTCCGAGCAGCGGATACGTCTTGCCGATGTGCTCGGCCGGATCGGCCAGAAGCGCCGCGATGACCTCCGCCTGGTCGCGCGCGGAGATCGGCGCGAACTTGCCGTTGGGACCGAACGGCACGGTGTATTCGCCGTCCCGGATTTTGTGCCGGAAGTAGAGCAACCATTCGTTGAAGGCGGTTGGCCGCAGATGCGTGACCGGCACCCCGCAGCGATCGAAGACCCGCTCCGCCAGCCAATGCTGGATTGCGGAATTGGCGATGGCGTCCTCGCGACAGGTTCGCTGCGAAATGTTGACGATATATTCGACCTTGGCGTCGAGGGCGGCCTGCGCGAAATCGACCGTCGCCTGCACGATGCCGGGTGCGACCGGATAGCAGAAATAGGCGCGCTGGATGCCCTCGAACACGGGCTGAATCGCCCGGAAGTCGAGAATGTCAGCCACGACCACTTCCGCACCGAGCGCCTTCAGCTTCTCCGAGCGTTCGTCTTCCTTGCGAACGAGCGCGCGAACGTGAAAGCCCCGTTCCACGAGGAGCTGCGTTGCAATGCTGCCGGTCGATCCAGCGGCACCCGAGATGAGAATATTGGGCTTCATAGCTAGGTCCTTCAGTAGTGTTGCAGTCGGATCAGCGACCCGCGGCAGCGGGTCGGGTCTTGCACGGTGCAAGAGATCGAAAGGGCGATTAGTCAGGTATGGCCGAGCACAGCGGCGGCGATCACCAGCGTCGCGCCGACGCCGACGACGAAGGCGAGCGTCCGCACGACAGGCAGGCCAGCGGCGTAGACGACGTAATGAACGACCCGCGCACCGAGGTAGGTTTGTGCCGCCAGCACCGTCATCGGCGTGCTCACCCCAATCAGCGCGAGGATGATCACGAGCGGGGCGAACACGGCGAAGTTTTCGACCGCATTGGCGTGTGCGCGTCGCGCCCGCTGAGCCCACGCCGGATCGGCCGATGCGCTCGGGTCGGCGGGATCGCCCAGCGTGCGGCCGGCCCCACGGGTCAGGATGCGCGCGCCCATGTAGGGCACCCACATCAGAGCTGTCAGAACGGCCGTGAGCGCCAGATAGTAGAGTTCCGGGGCGAGCTTCATAGCCAAACCCCCCGAGCTACTTGCCCTGGAGGAGCATGCCGAGGGGCTTCAGCGGCCCGATCGGCAGGAACTCGAAATCGAGGAAGCCGGCAGAGGCAAGCGGCATCGCGCTGACGGTCGCCTTCGCTTCGTCGACCGAAGCGACGTTCATGAAGAAGACGACGCCGGGCTTGTCTTCCGTGAAATAGAACTGCTCGATCTTACCTTCGAGGTAGAGATTGAGCGTGTGCGGCACTTCCTTCGGCATGATCTGCTTGCGAACTTCATCCGTGATCGGCTTTACGCCCTTTCCAAGCGCTAGAACTTTCATGGGTAATCCCCTTTTGCAATGATGTGGCTGAGTGAGGACCCAAGTGTGAACCCACTGCCTCGTAAAACGAACAGTCGTAAACGTCAACTTTGATACCGTTCGCGCCACATCGAAGCGAGCGATTTTTGTCTTCCTGTGGGCGACCCGATATAGTCGCAAAGAAGACATCTAGGTTCGTTTACGTCATGCGTATATTCTTGCTGGCCCTCGACGGCGTATTTGACACGGGTCTGACCGTGCTTCTTGACGCGCTCGGGCTTGCCCATAAATTCGCCGCCCAGCAAATGGGCGGGTCGCTGACGTTCGACGTTACGATCGTGGGCATGCGCAAGAAGGTCCGGTCCGGGCAAGGACTGGCGATTCCCGTGGAAACAGTAACCTCGGATATGAAGCCGGACTGGGTCATCGTTCCAGCATTGAATACGGGGACACCTGATCTGCTAGTCCCCGCGCTCCAACGGCGGGATGTGAAGGAGGCTATGGCGCAGCTAGTGAAATGGCATGATGGAGGAGCGCAGATTTCGGCATCCTGTATCGGCACGTTCCTTCTGGCCGAGGCTGGGCTGCTCGACGGTGGGGAGGCGACCACGACCTGGTGGCTCAGTCCGTTGTTCAGGCAGCGGTACCGAACGATCCGGCTCGACGAGACTCGGATGCTTGTACCCTCGGGCAAGATCGTTACTGCCGGAGCCGCTATGGGTCATCTGGATCTAGCGCTTTGGCTGGTGCGCAAGGCGAGCCCGGAGCTAGCGGCGGTCGTGTCACGCTATCTGCTCGCCGACTTTCGTTCGTCGCAGGCGCCCTACATCATCCCAAATCATCTGGCACAAGCAGATCCCGTCATCCAGCGCTTCGAACGGTGGGCGCGGGACAATCTCAAGGAAGGCTTCTCGCTAGCAAACGCAGCTCGCGCACTTGCTACGAGTCCTCGGACATTGCAACGTCGCTGCCAGGCCGTGCTCGGGAAATCACCGCTCTCCTACTTCCAAGACCTGCGCGTGGAACGCGCAAGATCGCTCGTTCACGGCAGCAACCTTGACCTTGATGCAATCGCAGCGGAGGTGGGCTACGTCGATGGGGCGACATTGGGAACCCTCTTGCGTGACCGCTTGGGAAGAGGGGTGCGCGAGTTGCGCGCTGACTTGCGCTGAAAGCCCCTGAACGGTGCACGGCTAAACGGGCCATGTAGTGCACGAATAACGGCAACGGCGGAGCAAGCAAATGTTCTTCATCCGCAATCGAAGGACCGCAGACTTCGGACCAAGCGTCGTCTGAATCTTCAGACGACGCTTTGGACGGGTGACCGTTCCTGGCCGTTTGCGTGATGTCGCGAACGGCCGTTGCGAGGCGGTCCAGCTCGCACCCCCTCCGATTCGACTGACTGACCGCTTTGAAGGTGGTCGTCTGACCGGAGTGGGTCGCACTCAGCCACTCGCTGCGCCTGTATTCAAACTAGACTTCATGCACAGCGCGTGAGATCGTACCGGCCATAAGCGCCGCTCACCGTATATTCGAAGCGGCCGCACATCCACCGAAAGCGGCCTTCCAGACGTTCAAACAATCAGGCGTTGATCAGATCGCGTCAACCGACGCACCGAAGACGCAAACGTCAGATACCTTGTCCGCCTGAAACTTCGATTCTCTGTGCGGTGACCCAACGATTGTCCGCGCCGAGTAGACTGGCGATCATCGGGCCGATGTCATCCGCAACGCCGACGCGCCCCATCGCCGTCATTTCCGCGAAGAATTGGTTGAACTTGGGCGTATCGCGCACAGCCCCCCCGAAGAAGTCGGTCTCGATAGCGCCCGGCGCAACGACGTTGACTGCAATCTTGCGGCTCCCCAGTTCCTTTGCCATATAGACCGTCAGAACTTCGACTGCCCCCTTGGCCGCCGCATACGCCGACCACCCCGGTGCGGACACGCGAGTGAGTCCGGAAGACAGGTTAACGATCCGTCCGCCGTCTTCGATAAGCGGCAGCAAAGCCTGCGTCAAAAAGAAGACACCCTTGAAGTGGACATTGACGAGCTTGTCGAACTGGACTTCCGTCGTGTCCGCGATCGCCGCGAACTCGCCATGTCCCGCGTTGTTCACGAGGTGATCGAATGCCGACCGCCGCCAGTTCGCCCGCAATGCATCGCGCAAACGGTCGGCGAAATCGGGGAAGGTGGATACGCGACCTGTGTCGAGTTGCAGCGCAATCGCCTTGCGGCCAAGTGCCTCGATCTCGGCAACGACTTCGCCGGCGGCGTTCTGATTGCCGAGGTAGGTCAGCACGACGTCGCCGCCTTTGCGCGCAATGTTCAGCGCGGTGTTTCGGCCAAGGCCACGGCTCGCGCCGGTCACGACAGAAATGGTGTTCATTTTCAGGCTCCAATCGTGGTGAAAGTGACGCCATTGTGTCGACGGCTGTTCTCGTCGAGTAGTTCGTTGCCGGATGTTTGATTGGCAACCGCCGGTTGCCAATCAGCGTCGGCTCTCGTTTAGCTTCGCCATTTTTCTTAACGTCGCCGCCGGCACGTGGAACTCGCTCGCGACACCCAACCGATCGATTGCGAAGTCGATGAAACGGCGCACGCGGCGCGGCATGTTGGATCGTTGCGCGTAGAACATGTAGAGGCCCATGCGTTCGCTCGTCGATCCGACAAGCAGCGGTACCAGCTGTCCCGCACGTAACGGTGCAGCCGCGTTGATGCTATCGATTTGCCCGATGCCCATCCCCGTCAACACTGCGTGCATCTCCGCCTCCGGGTCACTGCAGCAAACGACCGGCGACATCGTTTTGAACACGGTCTCGCCTTTCACCTCGAACTCCCATGGCATTGGTTGCCCAGTGCCGGGTTGGCGATAGCCCACGCAACGATGCTTCGCGAGATCATCGATGCGAACAGGCGCATTGCACCTTGAGAGATAGTCGGGCGACGCGCACACGACGAGCTGAATGGGAAACAACCGACGCGACACGACCTGCAAGACGGGTGCATTGCCTGCCTTGAAACCGACATCGATGCGCTCAGCGACGGCGTCGGTCAGGCGATCTTCAAGCAGCAGGTCGAAGGTGATCGCCGGATAGAGCGCGCTGAATTCGGCGAGGACCGGCATCAGTACCTTTCGGCCCACCGCGCCTCCCGCGCTGATGCGAATGAGCCCCTCGTCTTCGTACGCCGCACAGCGCACGCGGCTCATCGCGGCGCGCACGCCCTCCATGCTGTCGCGCACCGATTCCAGCAGCCGCGCCCCGTCATCGGTCAATGCGCTCTTGCGCGTCGTGCGGTGAAAGAGCCGCACGCCGAGATGTTCCTCGAGCTGGCGAATTGCCTTGCTGACTGCCTGCGGTGTGCTGCCCTGCGCGTGCGCGGCCCGGTTGAAACTGCCCAATTCGGCAGCGCGGATAAAGGTAGAAATCGCTCGAAGTTCGTCCACGGCGGCTCTCTGATAGTCTGAGCCCTAAGCTTAACAAGCGTGCACGCGGTCGGTCACTCTGCTCTTTGAAGGATGTGGCCAAGGCGGAGACAGCCAGACGCATCCCGATTGCCTGGCGGCCCGAGATCGGGCGCCCTTCCCGCGAGAATTGCTGAGCGAGCTCTTCCGCTGCCCGTTCCCGAGCCAACGTAACAGGTAGCGTGTTGAGCATTGCCGATGTTTATCTGGCGCCCATCATGACCTACGTGGCGCTTACGCCGCATCGCGATGAAATCCTGGCTCTGAAAGGCGTCGGCGAATGGTGGGAACGCGTCACCGCCCTTGAAAGCTTCCGGACTACCGCTCCTTGATCATAGGACTGCAACAGCTTGACGAAGAGGCTCCACTATTGCCGATCGCATCCGGCAATCCATGCTGTCGCATGAGGCACTGACCGGCCAGGTTTGGCCGGTCGGCCCTCTCGCAAAACCGTCGTTCGCACGGCCCGTTCACTGCTGGTGCACTGGCCGTTTGACTGACTCCCTTCTATCGGGCCGAGGAGCAGCAACAGATTCATCCAGCCGCTTCGATTCCGGACCCGTCATGCTCTTCAATCGAGATATCCTGCTTGCAACGGTGCTGCAAGCGTCTCAGCAGGCGGGCGTCCCACTCAAGTCGAGAGTGATCGTGGGCCGGACTCAACGAGGCGCGATCCCTGCAGCGGCATGAATGCTCGATCTCGAAGCGACGATAGACAGGACAGCCGAAACGGTCAGACTGCCGCCGACGCACATCATTGCGACGACCAGTGCCCTGGCCAGGGTCAACGAATCTGCTGAAGTCCCTGCCACGCTGAAGAAGACGCCGCCGATGACCGCGACACCCAGTGCTGCACTGATTTGCAACGCCGAGTTGGTGATCCCCGCGATCATCCCGGAACCGGTCGCCGGTGCGCGATTGATGACCGAACGGACCACCGTAGGCAGCGCCCAGCCCTGACCGAATCCCAGAAGTGCTACCGCCCCGACCAAGGGAAACTGAGCCGGCATCTGTCCGGGCGCGCCGGCCACGAGGGCGGCGAGGAGTGTGCAGCCGGCAACCTCCAGCATCATGCCGATGGCGGGGACGCGGTCGGCGAAGAGGCGGATGGCCAGTGGCGTCGTCAGCGGCCCGATGAAGGCGCCAACTCCGAACGGTAGGAAAACCAGCCCTGTCCTGAATGGGCTCATGCCGAGGCCCGCCTGGAGGTAGACGGAGAACGTCAGGAAGAAAGCAGAGACGACGTAGAAGAAAAGGACGCCTGTCAGCCCGCTCATCAGGCCAGGCCTCCGGATCAGTTCCACGCTGATCAGAGGCACGCCGCCTCGGCGGGAGTAGGCCATCTCATATCGGCAGAAGCCTATGGCAGCGACAGGGCACGCGATGAGCATTGCGCAAGCCCACCACGGCCAATCCAGTTCCCGCCCTTCGACCAGAGGGACGATGAGCAAGCCCAGCGTGAGCGCGCAGAGTAGCACCCCGATCCGGTCTACAGGTGCCGGGCTGTCGCCGCGGACGTCGGGTAGCAACGGTAGCCCGAAGATCAGGACGGCGGCGACGACCGGCAAATTGATGAGAAAGACGACGCGCCACGCCAGATGAAGGATGTCCGCGGAGATCAGCGCACCCCCGAGCGCCTGCGCTGCTACGGCAGCCAGTCCCACCGCGGCGCCGTAGAGGCCCAAAGCGCGCGCGCGCTCCTTCTCCGGGAACAGGGCGTGAACGGAGGCCAGCCCTTGCGGCGCCATGGCGGCGGCACTCAGGCCTTGCAGCACACGCCCGAAGATCAGTATGGCCGGTGACGATGCGAGCCCGCACATCAACGATGTCAGTCCGAAGCCCGTTACGCCGATCAGAAAAATTCTTCGCCGGCCAAAGAGATCGCCTAAGCGTCCTCCTGTGATAAGGAAGACCGCGTAAGCCGCGGCGTATCCGGAAATGACGAGTTGCAGCTCTGCAGCGCTCGTGTGGAGCGTGCTTTGGATGGACGGCAGGGCGACGTTCACGATGAAAAAGTCCAGCGGAGGCAGAAATGCTCCCACCAGCAACACCGCGAACGCCGACCATCGACGCGTGGAGGAGGTTGTCATATGCATAAGTCTCGGCGGCCGCAGACCGCGTTAGGCCGGACGGCCGAAGCGTTCCGTTCCTGTGATGGGGTGCCAGTTCTGGAGCGGCGTGGCGTAGTGCATGGTGAAGGTGCGCTCCAGGAATGCCCAGCGGCCTTCGCGGCGCTGATAGACGTCGCGGTATTGGCCGCTCACTTGCAGCGTGCCCTGATTGACATCGTAAAAAAGACAGTTCGCCGCCACCAGGCCGTGGCCGTTGTCACCGTCCACCGTGATCAGAGCGTTCGCCATCCAATGATGCATGTGGGGCATGCGCTTCATGTTGATGCGTGCTTGCGCCAGGATGGCCTCCAGGCCCTCGGAGTTGCCGTTCGCGCCCAGGAGCAGTCGCGATTCGGGATGCCAGAGAGTGGCCAGCAGCTCGATGTTCATGGTGTCGAACGCCTCGGCGTAGTTAGCGATCAGCGCATCGATGGCGAAGCGGCTTTCGATGGCGTCAAGGCGTGCTTCGAGTTCTTTGGACATAGGTTTTTCCGTATCAATTGGTACACAAATAGATAAAAAAATGCGGGGCTCGTGTGATGACCCCGCTGCCCCGCATTTAAATACCGATTGATACAAATATAAGATGATGTACGAGGCCGTGTCAACGGTACTCTTGAATGACCCGCTGCCATGCGCGGGAGGCTATAGGTCGAGACTTGCTCAAACATTTTGTATCGATTAGTATTTATATGATTTGCTAACGGAGATGATCATGGTTCAGCGGGGGCGGCCACGCACGTTCGACCGCGATGCGGCAGTCATTTCGGCGATGCACCTGTTCTGGGAACATGGTTACGAATCGACGTCTTTGTCGCAGTTGAAGGCGGCGATCGGCGGGGGTATCTCCGCGCCCAGCTTCTATGCGGCCTTTGAGTCCAAGGAGGCGCTGTACAAGGAGGCGCTGGAGCGATACATGGAGATTTATGGCAAGGTGACCCGCAGTCTCCATGACACGTCGCTTCCGCCACGGGAGGCCGTGTTCCTGGCGCTGCTCCGGTCGGCACGGATGCAGACTGAGAGTGGCCACCCAAAGGGCTGTATGGTCGCGCTGGGCGTGGTCGGGGCCAGCTCCATCGGCAGTGAAGCCGTCACCCAGTTGCTTCGTGAGGTGCGCAGTCGCACGCGCGCCGGCTTCCGCGCCTGCGTAGCGCGCGGCATCCAGAGCGGGGAGCTGCGCAGCAGCACGGACCCGGCAGCGCTGTCCATCGCGTTCGACTGCTTTTTCCAGGGGCTGTCCGTGCTCGCCCGCGATCATGTCCGGCATGCCGTCATCGAGAAGGCCGTGAATGACGCGATGGGGATCTGGGACGCCGCAGTGGACCAGCCAATGCCTAAGGGGGTCCGCAAAACGCGGGACGGACTCTCATTGCCTGAGGGCACCTGAGCCGCGAACGATCGACGCGATTTTCGTCCACGCGTCCGGTCCAGGCATCGCGTGATAAGCGCCGGTTGTTCAGAAACGGTTGCACGGGAGCGTCAACTGGATCAAGCGGTGAATTAGTTCGAGAGGCTCATTCCGGCACTGCAATATCACCATTAACGAACTTTTCTCCGCAAGCGCGAGCATATTGCATGGCGGTCTCGGTATCGGCGCAGACTGGCATGTCGGCGCACCCCTCGAACGGATAGATGAGACGGCCATCGCGTAGCCGCACAATCCTTAATGCCGGAACGATGCCGTATGAGGTCCGCCGGAACGAAATCGTAACGTCGTATCGCCCGCCTCCTGCCTGACTGGTCGCCATCTGTCATTCCTCGTGCCAGCGACGCGCGGTGCGCGTGTACCGATAGCCGCGGGCGCCGGTAGTTTCCCTGCATGCGACTAACCAGGTGAAGCCTTGTGCGATGGCGCCGCTGTGCGGGACATACTGCACGGGATTTAACCGTGGCGTTCAGATGCACACGGCGGTGTAGAAGCCTTCGGAATAGCCTCAACGGCGATCAAAGCGCGAGAATAGGCGCGAATAGATCAGTAGATAATTCGGATCCCTGATACAGGTGCCGGTCGGCCCGCGGGCATCGACGCCCCTGAGCAAGAGCCGACTATACACCGGATGCCAGATCCCGGACAGGTTTGTTCTTGTCGGTGACCGTTTTAATCGTGCGGATCGCGCGGCGGTGATACGGTCCCGCCGCGTCGGCGCGTTCGGTGATCCTTGACGCGTGCACGAGACGGATCGACGGCGGCGCCGTTGCGTTCACCTCTTGCCGGTCTGCCTGCATAGCGTCTGGATGTCTGCCGACCTCGTGGCGGCACTCGCAAAATAGTCGAACAGGTTGAGAGGCGCTCGGCGATGCCCGGGCCTTCTCGACATCAACGCATTCTCGGCGCTCCATCCCACGCCTCGTGAGCACGCCATAGTTGCGCCCCCAGCCGCACGAGACCGTCCCAGTCGTCTGCGCTCATCGTGGAGCGCTCGCGGGCAAGGAACGCAGCGAGCCAGTGCAGAGAATCCGATGAGGCGGGTTGGCTTGCCCCATCTTCGACCGTCGTATGAAACAGCTCCAGAATCGCTTCCGCGCTGATGTAGGGCTTGTTCATCATGAAGTCCTCGGGAAATTCTGCGCAGCCATGCGGGTGCGCTTCGACTTACTCTATCGAGCCAAAGCTCGAATGCTCAATGTGGCGTCACTGGCGGCGGCATTTCATTCCGTCCGCTTTATCGATCAGTCGCTGGTCAGAGTCATCAGAACGTCTGAATACCACGTACTGTTGAGGCCCAGTGTCTCGTCGACGTGCACATCCCGGGCGCCCATATCAATGGTAGATGAATGGACGCCCAGAAGCAGCCACGGCAGAGCGGCGCCGGTTGTCTCCTGCCCGGTCGTTACATGGCTCATGACGACCGGCGCGCCGCTCGTGCCCCGGTGCGTTCGCGCATCGGTAACGAAGCATCCTTTACCCTGGAAGCGCAGGCCGAACGCCGACGCCATGACGCCATGCCGCACAACAGGCAGGTGATGCAGCGAATCGTGAAACCCAAGCGGAAATCCGACGATCAGCACCGATGCGCCAATCGGCACGACGGTCCCCGGTCTGGGCAGGTGGTCGGGACTGAACGAGCTGAACACCGCGTCCGCCGGCAACCGATCCCTGCGGATCTCGAGCACCGCCACGTCAATCGCGCCCGCGTCGTCTGTACCTTGCCGCCAAAGGCCGACACCTTCGGCATATAGCGGGATGGAGAACCATGTCGATGCGCCGAGATTGTCGCGGTCGACGTGAAGCTCAATCTCCAGTCGATCCGGAAAGTGCCGGCTTGGTTCGTCGCAGACGACATGGCGGCTCGTCACCAGAAAGAGCCGGCCGTCACGATCGAAAAAGAAGCTACTCGCATTCGTGAGATGCTCCGTGTGCGCGAAGGTCCGGACGCGCGCCCCAGTGAGAAGCAGCGCATCCGCGGCGGGCGTGGATAGCGCCGTGCGTGCGTCTGATGAAGATGGCGGGGAATCCTTCTGATCGCGTACGAACTGGCCGATCAGATGAAGCAGAGCGTCGCGTTGCGGCGCCGAATGCCCTGACGACAGGAACGTTGCAACCGGAATCGTGGATGACCGGCCGCCCGATGCGGCGGTCGGGACATGGTGAACGACGGGAAGTTCGTCAGGGCCGAGACCCAGAAGCCACCGGTCGCCGTTCGGACTGGCGTATAGCTCCACCAAAGCCGGTTTCATCTTCAGTCTCCTGTTGCGATCAACGTCTCGCTAACCGGTGACGATGATCTATGGTGGCCCAATCCCTCCGGAGCCAGCGCGGACTCTGCGGAAAAAACAGGCTCGGTGACAGCGGAGGGCCTTCTTCCGGCCGGTCGCTCGCGACCAATCCGACGGCGACCTGGACCTCCGCACCACGCGAACCCTTGCCTTCACCACCCATCGTCAATCGACTTCGGTCGACCATCGCCAGCATGCCGGTCACTCTTCGGACGTAGCGCTGCGCGCAACTGCTCCAGCGTGAAGGGCTTGCGCAAGGCCGACCATTCAAATGCCAGCCTTTCCTGGCCCGGGACCGGGTTTCCCGAAGCGAAGATAATACGGAGCGTAGATCGAACCTCGAGAGCGCGTCGCGCGAGGTCGATGCCCGACATGTCGGGCATGACGACGTCGGTAAACAGAACGTCAAACTCGTGTGCATCGAGCGCAGCGAGTGCTTCCGCCGCAGTCTCCGCGCGCCGCGGACTCGTGCCGATCAGCGACAGTAGCTCGCAGGTTGCGTCCAGTGACGCGACATCGTCGTCAACGACAAGTACGCGCATGCTCCGGGCATTCGCGGCCGACCCGGCCCTGTCATCGCCGCGCGTATCGTTCATATGCGCTACAATGCGGCTTCCGTCAAGCATCTGTCGCAGCTTGAGCGCGAGTTGCTGGCGACTATAAGGCTTGCTTAGCAGTTCGACACCGGGATCGAGCCGGCCGCCGTGCACGATGGCGTTCTGCGTATAGCCGGACGTAAAAAGCACCTTGAGCCCCGGCAACATCTGGACCGCCCTGCGAGCCATTTCCGGGCTGCGCAGCGCGCCTGGCATGACCACATCCGTAAACAGCAGGTCGATATGCACGCCGCTCGCAACGACAGCCAGCGCCTGCTCGGCGTCGTTGGCCTTTAGCACCGAATAACCAAGTCCCGAGAGAAGTTCGACGACGGTCGACTGAACCTTCAGATCGTCCTCCACGACGAGGACCGTCTCACTGCCGCGCACGAGCCCGCCCCCCATGGACCGCCTGGTTTCGACGGCCGTGCCCATGGAGCGAGGCAAGTAGATCCTCACGGTTGTCCCCACGCCGGTTTCACTGTAGAGCCGGATGTGGCCGCCGCTCTGCTTGACGAAGCCGTAGGCCATGCTCAGACCGAGCCCTGTGCCTTGTCCCTCCGGCTTTGTACTGAAAAACGGGTCAAACGCGCGCTCCATCACTTCGTGGCTCATGCCGGTTCCCGTATCGGTAACGGCCAGCATGACATATTGTCCGGCTGGGACGTCGGCAACAGACGCGACGTATTCGTCGTCAAGCGTCGCATTGGCGAGTTCGAGCGTGAGTTTGCCGCCATCCGGCATCGCGTCGCGTGCATTGATCGCCAGGTTCAGAATCACATTCTCGAACTGATGCGGATCGACGACGGTGTTCCACAAGCCACCCGCAACGATCGACTCGATCTGGATCGTCTCGCCAAGGGCCCGTCGCAGCAAATCGTCAAGTGCCTGGAGCTGACGGGCCGGATTGACGACGACGGGCGCGAGAGGCTGCTGCCGGCCAAAGGCCAGCAATTGCGAGGCGAGTTTCGCACCGCGGTCCACGGCGTCGATCGCATTGCCCAGGCGCTCCGAGCTCCACGCATCACGTCCGTATCTGCTCTCGAGCAGCTCGAGGTTCCCGCGCATCACCTGCAGAACATTGTTAAAGTCGTGCGCGACGCCGCCCGTCAGTTTGCCCAGTGCTTCCATCTTTTGCGCCTGGAACAGCGCCCTTTGCGTCTGTTCGAGCAGTTCGCCCGCTCGCCGCCGCTCGGTAATGTCGCGCGTGATCTTTGCAAAACCTACCAGATCGCCATCTTCGTGAATTGCGTCAATGACCACGTGCGCAAAGAAGCGGCTTCCGTCCCGTCGTACCCGCCAGCCCTCGGCCTCGAAGCGCCCCTCGCGTCTCGCTGTCTCCAGCCCCCGCAAGGGAACGCCGGCCGCGACGTCCTCCGGAGGATAGAACCGTGAAAAATGCGAGCCGATAATCTGGCTTTCCGTATAGCCCTTGATACGGCGCGCGCCCGAATTCCAGCTTGTCACATACCCGTCTGGCGAAAGCATGAAGATGGCATAGTCCGTAACGCCCTGAACCAGAAGACGGAAATTGCGTTCGCTTTTGAGGACGGCGTCGTGAGCTGCTTTCTTGTCGCTGACGTCGCTGACCACCTTGGCGAACCCGCTTACCTGGCCATTACCGTCGCGCAACGCCGTCATCACCACGTTCGCCCAGAACGGCGAGCCATCCTTGCGGAGCCGCCAGCCCTCGACCGCGTGGCGTCCTGTCTGCGTCGCGGCGCTTAGCGCCGCCTGCGGCGCACCGGAGGCACGGTCGGCCTGCTGGTAAAAAAGGGAGAATGAGCGCCCTATGATTTCCTCGGGCCGATATCCGTGAATGCGTCTCCCTCCAGGGTTCGACGTCAGGATCGTGCCATCCAAAGAGAGGGCGAAAATTGAATAATCCCAGGTGGTGTCGGCCCATAGCCGCAGCCAGGCAGAACCGGACTCACCTGTTGTTGGCACGATGTCGTTCATTCAGTCACGGATGTCGATGCCCCGGAAGCTTTAAGAAATGGTTATCTCTAGCAATCCGTGCACCCGCGCGGAAAAAGGGCTGAAATGTGCCGGCTGTTTGCCGCACGGCGCCGGTGGACCTGTGCGATGCAGTTCGTTACTCACCCATGGCACAGGTACATCGGCGCGCATGCGAAACCTCGCTGAGGTCTCCGACTTCGAAGCGCCGGTGAGCGGGCACGATGCGCAGAATTTTTCATGTCAGCAGAGCAAACAGCGATTAATCATGCATCCGGCCCAAGCAGCACGTCGATTGCGGCTTGACCAGCGACTTCGCCTACCAGGTACGCCCATCGTTCAGTAAAGGGCCCATTGCGCAGGGATACGCGGTCTCCCCTCGCCCCCAGTACATCGACGTTTGCGCCACCCTTGATCTGAACCGTCACGTCGAACATGTCTTTGGCAGCAGGAGCGAGTTCGACGTGAATCTCGAAACTGCGATACGTAATCATCCGGTGCATGAAAGCCCCTATCTCGTCATTACAGGCGCACTGCCAGTCGCGCAATCGCTATTCGTACCATACACCGGTCGGCGAACGCGATCGGTTCCCGTTCGAGGGGCGTTTCCGGCCCAAGCAACCAAAACAGGACGTCACTCTGCAAGCGGTTGCCGACATGCAGTTACAACATAAACATTGACGACGGTGCTGTCGGACAGGTAGCCTGCACCCAGAAGTTCAAGAAGTTCGATTGCTGTTCATCAATTGATCGCTTCCCGGCGGTATTCGTTGTCCTCTCTCTCCTTGACGCTTCACGTCCTCTTTAATAGAGGAAACTTTCATTTTTGCTCAAGGATTGTTATGGATACCGGTATCGTCAAGTGGTTCAACGACAGTAAAGGCTTCGGCTTTATTACCCCCGACAACGGCGGCGGAGACCTGTTCGCTCATTTCTCTGAAATCAGAAGCGACGGCTTCAGGACGCTGCTCGAAAATCAGAAGGTAAGCTTCGAAACGAAGCAGGGCCCGAAGGGCCTGCAAGCGGCAAACATCAAGCCGCTGTAATTTCAAAGGCCTGCAAACCGGCGGCGGACGCCGGTTTGCAGCGCAACCCTCGGGGAGCGTGGTTCGCGCATCGCCCAATCGCTCGTCTGAGCTGTCATTCAGCAGCTTGTCCGGCGCCGTACGTCTCGTTGCACGTCGTTCCGGCTTCTAGCTTCAACGTCCTTTTTTGCTTCTCCGCGGTAGCGTCACGCGCCGTACGCAACGGCTCTGAGCCTGCCCAGCCGTGCGCGTATGCGCAAGAATCGCATTTGCATCCTGGTGGGCTGTCGGATCACGCCGGAACGCGCGGTATACGACCCGATGAAAGGACGAGTTAACTTCGACACAAGGATGAACGGAACGGTGGCGCGACGCTAACCCTATGTTGCGACGTCGTGACGGCGCGATATGCGGCTGTCGGCCGCTATCCCCACGTGTGCCACGACGCTGTTTGCCGATCCACATCATCGTCGTCATTGCCGCAGGACCTCAACCAGGAAACAAAGTGACTACCTTAATTCTGAAACCCGACGAGCCCGTGGAAGTTGCACTACGCCGTTTCCGCCGCGCGATCGAGCGCACCGGCTTGATTCAGGAGCTTCGTGCGCGGACGGCCTATGAAAAACCTACGACAAAACGCACGCGCAAAAAGGCTGCTGCAGTGGCACGCCTGCGCAAGCAGATCAAGCGATCGTTGCCGCCGAAAAAGCGTTATTGACCGGGAACTGCCAGGCAGCCCCTGCTGAAGCGGTTGTGTAGCGGCCACCGCGGGTCTCTCGCGCATCGATGCACGGGCGCTGCGGCTACGGCCTCGCCATCGGGGGTGGCAGCCTGGCTGTGTCCCGAATCGAGTAATCGCGTTTAGGGCCGCGAAATAAAGTGCCCTGGAAAACCGTCTCTCATGCGATTTTTTTGCAAAGACTTGTCTGCTATCGGCAGCCGCGAGCTGCTTCTCGCTACCCACCGTCATTCAATTCCGTACCAACCGTTACAAGTTAAGCATTGACGTCGCTATTGTCCTGCAGGTACTCTGTTCCCTTGGAGTTCAAGAAGTTCGATTGCTGTTCATCAATTGCTCGCTTCCCGGCAGTATTCGTTGTCCTCTCCCTCCTTGATGCTTCACACCCTCTTTGAAAAGAGGCGAATCAGCTCGCCGTCATATGACGCGCGCGGCGCCCCATCGAACAGCACTATAATCAAAATGCAAAACGAACGAATTCAACAGTACAACGGCTATGCCGTCAAACCCTCGGCGCATCGCTTGCCCGACGGTAGTTTCTCATCCAACCTGCTGCTCGAATGCGGTGAACGCGCGCACGCCGAAGGCCGCTACGAGTTCTATTCGCTCGATTACTTCGCGAGTGAAGAGCAGGCGTTGCGGCACTCCACACGCTGGGCACGCACCTGGGTCGACACGCGCGGTTGACGGCAATGCCCCATCTATCAGGAAACTCGAATGGCAAAAGAAGAACTACTCGAACTCGACGGTATCGTTGACGAAGTACTGCCTGACAGCCGTTACCGCGTTACGCTCGACAATGGCGTCGTAGTGGGCGCGTACGCGTCCGGCCGCATGCGCAAGAATCACATTCGCATCCTCGCGGGCGATCGCGTCACGCTTGAACTCTCGGTATACGACCTGACGAAGGGAAGAATCAATTTCCGGCATAAGGACGAGCGAAGCAGCGGCGCAACGCAACGAAGCGCATTTCGCCGCCGTTGATGCGCAGCGAGTCCGCATCTGTTGCGGCGCTCTACTGCGCCGTAACGACAACCGGCCCTCGTATCTGACGTGCGTCGACATCCACGGGCTCGTTCGTCCACGTCGCCCGCCGGTTGCCGAAAAATCGCTGTACAAACACCCGGAAGCGCGTACCATGGTTCCGTCCACCGATGCCCCGCGCTCGCCTCGGCGATTCCTTCCGTTTGTGCCCTGAGCGTCCGCCCGCCTGCTGGCCACCGGCACGCCTTTATCTCCTAGCCTCTTCCCTGTTGATCGGACCGCACGGTCTGCGTCGACCTTTCTCGCACACACTACGCCGCCGCACCGCGGCCAGAGGTATTTCATGCAAGCCTCCAGTTACGTCTATAAAGGGCTGGAAGTCCAGCCACTCGTATTCCCGCGACGACCCACGAAAGCAGGATTCAGCCGCAGCTACGAAGAAGGTTTCGATGCGGCTGTCCGTATCAACGAACCTGGCCCAAAAGTCGACGAGACGCGAAGCCGTGTCTTCGTACTCACTGTGAAGCGGGCATTCGGCAGCAGCGGTGACGCCAGACGAGCATCGACTGCGTACGCGGAACATCTGATCGACTCCTGCACAGCGGACAAGACGATCTGGGACTGCGAACGATGAGCGCATCGCGGTTACGTCATCGACGTAGCCAGGACAAAGGCCCGCGCGGATACAGGGCCGGACATGGTGCGGGCAATCCGCGTGGAGAGATCAGATGCGCTTCAATTCCTCGATTTTTCAGATCGACCCGACACCGCGTCGGGCCGATGGCGAATTCATGGCTCATGCCGCCATCAGTTGTAGTCGCGATGGAGTCGGCCGGCAGGATATCCTCGTGAGCGGCGACCTCGCGGGTTTCGACGCGCGTGAAGACGCCGTCAGATTTGCTACCGAATGGGCAATCGAATGGCTCGAGCATCGCTACGGCTAGTGTGGGGCGGCCCGTCCGCCGTTGTCGCCATGCCCCGGACGAGCGCTGGGGAATCGATGCGAGCGGCGCCCCTCGCGCGATCGATCGCCATGGGTGAACCCCGACAGTCAGTCCCGCACTATCTGGTACTGCGTGCCGGACACGAGTGCTACGTTCTTGACGTTCACCGCTGTCTTATCAATCGGGGGGCCAGTCAGTTATTGAAGGTATTCGCACGTCGACACAGCGTCGCTACGCCGCTTGATGGCGCCGTGTGGGACGCCTTCTCGGCCGTGCACACGTTTTCGGCCGAGGAGCGCGCGACGCGGTGCATGTTCTCATTGATCAGCGGCGCAGAAACGCCGCATCAGCTCGAACTGTTGACCATGCTCTGAAGTCGTTCGCCGATAACCGGGATCGGCTCGTCGCGCGGGCAATCTGTGTCCTGGAAAGGAGCATCATGACGGCTCACGAGTCACTATTGAATCTGGCTGAATATCTCGACCTTTCGCTCAATGCGGGCGAGAGCGTCATCATGATGCAGGCATGCAACGACGCTTGCGCAATGTATGTCGGTAACGCTGCCAGGACGCAGAGCCTGCTGATCTTTCACGGGTCGATCGCAGCATCGCTTGCCGAGGAAATCCTCCGCCGTACAAGATCCGGCCTCAATCGAATGGAGATCGCCGGGCACGTATATCGCTTCGTGCGTAGAGCAACGCATTTCGAGGATCGGGGCGCGATTGTTTTCGCACCGACATAATTGCGCGTGTTGCACGCATTCCTTCCGACATCAGGAGCATGATTTTCCCGCGGAACCGTTCGGGTGGTCCGCGTTCGGCGTCAAGGCGTTCGTCAGAGGTAATATCGGTACCGCAAACCCTGCTTATACGCTTACCGCTCCGGTCCCTGGGGAGACAACATGCGACTCGCCGAGTTCATCGCGCTGCATATGGACGAAATCCTTGCACAGTGGGAAGCGTTTGCCGCGACGTTGCAACCAGCGGCCAGAAACATGGGCTCCCCCGCGCTGCGCGACCATGCGCAACAAATTCTGCAGGCGGTGGCAAAAGACATATCGACTCCCCAGACGCGCGACGAGCAGCACGAGAAGTCGTTGGGACACGCCCCGAAACTGATCGATGCGCCGGAAACAGCTGCGCAGACTCATGCGTTGCTGCGCGCGCGCAGTGGCTTTTCCGTCAATCAGCTGGCTGCGGAATATCGTGCGTTGCGTGCCAGCGTTCTGCGCCTGTGGATGGACAACCATGCGGCCGAAGACACCAATCTGGAAGACGTGATCCGGTTCAACGAGGCGATTGATCAGGCTGTTGCCGAATCCGTCGAATTTTTCAACGACCAGGTCGAACAGGCTCGTAACCTGTTGCTCGGTATGCTCGGCCACGACATGCGAAGTCCGTTGCAGACCATCCAGATGACAGCGGCCTATCTTGCCGCGCTGAACGCAGGCGGGGACGTCTCGGACGCCGCGGCGCGACTGATCCGCAGTGGCTCACGCATGCAGTCGCTACTCGATGATCTATGCGATTTCAATCGCATCAAACTGGGGCTCGGCATCAACATCGTGCCGGCCGATGTCGATCTGGCGGTCCTGATTGCCGATGCGCTCGATCAACTCCGTGCGGCTCATCCTGGACGCCTGATCGAACTCGACGTAGCGGGCCGCGCGCAAGGTGTCTGGGACGGCGCGCGGTTGCAGCAGCTGCTCGCCAATCTGGTGGGGAACGCGCTCAAATATGGCAATCAGACGACGCCAGTGCGCGTGGCGCTAACCGGAGAAGCGTCTGCGGTATCGCTGGAGGTATCGAACAGCGGCCCGCCCATTGACCCGCAAACGATCGAGACGATTTTCGATCCGCTCAGGCGCGGTCCCGGCGAGGACAGCAGGAACGCGAGCGGTCTGGGGCTGGGCCTTTACATCGCGGCCGAAATCGCGAAGGCTCACGGCGGGAGAATCGAGGTGCGGTCAGACGAAAACCAGACGGTATTTGCAGTTCGCTTGCCGTGTCATCAGCGGGCGGCGTAGCCCGCACGGTGAAACCGTCAACCGGCGAGCGAAGGAACGAACAGACGAAGCGGTGCTATACGAATTCCGTAATGAAATGCGCGACCAGCGCGGCGCCCGCGCCGAGCGTCGCGAGCCAGCAAAGCATACGCAGCGACCAGTGAGCGACGAGATCGCCCACGGCAGCGCGTTTCGAACTTAGCAGCACCAGCAATACGAGCATCGGCGTCATCGTCATGCCGTTGAGGAGCGCGCTCCAATAAAGCGCGGTGACGGGATCGATGCGCAATATCGTCATCGTGACGGCAAGTGCGATTCCGGTCGCGGTGATCGCGACGAGCAGGAAAGCAATGCGCGCGTCGCGCCTTTCGCCGCGCTGCCAGTGGAAAGCACTAGCCGCCGCCTGTGCGGCCGAGCCCGCAAGGGGCGGCAGCACGAGCAGCGCCGAGCCGATCAGGGCGAGGCCGAGCACCTGCGGTGCAAACCCATGCGCAAAAGGCTCGAGCACGCGATCAAGCCGCACCGGTTGGCCCGGTGTTGGACGCGTCAATTCGAATACGCCGGCAGACGCGATCATGATCGCCAATGCAGCGCCATTGGAAAGCGCGGTTCTCAGCGCCGTGTCCCTGCGTAGTTTGCGCAGTTCCCGATCCGAGCGGACCGACGACGCCGACTGTCCGTTTTCCTTGCGCTCTTCCACCTCCTGCTCGGCCTGCGAAAACAACAGATACGGGCTGATCGTCGTGCCGAGCAGCGCGAGCAACATCGTCGTGTAGTCCTTCGTCCAGACGATGCGCGGAACAAACGCACGAATCGCAATGGTGTGCCACGGCACCTGAAGCAACAGGACAACGCCGACATAACCGAACATCCCTAGTACCAACCACTGAACCGCACGGGCATAGCGTGCGTAGGGGACGCACCACTGCAAGACTAGCGACGCGGCGCCGCACAACAGCGACAGCACCGCGACGGAGCCGCCGACGACGGCATGCACGGCTGCGCCCATCGCCAGTATGTCGACGGCGATGTTGAAACTGTTGGCGATCAGGAAGCGCGCGACGCCGAAGTAAAAAAAGACGGGAGCATAGTGCTCGCGCATATTGTCCGTCAGCCCTTTGCCGGTGATCGAAGCGACGCGCGCGGAAATCAGCTGAAGCGCGATCATCGATGGGTAGGACAGCACGCACACCCACAGCAGGTCGTAGCGAAACCACGCGCCGGCCAGCGTGTAGGTAGCGACGCCGCTCGGGTCGTTGTCGGTGCCGAGCGTCGCCAGACCCGGGCCGACGTCGGCAGCCCACGAGCGTGCCGGCCGCTCGGCGCGCCTGCCGTTTGCACGCAGCGTCTGTTGGTCCGAGTCACGATTCATGCGACGTGCCTGCATGGGAACGATGATCGTGACGTGCACGAACTGTTCCCGTGCTGCTGAAGCAAACGGACGAATGGCTACGCGGCAGCGACCGTTTCCGGGCGCACGGGGCGGCCGCCAGCGTGCCGCGACATCACGTCAGGTGCGACGTGTGGCGCCCCGCGGCGGCTGCGGCACTTCCGGTGCCTGCGGGTCCGGTTGCAGAGCGGGGTCGAGCTGATCGTGTCCCGGCTCATACGGGCCTTGCTCGGGATGGTCCTTGCCGCTGGGGACCAGCGTTTCGTCCATGTTTCCATGCGGCTCTTGCGACACCTTGCCGTCGCGCTCAACCGTGACGTCGTGTGTGCGTTCCGACTCGCGGCGGCGATCCGCGCGTTCGACAGGGTCGCTGAAGCCTTCATGGCTCTCGCGTGCGGGGTTGCCTTGATTTTTCTCACGTGCGCTCATCGCAAACTCCTCATCGATCGGATTGACGTCGATGCAACTGCGCATCGCGCGTACCCGGTTTCGCACCGCAGCACAAAGCCGCCGCGAAGCGCGATCGGCACCAGCGCGCGTATCGACGTAACGGGCAAACTTGCCTGCTCACTTCCACGATGTTCCCAAAGCGTCTGCGACGTTCTTTCCGCTTGCGCCGTTTGTGCCGGCCGCCGTTGGATAGGGACGCAACGCCTCGGGTGTACGCATGTCGCGTGGGATCTGAAAGTCAACCCGCGCCGCGCCGCGCATCACGTGTGGCGGTTGCGGAAAGCCGCTGCGCGCCGAGTAGTCGAGCAGCGGCCCGGTGCTGGCGCGGCGGCGGGCGCTTTGCGAAGCTGCGGCAGCGCGTGCCGCATAAATATCGAGAGCGCCGACGCCAGCGAGCGCGGTGCCGACCGCCAACGTGCGGCGCCCCGCTCGCGCGTGGCCCGTTTTTGCTGCCGCAGCGGTGCTGCCGACGTCGAGCACGTCCCCTGCGACGCGGGCCCACAGGAAGCGTTGCGGCTGACGCGAGGCAAGAATACCGATACCGCACACGACTTCGCGCAGCCCATAAAGCCGCACGATCGTTGCATTCGCATCGATTCCCGCGACCCGCGACAGCGCGCGCGGCGCGCACAGCTCGGCAATGCCGAGCGCGACGCTGAACCAGCCGAGTCCGCGCGCGAGACCCGGCAGACCGTCGGCATGGTCGGCGGCCGACGCTGTGTCGCCCGTGCGTCGCACGTCCAATGGTTGATCGCTCATGATTTGCTCCTCGATCACATCGCGTTTCCGCATGACCCGATGCAGCGCTTTCGCCTGGCTCGGATACGACGTTTGCGTTATCGGCGCCGGTTCGGCTTCAGCGAATTGACGACGCCGACCTGTCGACCGTCAGCGCTTCGCTTCGCTTCTGTCCGCTGCCGAGCGCGCCAGAAACTGCGTCACTGTCTCAGGCATATGCTCGAGCAGCCAGCGGGCCATTTCGATTTCCTGCGGCAGGATCTGCTCGCAGACGCGCTGAGTCTCGAGATCTCCCGCGGCATTGGCCGCCGCGATGAGCGTCGTATAGGCCGCGATCTCCATATTTTCGAAGACGTAACCGGCCATCCCGCCTTTCACGACTTCATCGCTGACCGCCATGCCGCCCGCGCCTTGCATGAACGCCGACATTCGCGCCGTCAGGTCCTTCATCGCCGAAGGGCTGCTGCCGAGCCTGTCGAGGCACGACTCGAGCAACTGCTGCTGCGAAAGCGTTTCTTCGAGGTGCCGGTCGATGCGCTCCTTCAGCATCGGATAGTTTTCGAGGCGTCCCGATTGCGCTTTGAGCATCGTTTCGGCCTGCTTTTCCATTGCGTATGCGTCTCGCAGCCAGTCGACGACGTGTTCCTGTGGGGTGGTCATAGCTATTCCTCCGTGTGTTCCATGTAAAGACCGATCATTTGCTGCCGGCGTCGGGTGCGGCGGCACCGCTGCCCAGCTCGGCGCCGGTAGGCGGGTCGCTGTCGGGGTCCGAGCGCAGGCGGCCGGCCATTGCGGTCAGTGCGGTTTCCTGCTGTGCATCGAGTTCGACCGATGCCATGCCGTCTCCACCGTCCACGGCCGGTTCTCCTGTCTCGATCGACAGGCCCGTCCCGCTGTTCCAGGGCGCATTCACGACAGCGCCGTCATGCGACATCTTGAAGTAGACGTTCGCGTATTCCTCCTTCGGCGGCATCTTCCCCGGCGGGAAATTCGGTGTGATCGAATACAGCGCCTTTTCGAACGACTTCTGGTGCGCGACTTCACGCGTCATGAGAAAACCGAGTGCGTCGCGAATGCCCGCGTCGTCCGTCACGTTGATCAGGCGTTCGTAGACGAGCTTTGCGCGCGCCTCCGCGGCGATATTCGATCGCAGGTCCGCAGTCGGTTCGCCGATCGTGTCGATGTAAGCGGCGGTCCATGGAACGCCCGCTGAGTTGACGAGCGGCGTGCCGCCGCCGTAGAGAATCTGCGTGACGTGACTGTCGTTGCCCGCGCAGTTCAGCTTGCGATAGAGCTCCGCCTGCTGGTCGACGCCTTCGGCAAGCTCTCCCTTTGCGCCACGGTTGAGCATCGCAATGATGGAGCCGATGATTTCGAGGTGACTGAGTTCTTCGGTTGCAATGTCGTACAGCATGTCCTTGCGACCCGGATCTTCTTCCGTTACTGCCTGCGTGAAATAACGCATCGCGGCTGCAAGCTCGCCTTGCGGACCGCCAAATTGTTCGAGCATCAGGTTCGCGAGTCCGGGGTTCGTCGCCCCGACACGAACGGTGTACTGCAGTCGCTTGTTGTGCATAAACATGGCCACCTCCCTGGTTAGGCGCAACGTAATCCGCATCCAGCGTGCCTAGCTCGCCTCGGTGCAAATGGCACAACAACTTCATAGGTCGTTGCGAGCCGACGTCGTTCCGGCGCGCCGACGCGCTTTGCGCGGCGCAAACGGATCCATCCGCAGATGACGGAGCGGGCACACGCCATGCACATTCCCCTTTGCCCTGGCGCAGCCAGGCGCCTGGAGTTTTATCAATGTCATTCGATATGGAGCACTGACCATGACTGCCAAAACCGTGAACGATCTTTTTGTTCACTCCTTGTCCGATATTTACAGCGCGGAGAAGCAACTGACCAAGGCGTTGCCGCGGCTTGCGCGCGCGGCGACGAACGAGGAGCTCAGCGCTGCCTTCATGACGCATCTGGAAGAAACGCAAGGTCAGATCGAACGAATCGACGAGCTGGTCGAGGGCGCCGGCATCCGCCTGAAGAGGGTGAAGTGCGTCGCGATGGAAGGGCTTGTCGAAGAAGGCCGCGAGCAGACCGAGGAGATCGAAAAAGGGCCGGTGCTCGATGTCGCATTGATCGCGGCGGCGCAGAAGGTCGAACACTACGAAATCGCAGCGTACGGCTCACTCATTGCGCTCGCGAAGCAACTCGGGCAAGACGATGCCGTCAGGCTGCTGGCCGAGACGCTCAAGGAAGAAAAGGCGACGGACGAAAAGCTTTCTTTGCTCGCCGAGCAGAAAGTGGCCGCCGAGGCACTGGGCAAGTAAAGGCTCGTATGCCGCATATGCGAACCCCTGCCGCCGCGGTGCATCCGGGCCCGTACCACGGACGGACTGCGGACCGTATCAAGCGTGCGTTGCTCGCTTATCAGGTCGGCATCTGGCTGCTGGCGATCTGCATGTCGCTGACGAGTTGACGGCGGTGTAAAACGCACTGCTCTCGTGGCGACGCCCACTGGTCGACCGGCTCAACGCCCTTGAGCACGGACGATGTGAATGTGCGGCGGTAGCCACAACCAAAGAATCGGCTCATTGTCTTTCTTTTGCAGAATGAATCCTGGCGCCTCTGAACGGGACGACGCGAATGAACACGGAGGTCGGTGATCGGCGCGGCTCGGCAAGTGGAAGCTCGTCTGAGCTCCGGCATGCCGTGCGCCCGCTATGCATGTGCTACGCGGTCGGCGCGAAGCAACATTAGCTTCTCGCCGGCCACGCGGCGTATCATCATTCGTCATCGTGCTGCGTGGCCGCTATGGCCATGAATTCGATGCAGTGCCGCCGCCAACCCCGAGTGACTACGATCATGCTACCGATAGCCAGCCGTTGGTTCGAACTGAAGCGCATCAGCGACGACATCACGTTGCTGTGGGAGCCGCACGTCGTGCCGCTCATGCGCTGCAATATCTGGCACATTCGCGGCCGCGACCGCGATCTGATGATCGACACCGGCATGGGCATCGCCAGCCTGCGCGAGGCCGCGCGGCATCTACTGCAGAAGAAGGTGACCGCGGTCGCAACACACACGCATGCGGACCATATCGGCGGCCACCACGAATTCGAACATACGCTCGTGCACGAACTGGAAGCCGACAACCTGCGCGCGCCGCGCGAGCGCGGCACGCTGCTCGCGTCGGTCTTGGGTGACGCTGCCATCCGGCGCTATCGCGATGTGGGCTATCCGTTCGATGGCGACCTGATCACTGCGCTGCCCGATGCTGACTATCAGATGTCCGAGTATCACGTGCGCGCGGCAACGGTCGGCGAAATCGTCAAGGAAGGCAGTGTCGTCGATCTCGGAGACCGGCATTTCGAAGTTCTGCACCTGCCCGGTCATTCGCCGGGAAGTATCGGGCTGTGGGAAGCGGCCACCGGCACGTTGTTCTCCGGCGATGCAATTTACGACGGTCCGCTGCTCGATGAAATCGGCGGCGCCGATATCCCGACATACGTGCAAACGATGAAACGTCTGCGCGAACTTCCTGTGCAGGTGGTACATGCGGGTCACGATCCGAGCTTTGGTCGTGAACGGCTGGTTCAGCTCGTGGATGCGTATCTGGCGAAGCGGGCATGAAACGGATGGTGCCATGCAGGTCATGGCTGGACGGTATGCCACACCTGCTTCAGCCCGTCTCCATGCCGGTCTCCCGGCTTTTTGTCCATCAAGCCGAGGTATAGCAGCTTGCCCTCGTACGCCCGCTGCGATGTGCCGTTCGCTATGAGCACCAGCGTGAATTCGCTGGAGGGACGATCGCTCCTGCTCATGCCGGCTGCGAACGTGCGGTAGCCCGTCCGTTATCGCGGCGCCATCACCCGCAGCACCGGACGCCCGTCGACGCTCTTCAACGGAAAGTACGACCGGTGCGTCGCCGGATCGACATTGACGACGTGCGCATTCGGGCCCACCGAACCGTCGCCGGTCTTCGCGACCTTTGCTCCTGCCACGCCGAACATCGATACGATGCCCTTCTCGCCGGCCACATACACCGTGCCGGTGCCTTGATCGAAAGCGAGTACGTCCGGATCGCCGCCGACGTCGAACGACGCAGTCACTTTCATCGTGCGCATATCCAGTACCAGCAGCCGGTCGTTGTCCTCGCAAGCAATAAACGCGAGGCGTTGCTTCGGCAGAATCAGCAAGCCGTGATTGCCTCGCGCTCCTGGCAGATCGATGCGCGCAACGATGGCATCGTTGGCCGGATCGATTTCGACCAGCTGCTTTCGGGACTGGACATTGACGAAAACATGCCGCGTGACCGGGTCGTACTGCGTATTGCCCACCTCGCCGCCCAGCGCAATGGTTGCGACACGCCGGTTCGTCAGCACGTCTAGCACGGTTTCCGTTTCCCCGGTCTCGTCCGAGACGTAAAGCTTGTGGACATCGGGCGCGTAGGCCATACCGTCCGGATAGGCCCCGCCTGGCATGCGCGCGACTTCCTTCAAAGTCTGTTCGTCGATCGCGACAATCTCGTTCGTTCCCGTCGCAGACGCGTACACGAGGGACAGCTCCGGTATGGCAAGCACGCCGTGCACCGCCGCGATTCCCGGTATCCGGGCCACCACGTGCGAAGCGAGCGTATCGAATACCACGACTTCGCTGTCGCCGAGGTGCGCGATGAATAGCAGATGCCGGCCGGGATCGTAGGTCTCGTAGTCGAATCGCGACGCACGACCCGGCAATGGTATGTCGGCGATGTGCGTCAGCGGCAAACCGCGCGCTTCCGGTATGCCGGAATCCCTGGCAAGGCATCCGGTAGTCAGTCCCGCGACGGCGGCGATCAGGCAGGCCGTCGCGATCAGGGATCGAGCGAAAGAGCGATAGGCCTGCGTGCACTTCATGACGCTCCTCCGTCCACCTTGCCTTGTCTGCTACGACAATCGACCGGTCCGACGCATGTCAGGCGGCCCTTCGGGACGGCATCGCCGCTTGCAGCCTCAGCGCCGCGTTGTCCCAGTTGACGATGTTGAACAGCTCGTTGACGTACTCGTTGCGGCGGTTCTGATACTTCAGGTAGTAAGCGTGCTCGAACACGTCGAGCACGAGGATCGGCTGGATGCCCCAGGCGGTCAGCTTCTGGTGATTCTCGCACTGCAGGATCATCAGCTTGCCGGTCACCGGGTGATAACCGACGACGCCCCAGCCCGACGCTTCGGTGGCGATGGTCGCCGCGGCGAGCTGCATCTTGAACTTCGCGTACGAGCCGAAGTTGCTGTCGATCATCTTCGCCAGATCGCCCTTCGGCTCGCCGCCCCTGCCCGAAATGCTCGTCCAGTAAACCGTATGCAGGATGTGGCTGGAGAGCTGGAACGCGAGTTCCTTCTCGTAGAACTTCACGAGCGCGAAATCGCCGGTGTCGCGCGCTTTGGCCAACGCTTCTTCAGCTTTGTTCGCCGCGGCCGCCGCCGGCTTGTGATGGAAGTTGTAGTGCAGTTCGACCGTACGCGCATCGATGACCGGTTCGAGCGCGCCGTAGTCGAATGGCAGCGGGGCGGCTACATACTTGCCGTCCGCATCGACAAGTTTGTCGATGTAAACGCCGCCGTCTGCCGCGAAAACCGTTTGCGCCTGAGCCATCATCATCCCGGCGCCGACCGCGGCAGAGTTTTGCAAAAAGGTACGACGTGTTGCCATGAGTTCCTCGCAGATTCGCGCACGCGTCCGGTCACAGGGCGTGCAGGTGGACAAGCGGATAGACGACAAGACCGACGGCGGCAGCCGCGACGACGATCACGGGCTCCTGGAGCTTTTTGAAGCGCCATAGCAGCAATACGGTTGCGAGCGCGAGCAGCGCGGTCGGCCAGTCGAACACCGAGCGCTTCGCGATAACGATCACGGAGCCCGTGATCGCACCGACGGCCGCAGCCGTGATTCCGTCGACAAACGCCTTCACGGCAGGTAGCCGACCGTATTTCTTGAAGTACGGTGCCGGCAGCACGGTGAACAGATAGCAAGGCAGGAATGTGCCGAGCGCGGCCACGCAGGCACCGGGAAAGCCCGCGACGAGAAAGCCGATGAACCCGACCGTGATGACGACGGGGCCCGGCGTGATCATCGCGACGGCCACCGCATCGACGAACTGCCGGTCGTTGAGCCAGTGGTGGTCGGTCACGACGCCGCCGTAAAGGAACGGCACGATCGCGAGACCCGAGCCGAACACGAAGGCGCCCGCTTTCGCGAAAAACACGCCAAGCTGGCTCAGCAATGACAGATCGAGGCCGCTCAGCATGCCGCTCAATGCGGGCGCCTGCGCAATCGCGACGGCATTGATGCCATCCTTGCGCCACCATCGCGGCGGTGCGCGGCGGAAACAATTCGCAAGACCGCCCGCGATAAACAACCACGCTATCTCGGACTCGGTGACGACGGTCACGGCGGCGAGCGTCAGATAGATGACCCACAATAGCCTGTCTGCGCCGAGTGTCTTTGTGGTGAGCTTGTACGCGCTCATGGCGATGATGCCGACCACTGCCGCGCCTACCCCGTAGAAGACCGCCTGCATCCACGGCAGCCCGCCAAAGTGCGCGTACGCCCAGCCGAGCGCAACGACCATCAGGAATGACGGCAGCACGAACGCGAGCCCAGCGACCGTTGCACCGACGATCCGGTAGTGCAAGTAGCCAAGATAGATGCCGAGCTGCGCGGCAAGCGGGCCGGGCATCATCTGGGCGAGCGCGAGCCCTTCGCGATAGTCGTCTTCGGTGATCCAGCCGCGCTGCTCGACCAGATCGCGGCGCATGTAGCCGACCAGCGCCACCGGTCCGCCAAACCCGAAGGTGCCGAGCTTCAGCATGTAACGCGCCATCTGGCCGAGCGTGTAGCAAGGCGTGCTCGCAGTCGCTGTCGTGCTCATGAGCGCTTTCCGGAGCCGCTGCTTGTTTCGCTTGCGGCGAAGTGCGTGTACATCGAATCGAGCACACGGCTCATGTCGGCGAGCAGTTCGTCATCGTCGGCTGCGCGTTCCCGTGCGCCGGCCAGGATGGCTTCAAAGCCGATCGCTTCGGGCACAGACGTACCGCCCACGTCGAGCGCGTGCACCATGGCGGCAAGCCGCAACAACGCAGGGTCTTTGTCGAGACCGAAGCTCGCAAGCAGCACTTCGAACGTGACGCGCTCGCCCACATGGGTAAAAGCCGCGCCATCGAAATCGAAGCCCAGTGCATCGGCCGGGCAGGCGTCGGGTGAGGTCAGCCAGATAAAGCGCGCGTCGCGGTCGATGAAGCGGCGAATGAGCCACGCGCTTGCGACTCGGTCGACCCACATGCGTCGACGGGTTGCCCAGGTGCGGCGCTGATAGTCCGCGACTGACAGCGAACGGATAGCGCGATCGGCGGCGTGCGGTTCCCCGGGCGACAGCACCGTGTCGACATGCGCGACGAAGTCCTGCCAGGCCACTTCGGCGCGCGTGGCCGCTTCGCCCGGGAAATAGTCGATGGCGGCGATCGACTCGTAGTCCTTGCGCAAGCGCCGCAGCAGCTTCGTCAGATCGGCAGCGGACTGGCCGGCCACTGTCTTGCGTGTATCAGAAAGCGCGCGGATCAACGCGTCGTAATCGTCGACGCGGTCGAACAGCGCACGGAATTCGGCTTCTTGCGAAGCATCGACGCTGGGCGCCCGCAGCAGCCATGCGCTGCCGCCGCTATCGGCAATGGCCGCAGCGAGTTCGCGCAGTGCGGCTTCCCGTTCTTCGCTGTAAGGCAACAGATAGATGCCGTCCCGAAGAACCGCGCAACCCTTTGCTTTCAGCGCCCGCCAGAAACGCATGCGCGCCGTCGCGTTCTCGGTGGGAAGCGTCAGAATGAGCAGCGACCATGTCATCAACGTGTTCATGTAGACAATACTACTTACGCGTAACAACATCTACAAGTTAACTTTTTTGACGCCAGCAGTCAGGTATTCGCGATGCCCCGTGCGGAGAGATCCGGATCGGCGTTGACGCGCGCGCCGTTAACCACTGCGTCGAATGGTAGGCTGCTGCACGCGCGGAACCGCGCTGTCCCTTGTCGCAAATGGAACGAACACATGGAAGTCAGATCTCGACTCAACGGTCTCGCAAGCGTCCCAAGGAGCGTCTGGATACTAGGTTGTGTCAGTCTCTTGATGGATATCTCATCGGAAATCGTTCACAGTCTGCTGCCCATGTTCATGATGGTCGGGCTCGGTGCGAGTGCGGCGACCATCGGTCTCATCGAGGGCATTGCGGAAGCGACGGCGCCGATCGTCAAGGTGTTCTCCGGCGCACTGAGCGATCATCTTGGAAACCGGAAATGGCTCGCGGTAGCCGGGTACGCACTGGGAGCGCTAAGCAAGCCGCTGTTCGCTATCGCGCCTACCATCGGCGTAGTGGTGACCGCGCGCGTCATCGACAGGATCGGCAAAGGAATCCGCGGCGCACCGCGCGATGCGCTGGTCGCCGACGTTACGCCCGTTCATCTGAGAGGCGCGGCGTTCGGATTGCGACAGTCGCTTGATTCGATTGGCGCGTTTCTCGGACCGCTATTGGCTGTGGTCATCATGTCATTGTGGGCGGACAACTTCCGGCTTGCCTTCTGGCTCGCTGTCATACCAGGTTTGCTCGCCGTCGCGCTGCTGGCTTTCGGCATTCGGGAACCGTCACGCGAACCCGGCGCAAAGAGGGTGAATCCCGTTAGTTTGGATAACCTGAGGAATCTCGGCTCGAACTATTGGTGGGTCGTCGCTATCGGGGCCGTGTTTGCGCTGGCCCGCTTCAGCGAGGCATTTCTGGTGCTGCGCGCGATGGGCAGCGGGGTTCCCGTTGCGCTGGTTCCCCTCCTCCTCGTCGCGATGAATATTGTGTATGCGCTGTCGGCCTATCCGTTCGGCAAGCTCGCCGACACGATGAACCCTGTCAAACTGCTGATCGCCGGACTCGGGGTGCTGATCGCTTCAGACCTCGTGCTGGCACACGGAACACACTGGGGCGTCGTGCTGCTGGGCGTTGCATTGTGGGGTCTTCACATGGGCATGACGCAGGGACTGCTTGCCACCATGGTGGCTCATACCGCACCGGCACAATTGCGCGGCACGGCGTTCGGTTTTTTCAATCTGTTTAGCGGTGCGGTTACGTTGATGTCGAGCATCATTGCGGGCGAACTATGGGACAAGGTAGGGGCCGCCGCTACGTTCCATGCAGGTGTCGCGTTCAGTGTGGCGACAATCGTACTGCTTCTTTCCGGCAAGGCTCGGCATGGCAGGCCTTAGCTTGCGCAGGACTAGCGTTTATTGCGTCGTGTACCCTCGACCGCTCATACATGCGGAATAGGCCTGATTGAAAGCGGCCATGGCATTCTGACTCTGAGCCTGTGCGGACGCTTCTGCATTCCGTCTGTTCTGACGAGCCCGTACTCCTCCGACCATTGTGCCGGTAGCCGCTCCGATAGCGGCCCCCTTGCCGGCGTCGCCGGCGATCGCTCCGATCACTGCGCCACCGGCTGCGCCTCGTGCGGCTCCCGAGAGCCTCTCACCGCCTCCTACCGCCGGCCCCGAAGGCGGCGGCGCAGCGGCCGCGGCTGTAGCTGGATCGACGCCGGTTTTCGACTTGGCCCAGGAGACGCATGCCGATTGGTCCTTTTGCTGTTGCTGCGAACTTTGACCCTTGGCCGGGTACGCTACGGGCTGTGCCTGCGCTGCGATCTGGAGGCACAGCAGTGGGGCGATCGACGCGATTTTCGTCCACACGTTCATGGGATGCTCCTTGATGGGCGGCCATTGAAAGAAGACGCGCAACTGTTGCCCGCGCATCTCGTCGGCCGCGATGCAATACAAGCATAGGCCGCCAGGGGCGTCCTCCATTGCGACAGATCAAGGATGGAGACTCCGGCCAATCGGACAAGGTGCGTGGGTGTTCTTGTGTTCTTGTGTTCTTGTCTTCTTGTGTTCTGCGATGAGCCTTTTAGCGGACCAGCCCGAGCCACGGTTGACGCATCGGCTTGACATGAATCAATCGGCATTGTCTTGATTAGCGCTGTGATGCAGATATGTCGCTGCTGCAGCCCGGGAGATGGCCGCGGTCATCACTCGCCGTAGTCGTCCTGTCCGTCTCCTTCCTGCCGAGTTGAAGCGCGACCTTGTCCACGTTGAGTTGGGGGCGAAATGAGCACCATCATGCCGGCCGGCCACACGGAGCCCGCACAGCGCGAACCGGTTCTGAAGCCCGTCGACCGCGTCTGCGAGCTTTGTTTTGGTCTGTTCATGGCTTTGACGTTTGTCGGTGCCGTCAAGGCGGCCGGCGCTGGCCAGGACGCCGGGTACAAAATGTTCTTTGCCGCACTCGGATGCAACCTCGCATGGGGACTCGCCGATGCCGTGATGTATCTGGTACGCGCGCTCGTCGATCGGGGGCAGCGCCTGAAGATCGCGCTAACGGTGCAACGGGAACGCGACGAGACGGTCGCCGTGCGTGCCCTCCGCAATGCGTTGCCTGAGACTCTTAAACAGTTCGTCGAAGACACCGACCTCGAGCGAATCCGCGCACGCGTGGCGGCAATGCCGACGTTGCCGCCTCGAGCGAGATATGTGCGTCAGGACTTCGTCGGCGCGCTGGGCATCTTCCTGCTTGTCGTTTTGGGAACCTTCCCGGTCGCGCTGCCCTTTCTGGTGGTCAAGGATCTCGGGACGGCACTGATCGCCTCGCGTGTGCTCACGCTTCTGATACTTTTCGCTGCTGGGTTTGCGCTAGGACGCTACACCGATGCGGGCGCCATGAAAGCGGGCTTCGCCATGACGGCGCTTGGCATTCTGCTGACGATGGCGATCATTGCACTCGGCGGTTGATCGACGCACTTTGGTGTGAGGTTAATACCCGGGTATCCGGCTTCCTCGCGGACGGAGTCGGGCGACTCCGATCTGGCCGACGTCAAAGACATCGAAGCGCGCAGATCGGCCTGCGCGTTTTCTTTTCGTAAGCCATCGTCCCGGGCCAAAGTGCGCTTTGCGATGCGACGCGACGCGAAATAGCGACGACATTGAGCCCAATCCGATAGAACCATAGACCGCGAATCCGAATTGGTAACAATCGGAAACGAGGTCGGCCGCGCAAAAATTATTTTGCGCCGCATTTCTTAAGAATTCCTTCAGATAAGCGCGAGTACCATCCTTGTCTCTCGACGACGATACGTGTTTGCGCCGCCTCACAGAAACGTCGATCTTTTGGAAGTGAGCTGCAAGTATTTCGAAACACTGCGCTGACACCGCGGATCACCGTGCCGTGTCGAACCCGATACCACCATGAGGCCGTCGACCTTGAAGCCGGCTCTTCGACCGGACGGTTCCTTGACACCTTACATTGGAAAAACGGGCAGCGCGCGCCGACGCGGTGACCTCCTGTGCCTTCTTTGCGTTCATCGCAAAGCGACGAAGTCCCTCAGGTCAACGCTCATACAAGGGTGCGATGAACGCGCGCAGCGATGAATCGAGCGGGCGCCGGGGACGCTCGAACGGGTACATGCGCGCGCTGCGCGTGGTCCTGTTCCTATGCATACCTGTTGGGCTCGCGCGCGTGTCGGCGTCGAATGTTTTCGCCGCGTTGCATGTCGCCCATGTGCTGAGCGTGTTGCTGGCCCGCATCTGTGCGGCGGTCGCGGTGCCGGGAATCGGCTACACGTGGCTCGCCGGCGAGTTCGTGCGCCGCTTCTTTGCGCGCTCATGTGCGCAGCCGTCGAGCTTTCCCGGCGTGACGCTCGTCAAGCCGTTGTGCGGCGACGAGTGGAATCTCGAGCACAATCTCGTCAGTTTTTTCGAGCAGGATTACCCGGGGCCGGTGCAGTTCGTGTTCGGTGTGCACGACCCCGCAGATGTCGCGCTCGCGACCGTCGACAGGCTGCGCGCGCGGTATCCGCATGCGCGGGTCAGCGTGGTGATCGACTCGCGGCTATACGGGCCGAACCGGAAGATCGGCAATCTCGTCAATATGCTCGAGCATGCGCAGCACGATGTGCTCTGCTTTGCCGACAGCGACGTGACCGTGGAACGCAGTTATCTGCGGCACGTCGTCGGCACCTTGCAGAGCCCCGGTGTCGGACTCGTGACCTGCGTGTATCGCGGACTGTGCGCGCCGGGCTGGTGGCCGCGCTTTTCCGCAGCGGCGACGAACTATCATTTTCTGCCCGGCGTCGTAACGGGCCTCGCGATTGGCAGGGCGCGCCCCTGTTTTGGCCAGACCATCGCGATGGAGCGCGCGATGCTCGAGCGCATCGGCGGCCTGACACAGTTCGCTCATCATCTGGCCGAGGATCATGCGATCGGCGACGCGGTGCGGCGCACCGGGGCGACGGTCGCCATCCCGCCCTTCACAGTACGGCATGCGTGCGTCGAGACGAGCTTCACGAAGTTCGTCGCGCATGAATTGCGCTGGAGCCGGACGATCCGGGCCGTCGATCGGCTCGGGCATCTGGGCTCCGCGCTGATGCATCCGGTTCCGTTCGCCATCTTGGCGGTACTGGCGTCGGGAGGCGCGCTGTGGACATGGGTGCTAGCCGGCATCGCGCTCGTCGCGCGGCTCGCGCTCAAGTGGCGCTCCGACAACGCGGTACAGCAGACCCATCGCGGAATCTGGCTGCTGCCGATGTGGGATGCGCTATCGTTCGTCATCTTTATTGCGAGTTTCTTCTCGTCGCGTGTCGAGTGGCGCGGATTCAGCTTCGAAGTCGACGACGAAGGCCTTCTGTCGCCAGCGCATAAGAAATGAAATCAATGAAATATCCCGGACGGGCGTTGGCCCTGATCGGTGTTACCGCCGCGGCTTGGCTCGTGTGGCGCGAACATCCGGCCACCGTATTCCGACTGCTGAAAGACGCGGGTGCCGGGCTCGTGCTGGCTGCGCTCGTTCATGTGCTGCCGATGCTGGCAAATGCATGGGACTGGCGCTCGCTGATTCGCGCGGCACAGCGCCCGCGGCTGTCGGCCATGCTGAAGCTCGTGTGGATTCGCGAATCGGTGAACGGCCTGCTGCCCGTCGCCCGTATCGGCGGAGAAATCGTTTCGTTCCGTCTGCTCGGACGGGTTGGCGCGCGGCCCGCCACTGCGGTGGCGAGCCTCGTCGTCGATATGCAGCTCACGCTGATCAGCCAGGTGGTTTTTGCCCTTGCCGCTGCCTGCTACGTGCTTTATCACGGGTCACCGCAAGCGGCCGCCGTGATGGAGCGGCTGGCCGGTGTCGCCGCCGTGGCCGTGCCGGTGCTATTGCTGTTCGCACTCGTTCAGCACGCGCGCCCGTTCGAGCGGGCAGCGCGCGTCCTCAACCAGATGACGAGCGGCAAGCTCGTTGCACTGATCGGCCGGTCCGCACGCATCGATCAGTCGGTGAAGCTGATCTGGCGGCAGCGCGGCGTGGTCGTGCGTTATCTGTGTATCTGGCAGACGCTGCAATGCGTGGGCTTCGCATGCGAGCTTTGGCTTGCGCTTCATTTCCTCGGTACCGATGTAAGTTTCGCGCAAGCGTTCGTGCTCGAGGCTTTGATCCAGATGCTGAGCAGCGCGGCCTTTCTGGTGCCGGCGGGGCTCGGTGTGCAGGAAGGCGGATTCGTGGTGATCGGCGGCTTGCTCGGTTTGACTCCGGAGACGTGTCTCGCGCTCGCGGGCGCAAGACGGATACGCGATTTGCTGATTTACCTGCCAGGGCTGCTGGCCTGGCAGGTCGCCGAGCATTCGCCGGCTTCTAGCCGCCAACCTGCCGTTCGAGCGGACCGCTTCACCCGTGCACGTTCGACCCGGTGAACGTCGAAGCTTGAACAAGGCATCAATGCTTGCGTGCCGATCAGCGGCCCCGTCCAAGCAGTAATTTCTCGAGCAGCACGTCGGCGTTCAGCGGCTTGGGCAGGTGATCGTCGAAGCCGGCGGCGATCGCGGCGTCCCTGTCCTGCAGCGACGCGAGACCGCTGAGCGCGAGCGCGTAAATGCGCCGCTGGCCGCCTTCGCGTTTCCGCACAGCTTGCATCAGCGCGTAGCCGTCGGCGCCTGGCATCGCGAGATCGCTCACCAGTATGTCGAACGATCCGGCCGCGAGACACGAGAGTGCTTCGCTGGCGCCCGTGGCCGTTTGCACCTGCGCGCCAAGGCCATGCAGCAGATGCACGAGCGCTTCCTGCGCCTGCACGTCATCATCGACGAGCAACAGCGACAGGCCGTTCAGGTCCGGCCGGCGATTGGGCGCTAACGTGACGGCTTCCTCGCCGATCACTTTGCTTTGCACCAGAGGCAGGCGCACAGTCAACCGCGTACCGCGATCCTCGCCTTCGCTAGTGGCCGTCACCGTGCCGCCGTGCGCCGCGACCAGGTGCCGGACGATCGACAGCCCCAATCCGAGGCCGCCGTATTCGCGGGTACGACTCGTGTCCGACTGCATGAAGCGGTCGAACAGCTGCGGCAACAGCTCAGGATCGACGCCAATGCCGTTGTCGACCACCGACAGTTCGACGAGCGTGCCCAGGTGCGTGAGTGCGACCTCGACCCGACCGCCCCGTGGCGTGAATTTCAGGGCGTTGCCGAGCAGGTTGGACACCACCTGCTGCAAGCGGCGAGCATCACCGCTGACGACGGCCTGCTCGTGCAGGCCCGAGCTCAGCAGCGTCATCTCCTTCGCCGCCGCTGCCGGCCGATGACCTTCTACCACCGTGCGCACGGCGGCCGCGAAGTCGACCAGTTGGGAGTCGAGCGCGAAGCGGCCCGAGGTGATACGCGAAACATCGAGCAGGTCATCGATCAGCGCTGCCTGCGACTGGCAGTGCTGCAGTATCGCCGCCACCGCGCGCTCACGCGAAGCCCCGTCGGTGTTCAGACCGCGTTCGCCGGCCGCCTTGAGAACGGCCGCCCAGCCCGCGATCACGTTCAGCGGCGCGCGCAACTCGTGCGAGACGAGACCGAGAAAATTGTCCTTGGCGGTATTGGCCCGCTCAGCGTCGCGCTGGGCGGTCCGTGCCACATCGACGGCACGCTTGAGCTCGTCGATGTCCTGCACGGCGAGCACCGCGCCATCGATGCGATCGTCGGCGGTCCGGTAGGCGCGCACATTGACGAGCCACCATCGTCCTTCGCTATCCCTATACTCGCGCTCGACCTCCGCCAGCCCCTGTACGGCGGACTGCACCATGCGCTCCAGATCGGCGGCCGAGAACAGCCGATTCAGTTGCGCCATCGGCTGCCCGACGCTGTCTTCGGAGAAACCGAACAGCATCTGCGCCTGTGGCGAGAAATGGCGCAGGCGCAGTTGCCTGTCCAGCAGCACGACCGGCAGCGGGATGCCTTCGACGAGATTGCTCAGGTCATCGTTTGCCCGGTCGAGCTGCTGGTTGCGCGATCTCAGTTCGTCGTTCAGCGAGCCCAGTTCCTGATTAGCCGATTCGAGTTCCTGCTTGGCCAGCAGCAGCTCTTCATTCGCGCTTTGCAGTTCCTCGTTGGTGCTGAGCATCTCTTCGTTGGCAGTACGCAGCTCTTCGTTAGCCGATTCGAACTCGGCTACCACCGCTTTCAGCTGCGCCTGGGTCGCCTCGAGTTCGTCGGACAGCGTGGCAACCGTGCGCTCGAGTTCCTGAAGCTGGCTGCCTGTCGAGCGCGCGTCCTGACCGGTGCCGGGCACTGCGGGCGTCTCCTGTTGCAACGGCTGCAGGGTAACCATGAAATGCGGCACCAGATTCTCGCCGCCGAGCGGCAGCACTTCGAGCGTAAAGCGTCTGTCGCCGAGCACCACGCGTTCACGCCGCACGGGCTGGCCCGTGCGCCTTGCTTCGATCAGCGCGGTGCGCACCGTTACGTTCAACTCAGGCCGCAGCAGGCGCGGCAGCGCCAGCGACGCTTCTCCACTGGCCGGCGCCACGAAGTCCGAGACGTCGCCGCGAAACTGCACCACATCCGCCTTCTCGTCCACGACGAAGCCAGGCGGTGCATAGCGCTCCAGCGCGGCCCGCGTTGCGGCCTCGATCACCGGATCGACTGGCTGCGAGCGGCGAACCGGCGGTGAACCGCCTTCGCTTGCCCACGGCCGCAGTGCGTCAATCGGAAACATCGCCTGCTGGCGCCTCGCCAGCGCCACTTTGCGATAGAGGTGCGGCGCACCCGCGTGCTCGAAGCCGTCGGCGCCTGACGCCGCCTCGGCGCGGCCGAGCACCACGAAGCCGTCCGCCCGGCAGGCGTAGTGCAACGCTTCGAGCACATGCTGCTGTGCTTCCTTGCGCAGGTAGATCAGCAGATTGCGGCAACTGATCAGGCCCATGCCCGAGAAAGGCGCGTGGGTCAGCACGTTGTGCCGCGCGAACACACACATGTCCCGAATCGACTTGCGTACCACATAGCCGCCCGAAGTGGCAGCGAAAGTGCTCTCGCGAAACGCCTCCGGCACGTCGTCGACCGAACCGGAGCTATAGCGGCCGGCACGCGCGAACTCGATCGACGCCTCGTTGATGTCGGTGCCGAAAATCTGCACGCGGCGATGCAGCGCCGCGCGGTCAAGCGCATCTTTCAGCAGCGTCGCGATGGTATAGACCTCTTCGCCCGTCGAGCAGGCCGATACCCAGACACGGATCGGATCGTCCTTCAGTTCGAGCAGGCGCGGAATCACCGACTGACGCAGCACATTGACGAATTCGGCATCGCGAAAGAAGGCGGTCACGCCGATCAGGATGTCGTCGCGCAGTGCAGCAGCTTCGCGCGCATCGCCACGCAGCAGTTGCAGGTACGCGCCGACATCCCGGTTCTTCTGCAGCAGCACGCGGCGCAGGAAGCGCCGGCGCAGGTTCACGTCCTTGACGTAGCCGAGGTTGATGCCGGTCTTCTGCTGCACGATCGACAGCGCAATACCGAGCTCGTCGGCGTCCCCGGTCTGCGCGTCGACTGCATCGTTCTGGCGCGCCGGGTCGCCAAAGCGCCGGACCAGACATCCGGCGATATCTTCAGGTGCCAGCACCTCGTCGACGAGCCCGGTGTCGATCGCCGCGGCAGGCATGCCCTTTTGCCTGGCCGTCTGCGGCTTCTGCGCGATGGCGAAGCCACCGGAGGCCTTGAGGTCCACGAGGCCACGCGCGCCGTCCTCGCCGGTTCCGGAAAGGATCACGGCTGCACCGTTCACGTCCGGGTCCTGCGCGAGCGAGGCCAGACAAGCGTCGATCACGAGGTTGGGACCGTACAGGCGGCGCGTGAGCCGAAAGTGCCCATCCAGCGCAATCACGCCGGCATTCTCGGGCAGCACATAAACGCGGTCGTGCTCGATCTTGCGCAAGTGGACCAGTTTTTCCACCGGTATGCGGCAATCGGCCTGAAGGATGTCGGCAAGCCGACTTTCTTCATCGGGGTCGAGGTGCGTGATAACAAGCGTGGCGAAGCCGGGATCAGGGGGCAGCGCGGCGACGATAGCGCGCAGTCCATCGAGGCTGCCCGCCGAGCCGCCAATTACGGCTACCCGCAACAAATCCGAAAGCGTCGACCCCATCGGCCGTACTCCTGCTTGTTCTAGTTGATGCATCGACAGTCGCGGGCCCCGCCGCATCTCGCGGGTGAGGCACAGCAATCCGTGTGCCCATGCGGTGCGTGGATGGAATCCGCGCGACGCGCGCTGTCTGCGAGGCTGAATCGCGGGTCAAGTGTGTGATGGCCGTGTGCGGTCCGCTACTTCAAGGCGGCATCGAGCGATCTCTTTGGAATAGGCCCGGTTCGAGCCTATTGCAGATGGCAGCGAACCTGGTCGGAAAACCGAAGTGAGTTCGCCCGTGAGGACACGAGGCAGGGACGATGCCAGCTGCGGTGCAATCCGTGCAGCATACACCGTATGCGAGTGGCCGGCGCGGCCATAGGGCCACGCCGGCCGATCAGCAGATCGAGCATGCAGGAAGTAGCGGTTCGAGGTCGTATCGCAGGCAATCTGATCGACGCCGCCGAACGGCAGCTTCGCGAGTACCGCGCCGTTGGTGCGATCGAGGATCAGCGCGATCGACGGACTGGCCGCCGCAGGTTAGCGGCACAACGCCAAGGACGGCTTGCGCGTCAGGCCCGCATCGCGCCAGCGTAGCCGGGCAACCGTCGCGCCTTCCTGCTGCGCGCGACCTTGGCGCACATGACGAGCGCAGCAAGCAACGACACTTTATCGTTACCCGGAAGGCGCACGTGTTCGCGCAGGAAATCCGCCCAGACGAACGAACTGTAGCGTTCGCGCGACTTCCGGTATGCACCGCACTGTCTCGCAAGAGCGGCGAGGCTTTGATATGGATCATCCCGCATCATTGCGATCGATCCCGGCAGCTCGCTCACGTCGCGACGCCGACCGTGCGCGTCGAAAGGATGCAGCCAGTTGCGACGCTCCATTTTTCGCCAGAATGACGGCATCGAATGCGCTTTCACCTCCAGGGCAAAGCGCACGGGAACCGTGTCGATACCGCATTCGAACCACGCACGAGCCCAATGATGATGGTCGACGACATAGACACTGCCGTCCGGCGCTCGCACGCAAGGGAGCGGGTGACGTTCGAGCAGCGCCCGACGTGCCGCCCCTTCGCGACGACGAGTGTCTAGCACCTTGAGCGCCACGTATTGCATGCCCACGGTGATCTGCGTTGGTTTCAACGATGCGAGCGGAAGCCATTGCATCGCGTTGTCCGGTTTTTTCATGGGCGAGAGCGCTTTGGGCATCAAATGTCGAGTCGGTTCACAAAGACGGTTTTCGCGAGCTCACGCTCGACCAGGCTTTGACACAGCAGATTGACGGCGCGCGGTCCAGCGCTTTCCACTCGCCATTCCAGAATCTGCCCGTCAGGTCGCGAGCGTTCGCTGAGCAGGCTAACCTGACTCTCACGCAACGCACCGTATAAGTCGTCGGGGTGCAAAGTCTGCGCGAGATATATCGTCATCTGGCTGATCATGATCGAAGCTCGACGGCAACGACGAGTCGCGGTGTAAGGACGGGATTCGCGTCGCGCCCAGGTATCCAGCGCTTCAAGCCGAGGCTAGCCATCACTTCGGCAATTGCCTCGCATACGCTTTCGGTGCGCATCCGCTGTGCCCGTTTTGACGATCGGCGGCACATGGACCCGTCCGTATCGACGTTGTCGTTGCGGAAGTCGGATAGTGCTTCGACACTGACCTGCCGTTCGCGCATGATCACGCGCACTGCGTGACGTGCGCTCGCCTGGCTCTCACGCCGCCCGTCCGGGCGCAGAACCCGATTCCAGTATCGCCGGCGAAACGCCGGTTCACTGGCCTACTGCAGTGGCGGAATGACGCCCGCTTTCTCAGCGAGCGTGCGTTCGTAGACTCCGAAGCTCAGATCTACTTCTTCCTGCGTGACCACCTGCACGAAGACGTTTACCTGCTGCGGCAGCAGTCCCATTACGGTCGCTATGGCGCTCTCCAGTTGAGGCGCGCAAAGGCGGTCTTCGGCTAAGGTCGTGCCGATCGTTATGTCGTACGTTTTCTCCTGCCGGAACACTATTTCGACTATGCGTGCCCTCGCGCTCATGTTGTTGTCCACCGCGAGGCGAGCTACGTCGGCCAATTGCCGCAGCACCTCGGTCGGAAAGCCTTTCGTCGAACGCAGCCTGATCCGGTGTTTCCCAAGCGTTTTCCAGTCGGTATCGAATTCCACGGCGATTCTCCCCTACGAAGTCTTGTGCGCGGACTGTATGGGCAGCGATCGGTTTTTCAAGAAGCAGAACGTGGGGGTGACTGTATTGAGATTCTCCTGCGCCCCGCTTTCCCCAGATCAACCGCGTGGTGTGCCGGCGGAGACTATCGACGTTGTGATGTATGACGCTCCTACCCCGCCGCGCGTCTGCCAAAGGCCGCACGGCAACGCTGGTGCGAATGCCGCTTTGACCGGCTTGCCCTGCTGCTCCGTGCAGCCACCTTTCTGATTCTGGAAAACCGCAATGTCGTTGACGCGTTGCAACCAGGAACATCGGTTGCTTCAGACGCAGCACCACCACGCTGCGTGACCGCGCACCTTCCACGATATGCTCGCCCGCGTCCTCGCGCTGCTGGTCGTCTTGTCTACAGTCGTCTACCTCGCGATAGCGTGGTTCGCCGCGCACGGCCGCATCGAGCTACCCGCCGACTGGAACAGCCGCTGGAATCCATTCACCCCTTTCGACGTGCAAGCGCCGCATGGACCGCTGAGCGCATGGAAGTTCTGGCGCGCGACGCACGATGACGGGCGGTGCGCACATGCACTCGCTACCTCGAACATCGCCTATCGCCCGGTTCGCGCCAACGAGGCCTCACCGAGATGTCCACTCGAAAACGCAGTGCGCATCGAACAGCTCGGCAGCATTAGCGTAAGCAGCAGCTTCATCGCATCGTGCCCGCTCGCACTAGGCCTTGCCGTCTACGTACACGACCCGTTGCAGAACGCCGCGCAACGCGTCTACGGGCAGAATGTGCGGCGAATCGATCATGTCGGCAGCTATGCATGCCGCAACGTCAACCATGCAGCGTCGGGCCCGCCGAGCGAACACGCGTCCGCCGACGCGCTCGACATCGAAGCGTTCGTACTGGAAGACGGCACGCGCATTTCAGTCCAGCGAAACTGGTCTGCAGGCACGCGTGCATCGCAGTTTCTTCGGGCAGCGCGCGACCGCGCATGCGATACGTTTCATGTCGTGCTCGGCCCCGACTTCAATGCGTTGCATAGCGCGCATTTTCATTTCGACATGGGAAGGTTTCGTCTCTGCCGCTGAGGATTTTTCGCTAGACTGTTAAAAATCCAATTAAATCAATAAGTAAGGAGACAGCGGAATGAAAGTTAAGAACGGCGAAATCGTAAAAATCGCAAGTATCGCGAGCCCTGAGCGGCGGACCGTGTTCAAAAGCGTCGCGGCGCTCGCCGCCGCCGCAACGCTTCCCATGCTGTACTCGTGCGCGTCGACGTCCGCCTCCGTTGCCGCGAACCCAATCGCCGAAACGGACGCCGGCAAGCTGCGCGGAACGCGTATCGCAGGCGTCGACGTATTCAAGGGCATTCGCTATGCCGAAAGCCCTGCAGGGAGTAACCGGTTTTTACCGCCGCAGCCGGTGTCGGCCTGGGCAGGCGTAAAGGACGCAATCGCGTTCGGCGCGTCCGCACCGCAATCGCCTGAAACGCCGAGCGCGCTAAGCAGCTGGTATTCGGCGTTGCAGCCGCAGAGCGAAGATTGCCTGTTTCTGAATGTATTCGCGCCGTCGAGCAACCGCGCGTTGGCTAAACGCCCGGTGATGGTGTGGTTGCACGGCGGGGCATGGTCGAATTGCGCCGGCACGGCCCCTGGATTCGACGGCACGAACCTCGCACGCAACGGCGATGTCGTGGTCGTAACGGTCAATCATCGGCTCAACGTTTTCGGTTATCTCTATCTCGGCGACAAGGACGCACGTTTCGCCGATTCGGCGAACGCAGGCCTCTTCGACGTCGCCGCAAGCCTTCAGTGGGTGCGCGACAACATCGCCGCGTTCGGCGGCGATCCCGGCAATGTCACGCTGTTCGGACAATCGGGCGGCGCCGCGAAAGTGGCGGCGATGATGGATTTTCCCGCTGCGCGCGGTCTCTTTCACAAGGCCGTGATCGAAAGCTGCTCGGGTGGGATTCATCTCGAGAGCCGCGACGAAGCCGCGAGGCAAGCGTATCAGTTAGGAGCACATCTCGGCATTGCGGATCTCGACCCGATCAAGCTCCAGGCCGTGCCGATGGAACAACTGATCGCCGCGATGAGGCCGGTGCGCGATCCATTCCGGCCGGTCGTCGATGGTCGCGGCTTTACGCGAGATCCGTTCGACCCGGGCGCCCCCGCACAATCGGCAGGCATGCCTGTGTTGATCGGCAATGCGGCCACCGAAATGACGCTTTATATGGCGGCCGATTCGCGCAATTTCTCGCTCGACCTGGCCGAAGTGAAGAGGCGCACGGCGTTGCTGCTGCAGCAAAACACGGCATCGGCCGCGCGCATTATCGATGCGTACCGCGCCGCGCAGCCGAACGCTTCGCCAAGCGAACTGCTTGCCGCACTGAGCACCGATTACGTGTTTCGCCGCAATACGACGCGCATCGCCGCGCTGCAGTCGGCGCAAGCGCCTGTCTACGATTACGTCTTCAACTGGAAGACGCCGGTGATGAACGGAAATCTGCACTCGCCGCATACGTCCGAAGTGCCGTTCGTGTTCGGTACTTTCGACTCGGCACGCGGGCTTCTCGGCAATGGGCCCGAGATTCCGCGTCTATCCGGCGAGGTGATGGGCGCGTGGACGGCTTTCGCGCGCACCGGTAACCCGAACACCGATGCAATGCCCGAGTGGGCGCCATACGAAACGACGCGCCGCACGACAATGATCATCGATAGCGAAAGCCGCACCGAGAGCGATCCGGGCGGTGTCGCGCGACACGCACTCGACGGATTGCCACCCTACGAGTACAGCATGGACCGCAACAGCGTGGTGCGGCCATCGCGGGCTTAGCGGCGTCTTTACACCTTCGCATACGCGGCGAGCGTTTTCAGCAGACTCGACATAATTGCGCGGTATGGGGTGCGGATGCTCAGTGTGTCCGAGGAGGGTCACCAGGCACTGAAGCAGGTTGGCCTGTTCGCCCGTCCGCCTGGACTGTGGTCTGGCCCACTGTCGACGGTCCGGCATTCTGGCAAATTGCCGGACATTCGAAACAGTGTCGTCACACATGAACGCCTCAAAGCTGCAATCGTGGGGACGATACCCCTATAGCGACCAGTCGGGTGAACCGCTTGCGTGGCGTGATGCCATCCAGGCGCGCCTCGCCGACGCCCACGCTCGTCTCGGTACGACGCTCGCATTCGGCAACGGCCGCAGCTACGGTGACAGTTGCCTCGCGGACACCGGTCAGGTGCTGCCGATGAAGTGCCTCGCGCGCTTCATCGGCGCCGACTGGACGAACGGCGTCGTGCGTGCCGAAGCAGGCATGACGCTTGGCGAACTGCTCACGGTGTCCTTGCCGCGTGGCTGGATGCTGCCGGTCACGCCGGGCACGCAGTTCGCCACGCTCGGCGGTGCGGTAGCCAACGACGTGCATGGCAAGAACCATCATGTGCGCGGGACGTTCGGACGCCACGTGCGTCGCTTTTCGCTGCTGCGCTCCGACCGTGCGGCAATCGAATGTTCACTCGATGAGGAAGCCGCGCTGTTTCGCGCGACGATCGGCGGCCTCGGCCTTACCGGTGTGATCGAATGGGTAGAGATCCAGCTGATGCCGGTACGCTCGAGCCATATCGCCGTTTCACGCACCCGTTATGCGAACCTCGACGAATTCCTCGCGCTCGCGCAAGAGCGCGAGGCGATCCACGAGTACGGCGTCGCGTGGGTGGACTGCCTCGCGCGCGGCGCGGCGCTCGGGCGCGGCATCTACACGAGCGGCGATCACACGGACGACGGCGACTTCTCTGTTCCGGCAAAACGCGCGTACAGCGTGCCGTTCGTTCCGCCGTTTTCACCGGTTAGCCGTACGACGGTGCGCGCATTCAACGCACTCTATTATCGGCGCCAGAAACCCGGCATCGAACTCGCGCGCGAAGCCGCGACCCGTTTCTTCTACCCGCTCGATAACATTCACAACTGGAATCGCATCTATGGGCGGCAGGGCTTCCAGCAACATCAATGCGTCGTCCCGATGGCGAACGCGCGCGATGCGTTGCATGCGATCCTGCACACGATCGCCACGAACGGTAGCGGGTCTTTTCTCGCGGTGCTCAAGCGTTGCGGCCCACTGCCCTCACCTGGCCTGCTCTCGTTTCCTATGGAAGGGGTGTCGCTTGCCCTCGACTTCCCGCAAAACGAACGACGCAACTCCGACCTCTTCGCCCGGCTCGACTCGATCGTGGCCGAAGCAGGCGGCCGTCAATATCCTGCGAAAGATGCACACATGAGCGCAGAGCATTTCCGCGCAGCTTACCCCGCGTGGCAGGAACTCGAGCGGCACCGCGACCCCGCGCTAATGTCGCGTTTCTGGAAACGGACGACTCAATCATGAAAAACATCCTGATCATTGGCGGCTCTTCTGCGATCGCTGCGGCGTGCGCGCGGCACTGGGCCGCGGCCGGCGCGCGCCTGTTCCTCGCTGGCCGCCATGCGGCGCGGCTCGACACCATCGCGCAGGATTTGCGCGTGCGCGGGGTACAAGACGTCTATACACACGTGATCGATCTGAACGATCACACGCAGCATGCTGCCATGCTCGATGCCTGCCGCACGGCGCTGGGTTCGATCGACATCGTGCTCATCGCACACGGCACGCTCGCTGACCAGGCGCTGTGCGAGCGCGACGTGGATGCAGCGCTGCACGAATTCTCGACCAACGCGCTGTCCACCATTGCGCTACTGACACGGCTCGCCGGCCTGTTCGAGATGCAGCGCAGCGGCACCATCGCGGTGATCTCGTCAGTGGCAGGCGACCGCGGACGTGCCTCGAACTACGTCTACGGCGCGGCAAAGGCTGCCGTCACGACGTTCTGCGAAGGATTGCGTGCACGCCTCTTCAAATCGGGCGTGCACGTGCTCACGATCAAGCCTGGTTTCGTCGATACGCCGATGACGGCAGGCCTTGCCCTACCGCGGCCTCTCGTCGCTACGCCCGAAAAGGTAGGCGCAGATATCGTGCGCGCGATTGCCCAAGGCAAAGACCTGCTCTACACGCCATGGTTCTGGAGCGCGATCATGCTTGTCATCCGCTCTCTGCCGCGCTTCGTGCTCAAGCGGGTTTCGCTGTGAACACGGCCGCCGCGAGCCGCACCGCTCTCGTGACGTGGTACGCGCTATTCGCGCTCATTTCGATGGCGGCGAATCTCGTCAGCCAGAAGATCGCATGGCACATCTACGATGGGCCATTTTCGATCCCGCTTGCCGTATGCATCGGCACGGGCGTGGGACTTATCGTCAAGTACGCGCTCGACAAGGGATGGATCTTCCGCTACGAGCACCGCAGCGTGGCTCACGGTATCGAGACCTTCATGCGCTACGTCGTAATGGGTCTTGCCACCACCACGATCTTCTGGGTCATGGAATTCGCCGCTCAAGTGATCTTCAATTCGGAAACGGCACGCCTTGCCGGCGGGGCGCTCGGCCTCACGCTCGGCTATATCGCAAAGTACCAGCTCGACAAGCGCTTCGTATTCGCCTGATCGCGTAGTTGCCCTCGATCGTCTTCTACGTAGGCCATTTCTCATCTGTTCACTCACCGCAACCCATCTGTTTTCACGCAGCCTCGTACGTTGGCGTACAGACCCATGCCTAGTCACGCTTTACGGTTATCCGGTAAGTCGGGCATAGCGCGGCGCATGCCGCCATGCCCCGAAGAAGCACGGGAGGATATCGATATGTCAGATCCTGCAATTCCACTCTGTGTGGACCTGGACGGAACGCTCACGCGCGCTGACTTCCTGTTCGAAAGCTTCTTCGTGCTGCTCAAACGGCAGCCGCTAGCGATATTTCTTTGCGTGTTCTGGCTGCTGCGGGGCAAGGCCTATCTGAAGGAGCAGATCGCACTGCGTGTGACGCTCGATGTAGGTGTGCTGCCCTATAACGGTCAGTTGGTCGCCTATTTGCGCGAAGCGCGCGAGGCGGGCCGGCCGCTCTACTTATGCACTGCGTCGAACCAGCGATTCGCCAGCCAGGTAGCGGCTCACTTCGGCCTGTTCAGCGGCGTGCTCGCGAGCAACGCGAGCATGAACCTGCTTGGGAAGAACAAGGCTGCGGCCCTCGTCAAACAGTTCGGCGAACACGGCTTCGACTATTGTGGCGACGCGCGTGCAGACGTGCCCGTATGGCGTCGCGCACGCCGCGCGATCGTTGTCGGCAACCAACAGATCGCCAGGATCGCGCGCAAGGCAAATGCCGAGATTGTCTTTTTCGAAGAGAAACGTCGTCTGATTCCGCTCGTGCTCAAAGAAATGCGCGTGCACCAGTGGGTCAAAAACTCTCTGATCTTTGTACCGCTACTGTCGGGGCATCGTTTCAACGACCTCGGAGCAGTGCTCGCGGCCTGTCTCGCATTTGCCTCGTTCAGCCTGACCGCGTCATCGGTCTATCTGCTGAACGATATGCTCGATCTCGATGCCGACCGCCGCCATCCTCGCAAGCATAGCCGCCCGTTTGCATCGGGCACACTGCCGCTCTCGCTCGGCATCGTGCTTACGATTTTGCTGCTCGGCGCCGGCTTCGGGCTCGCTGCTTTGCTGCCGTGGCGCTTCGGCGTGGTGCTCGTCGCATACATGATCGCCACCGTGGCCTATTCGTTTGTACTCAAGCGCATCGCGCTAATCGATGTTTTCACCTTAGCCAGCCTTTACACGGTACGCGTGATCGCAGGCGGCGAATGCAGCAACATTTCACTGTCTTACTGGCTGATCCTTTTTAGCGTGCCGATCTTCCTGAGTCTCGCCATGCTCAAACGCTATGTCGAACTCGAAGCCATGTTTCAGCAAGGCAAAACGGAGGCGGCCGGTCGCGGATACATCACGCAGGACATGTCGATCCTGCGCTCGTACGGCACTGCGGCGGGCTATCTCGCCGTACTCGTGCTCGCGCTCTACCTGAACTCGCCCGAGTTCAAGCTGCTCTACCAGCATCCGAAGTTGCTGTGGCCCGTGTTCGCGCTGACGCTTTACTGGGTAAGCCGCATCTGGATGCTCGCGTTTCGCGGGCAGATGCACGACGACCCGATCGTCTTCACGTTCAAGGACCGCGTGAGTTGCGCGGTGATCGGATTGTGCGGTGTGTTCATGGTGCTGGCGATCTGATGAGACGACACCGGGCAGAAAGTCTGCGGCAATGCACAGACCCTCTGAGAATCATGCGAAATTCCGCTCGCCAGGCGGATTTGATTAAATTTCCCTCAGGCGTGGAAAAATGACTCCGACGACTCGAACAAGAAGCACGATGCTTCCGCTTGCCGTTGTCACACTGCTTTTGTGTGTCGCGGGTTGCACGTGGATCGAGTATGCGTTCTGGGCGAGAAAGCACGTGTCCAACATGGATATGCTGCTCGCAGCCTCTGACGGAGTATTGAGCGGGACGCCTCACTGGCGAGCGTTTCAGAATCGTCTTCTTGGTCCCTATCTATTGGACCTGTTCAGGCATGTCTCGCAGAATCCGTTCAATGATTTCGCGAAAGTGTTCCTCATGCTGGAAAATTTGGCTTTGTGCGTGTGCGCCTATGTACTGACGCGTAGAGTCAGTCTCACGGTGCTCGCGCTTGTCGCATCGTCGGTAGCATGGGTGGCCTGCATACACTACTTCAGCTACCCTTGGGACTTCATCGAATCGGTGTTGCTCACCATGCTTTTTCTGTTCGCCATCAGAAGCGAACGCATTTTCCCATTCGTTTTGCTGTTTATCTTTTTTGTGCTTAGCCGCGAATCCTGTATTTTCGTTGGACTGTTTCTGATCCTCAGAGGTGTCTCGCCGATCGCATTCGGTCAGCGGATCGCACTTCGTCCATTGACGTGGGGCGCAGGCCTTGTTGTCATGAGCATTGCCATCACCGAGGCGCTAAGAAAAATGCTCTTCAAGGCTTCGATGCTGGCGGGCGTAGGCGCGGATACGGCACACGAGCAATTTGAAAATCATTTCCATTACCTCCATAACGGGACGGTATTTCTCTCGGCAAGCAAGGTATCCCTGGTGTACGCAACGATCATGCTGGTTTTTCTTGCGTGCACCTACGTGGGATATCGCGAAAAGGAAAAGAATCTGCTCGCGATAGGCGTCACGATGACGCTGTACACGCTGAGCATTTTCATCTTCGGCATTCTCGAAGAGGTGCGGCTATACCAACCCTTCACGGGCATGCTGGCGCTGACCGCGATCTATCTGCTCTTCGAAACGAGGTCTGGCCGGAAATGGTGCTCCACGAACCTCTCGCTTCTGGCGCGACGCGGCTCGATCCGAACGTGAGAATGCGCAGAGCGTCGAGAAAGCCGGTGACGTTGCACCGGCATCCACGCTCAAGGCGGAAAACCGCCTTGAGCGTGAAGACTGACCGCGATCAACGCACGGCGATATACATCGTGATTTCAAAACCGAAACGCATGTCGGTATAGGCTGGAGTGGTCCAGGTCATGGCTAAGGCTCCTTAAGGTTAAAAGAAAAAACGTCCGCTCATTTATCGCGCGGACACACGACGTTGTTGTCGACGTCACCATCGCCGAAGAAAACGCCATCGGTTCCAACCTGCCCGCCGGTAGGCATGTTCTTGACGCCGGGAGGCAGCGGCGGATTGTTGGCCGCCCACGTCATCGCATAACCATCGTCGTAGGTCGCATGGTAGGTTTGCGATCCGCGCGTGAACGCCAAGGTCTTCCTGTTCATGTCCACCGCGATCTTGTCGCCGTTCGGGCACGTCTGCGTGAAGACGTGCGGATCGGAAGCCGCGCGCGCAGGCATCACCGCCCCGAGCGCGGCAACAGACCAGCAGCATGCAAGCACGGTGGTCGCTTTTATCTTCATTGTCGTCTCCTGATCGTTTCGGCCTCGCGCCATGCGTCCGGCCGCCATTCATTCGTATGGGACGCGGTCACTTCAAGCTGTGAAAGTAAGCGGCGAGATTCGCGATTTCGACGTCGCTGAGCGGCTTCGCGATCACCGACATCGTTTCGTTCTGCCGTTCGCCGGAACGAAAGGCCTTCAATTGCGCGACCAGATAATCCTCGTCCTGGCCCGCAAGGTTCGGCGTCTGCGGCATGACCGCATGCCCATCCGGCCCATGGCAGGCCGCGCATTGCGCCGCGCGCGACTTGCCTGCTGCAATATCGGCTGCCATGCTCGACGACGCGATCGCTGCCAGCAGCATCGGCACAATGACGTTGCAAAAAATCGTTCGCACACTTCCCCCTCATTTCCCGACGTAAGTAATGCGGTAGACCGCACTGGCAAAATCGTCCGACACGAGCAACGAGCCGTCCTTCATCGGCTCGACGTCGACCGGGCGCCCTTTGTACTGGCCATCGTCGGTGAGCCAGCCTGAGGCAAACACCTTCGTCCCCACCGCCGTGCCGTCGGCCTTCAGGCGCGTGAACATGATGCGCGCACCGAGCGGATGCTTGCGGACCCACGAGCCGTGTTCAGCATCGAAAATGCCGCCGTCATACGTTTTCGGAAACGACGAGCCTTCGTAGAAGGACATGCCGAGATCCGCCGCGTGAGGCGGCAGGTTGACCTGCGGGAACACGACGCCGGGCGGAGGCGTCTTGTCCTTGTATTCGACCGTGCGGTCATGGCCGCCGCCATAGAACGGATAACCGAAATCCTCGCCGGCTCTCGTCGCGCGATTCAACTCGCCCGGCGGACGGTCGTCGCCGAGCGTATCGGTCTGGTTATCGGTAAACCACAGCGTTTTGTCTTTGGGATTGAAGTCGAGCCCGACCGAATTGCGAATGCCGTGCGCGTATATCTCGCGGCCGCTGCCGTCCTGGTTGTAACGAACAATGGCGCCCATGCCCGCCTTGTAGTACGCGTCGTATTTCTCGGGCGGCAGCACGTTGTAGTGCTCGCCTACCGTCACGTACAGCTTGCCGTCCGGCCCGATCCGGCAGACGCGCGCTCCGTGGTTGTACGCTTCGTCGCCGACCGGAATCAACTGGCCCTGCGGCACGATGATCTGTTCGGTCGGCGTCGCGCTGCCCGGGTTCGCGAACGACAGAATACGGTTCAGTTCGACCACGAACAACTTGCCCTCCGGCGAGAAGCACACGCCATTGGGATCCTTGAAATTGCTCGCCGGCGAAAACTCGGTAACCTGAGTCACCTTGCCGTTGCCGTCGTCGTGCAGCACCCATACCGCGTTCTTGCGCGTGCCGATATACGCGGTGCCCGTCGTCGGATCGACTGCAATGGCGCGCGCGCCCGGCACCATCGCATACAGTTCGATCTTGAAGCCGGGAGGCAGCTTGATGTTCTTCAGGTTCTGCCTGACGGCAGCCATCGCTTGCGGATCTTGCGGATACGTTTGCGGCGCGTCTTGCGCGAGCGCTGTGCCTGCCGCCGCGTAAGCCAGTACGCCCAACGCAAGAAGGGTGCGCTTGAAGCTTCGGTCCATGTGCGTCCTCTGTTTTTCGAAGGTTATGACGCGGACTCGAGAAACAGCATCGATTCCGCGGAAACGCACGGCATCGCCGTGCCGGCCGGGTTCATGCAACCACGCCCGAAAGCGTCTCGCATCAACCCGCATCCATGCTTTTATTTCGTTTTCGTAATTTCTGTAATGCTAATTAAATCAGTGAAACGTTTGCGCAAGCTGTTGCAAGCAAAACCGCAGGCGGCACACCGCCTGTGCAATAAAAACCCTTTAACTTACTGATCGGCGATCTTGTGGTCCGACATCAGTTCCAGCGCCTGACACAGCGCGGAATGGTCGAGCTTGCCCTGGCCCTGCGCCGCGCACGCGTTCATCAGCTGCTGCGCCGATGCGGTGTGCGGCAACGCCACGCCGAGCGCCCGCGCTCCTTGCAACGCCAGATTCAGGTCCTTTTGATGCAGCTCGATCCTGAAGCCGGGATCGAAGGTGCGCTTGATCATCCGCTCGCCATGCACCTCGAGAATTCTCGACGCCGCGAAGCCGCCCATCAGGGCCTGCCGCACCCTGGCCGGATCCGCGCCGGCCTTCGACGCGAACAGCAAGGCCTCTGCCACCGCTTCGATGTTCAGCGCCACGATGATCTGGTTGGCGACCTTGGTCGTCTGACCGTCGCCGTTTTCGCCGACGAGCGTGACGTTCTTGCCCATCAAGTCGAACAGCGGCTTGACCGCTTCGAACGTTTCAGCGGGGCCGCCAACCATGATGGTGAGCGTGCCTGCCTTGGCGCCCACTTCACCGCCCGACACCGGCGCGTCGAGATACTTCGATCCGAGCGCATTGATCTTCGCGGCGAATTCCCGCGTCGCGATCGGCGAAATCGAGCTCATGTCGATCACTACCTGCCCGCGACCGAGGCCGCTTGCCACGCCGTTCTCGCCAAACAGCACCTGTTCGACGTCCGGCGTGTCCGGCACCATCAGGAACACGAAGTCCGCCTGCTGTGCCGCTTCTTTCGGCGAGGCGCATGGCCGTGCGCCGGCTTCGAGCAATGCGGCCGGCACCGAGCGGCGCGCGTTCACGAACAACTGATGACCGCCGCGCAGCAGATTCGCCGCCATCGGCGCGCCCATGATGCCGGGCCCGATGAATCCCACCTTTGCCATGGCGTCCCTTTACTTGAGAGCTTGCGGATTGATGCAGTTGAGCGGCGACTCGCCGTTCAGCACGCGGATCACGTTATCGGTGACGATCTTGCCCATCGCGAGCCGGGTCTGCGTGGTCGCCGACGCGATGTGCGGGACGATGACAACGTTGTCCAGGTCGGCCAGCCCCGGGGCCAGCGCGGGCTCGTCCTCGAACACGTCGAGTCCCGCGCCCCAGATCACCTTGTCCTGCAAGGCGGCGACCAGCGCTTTCTCGTCGACGAGCGGACCGCGCGCCGCATTGATCAGCACGGCGGTCGGCTTCATCGCGGCCAGTTCCGCCGCGCCGATGTAGTGATGCGTATCCGGCAGCAGCGGCAGATGCAGCGACAGGTAGTCCGATTCGCGCAGCAGCGTCGCCTTGTCGACGAAGCGCGCGCGATACTCGCGCTCGAACGCCTCGTTCGGCTGCGCGTCCGTGTAGATGATGTTCATGTCGAACGCTGCGGCCTTGCGCGCGAACTTCGAACCGATGCGCCCGAGACCCGCGACGCCGAGCGTCTTGTGATCGACGTCCTGGCCGATGAACGCCATCGGCGCCCAGCCCTTCCATTTGCCGGCGCGAACATAGCGCTCCGACTCCGACACGCGCCGCGCCGTGGCAAGCAGCAACGCCCACGCATGCGTGGCGGTAGCATCGTCGAGCACGCCCGGCGTGTTCGTCATGATGACGCCGCGCGCAGTCGCCGCGTCGAGATCGAAATTGTTGAAGCCGACCGCATAGTTGGCGACGATCCGGCATTGCGTTCCGGCCGCATCGAGAATTTCGCCGTCGATCTTGTCCGTCAGCAGCGTCACCAGCGCGTCGCGTCCGCGCACGGCCTGCAGCAGTTCGTCGCGCGTCAGCGCGCGGTCGTGCGGGTTGACGGTTACGTCGAAACGCTCGCGCAGCGTATCGATGGTCTGCTCGGGAATCGCCCGGGTGACATAGACGCTCTTCTTCGCCATTGCCTGTTTCCTGTTGAAGTAAATTAATCGCGCTGCGCACGGTGTTGGAGAACACCGCTGCCGCTATCTGCAAGCAGCTGGTCTTCCGCGGGCGCGAGCCCGCTGATGCCGACCGCGCCGATCGTGCGCCCGTGGCCGTCGTCGAGCAGCGCGCCGCCCGGCAGCGCGGTCAGCAACGGGTCGCAGAAGTAGCCGATCGCGAGGTCCTCGCGCCGCAGCCGTTCGAGAAATGCTTGAGTCGTGCCGACCATGCGCGTGCAGGTGTAGGCCTTCTGCTGCGCGAGCGCGATGCTGCGCACCGGCGTGCCGTCGGCACGCGCGAATGCGATTAAAAAGCCGTATGCATCGCATACGGCGACACATACGGGCTTGCCGAATTTCTCGCGCGCTTGCGCAATCAGATGGTCGACCAGATGTTGGGCGCGTTCGAGATCGAGTTCTGCAACTGCCATCGGTTCCTCTTGGCTATCGGTTTATGGCGGGATGGGGGTGATCGATTCCCCCGGCGTCTTCGCCGGGGTCCCACGATGAAGCGGCCGGCACGGCCGCCTGCGGCTTGCGTTGCTCCGCCCGCTTCAGGCGGCGGTGTATGAATGCGGTAAGAACAGGCGTCAGGATCGCGGTCACGATGACCGAGGCAGCCACTTGCACTGTCGCGAGCGGCGCGATGGCAGCATAGCTCGGATCGGCAAGCGCCACCGCCTGCGGCGTGCCCGCCGCGTTGCCTGCCGTGCTCGAGGCGGCCGCCCCGGCAATGCCCGACCCGCCCAGCAGGCGATCGGCGGTAATGCAGACGATGCCGGTGATCACGAACACGCCCACGCCGAGCAGAATGCCCGGCAGCCCGGCCGTCGTGACCGACTTGAGGTTGATGCCTTCGCCGAGCGTGAACGCCATGAACGGCACGATGATCGGCTCATGCCTGCCGAAGAAATCGCGCAGATCCTTGTCAAGATTGCCAAGAATCGCGCCGGCGGCGATCGGGGCGATTACGGAAGCCATTGTCAGCCACGGAATCACCGCGAGGCCCGCGCCGACCAGCACGAGCATCGTAACGAACGGTCCCGTCTCGATGCTCTGCACGACATAGGTGCCCGCGTCCTCCTTCGTACCGAATGCGCTCGTCAGCGCGAGGAACATGCCGCCGTTGGTGTCGTTCATCGCCGCGAGCAACGCGAGCGTCGACAGGCCGAGAAAATTGCCGTGAAACAGATGCGCGACGCCAAGCGCCAGAAGCACCGCCACGCCCACCTTCGCCACCAGAATGCCGAGTCCGCGCCGCAACATCTTCGGCGCGGCTCGCAATGTCATCTTGGTGCCCGCTGTGAACAGATACATCGCAAGGATCGTCGGATAGCCTGCGTTCGTCAGCGCTTCGGTAAAGCCGCCGATTTTCAGTGCATTCGGTGCGAGCGTGTTGACCAGCATGCCGATGAACAGCGGTATGACCATCAAACCGCCGGGTACGCGATTAATTGCCTGATAGATCTTCAATGTCGTCTCCTGAACCTGCCCGCTTCGCGGACACCATCGTTTTGTTGGCGTGGATTCACGGCGTTCGGTCGCATCGATTCAGGTCTGCGCGCCTGATTGTCGTCTTAGCGTGTAATCATGTTATATGATAAGTTTGCTGAAGCATGGCTCAGGTAAACCCTGGACAAGTTGAGTGCACGCTTTGGGGCATCCTGGGCTTACGCTACGTCGCATCGAGGCTAACAAGCACGAGGAGACACATGGCGGCGAAACTCAACTCGTTGACCGCGCAAGTAGCCGATCTGCTGCGGGAGGCCATTTACTCGGGGGTCTATCCGGTCGGCACCAAGCTGCCGTCGGGCAAAGCGCTGGGTCAGATGTATGGCGTCAGTCAGGCGGTGATCCGCGAGGTCACGGAGCGCTTGCGTTCCAAAGGCCTGATCGACAGCCGGCAAGGCTCGGGGTGTGTCGTCAAGGCGCGCGCCGAAGCCGAGGGCTTTCAGATCCTGACGACCAGGGTTGCCGATCCGGTGGAACTGTCGAGCGTGTTCGAATTGCGGCTCGACCTCGAAGGTGCCGCGGCAGGACTGGCGGCTGTACGGCGCACGGACGCGGATCTCGCGAAACTATCAGGCATCCTGATCGAGCTCGGCGAGAACCTTCACGATCTCGATGCAGGCGTCGAACTGGACCTTGCCTTTCACGTCGCGATCGCGGCCGCCACGCACAATCCCTACTACGGCGCGCTGCTCAGGTATTTGAACCTGCAGTTGCGTCAGGCCGTGCACGCGGCGCGCTATAACGCACTCGTCAACGAACCGTTGCCGCAAACCGTGCAGCGCGAGCATCTGGCAGTGTACGAAGCGATCCGCAACGGCAACGCAAACGAAGCGCGCGCGGCGGTGATGCTGCATCTGCAACGCGCGGCATGCCACCTCGAGCTCGATATTCCCGGCCGCGACCGTGATTCGGGCATGCTGCTCGCGGTCGCGCAGGAGCCACGCCGCGATACTGCGGCGCGCGTCGGATGAGGCCTGAGGAAGGACGAGCGGAGCCCGGCGCAATCAGCCGGGTATGGACACTTCGCCGAGCGCGTCGCGCCCTTGTATGGTGAGATCGAGGCGCGCGGCCGCATTGTGAAGATGCGACATCGCCGCGGCGCGCGCCGCGACCGGATCGCCCGCGCGAATCGCCTCGAACAGCCGGACGTGTTCTCGATGCACGTCGTCGGGCTGGTCGGGATAAGCGATCGGATTCGTGCGCCCTGCCTGCACCGACTCGCGAATCTGCACGTTCAGGTACTGCAGCAGATCCTTGAAATAGCGATTGTGAGTCGCGTCGCCCACGGCGACGTGAAAAGCAATATCGAGTTCGATGGCGCGGTTCGGCGTGTACCGTTGCTCGGCCAGCGCGAGCAGGATCGCTTCGAGGGTGGCGAGGTCTTCGTCGGTCCGGCGCGCGGCCGCAAGCGCCGCCGCCGCGCCCTCGAGGTCGAGGCGCAGCTCGAACACATTGACGAGGTCCGCACGATTCGCGTCGCGGCCTTCCGGCACCTGGAAGCCCGTGCTTTGCGTACGCGCGCGCACCGTGCACCCGGAACCTTGCCGGCTGTCGATCAGGCCTTGCGCGCGCAGGCGTTCGGTGACTTCCCGGATTACCGCCGCGCTCACGCCGAAGCGCTGCGCGAGATCCTTGCCCGATGGAAGCCGTGTGCCGACCGGATACACCCCGCTCAGAATTTCGCCCGCGATCTGCTCGGCGACCTGCTGCGTCAGCGTGACGGGTCTGGCAATGGAAGGGCCGGATGATCGGGTAAACATGGCGTGCGATTGGGTTCCGTGGCCCTGTGCAGGGGAGACAGGTTACATTTTCCTTTAATTCCAGCGCATCTTCCAGTCGGCGACAGACACGCAAGGCGTTTTCCCGAGACGAAGCTGCAGGCCCCGTCTGAACCCCGCAACGAATCGGAGTTCGCCTAGCCGTTATCGGCGGCCTTCGCCGGAGGCGACGTCGTTCGTCAAGCCCGTTTCCCGAAACACATCATATCGGCGCGGCGCGACGTTTTCTTTAGGTCGCCGCCCCACTGCTGCCGCGTGCAGGCGCGGCTCGTCCTGTCCGTCGACATGGACTTTCCATTTCTATCCAGTTGTTCTGTTCCGGACCAGTGCGTCGGCGTTACGCTGTCGCAGAATCATTCGATCTTGCTACGGAGCGCGGCAGCGATTCCCGGGACGTCGCGCAGACCTATGTATGCGGCGTGACGCCTCGATGATCGGGTGAACCGGGCGCGCCGGCTGGACGGCCGCAACAACGCGGGTCGGGTTGCCGTTGTCAGCGGCCGTATTTCTTCGCGAGCCCGGCGATCTCGCGTTCGAGCGCGCCGAGGAACACATTGACGCGATTGGGCACGTAACGCCTGCTCGGAATCACAGCCCACACGGACAGGTCCTCCATCGAAGCATCCTGCAGATGCACGCGCACAAGCGACTTGTCGGCTAACTGCCTGAACACATCCCAGTACGTCAGCATCGCAAGTCCCAGGCCTTGCACGGTAGCCGTGCGCGCTGCTTCGACGCTCGTTGTGGTGATCGACGCTTCCACACGCCTGCGCGTCATCGCACCGTCGACAATCAGCGGCCATCGTCTGACCGCGCAGAGCCTGACGCATCGATGGCCGTCGAGCTCGGCCACGGTCTGCGGAACCCCATGCTTTTTCAGATAGTCGGGCGCCGCACAAATTAGCCGCGGATTAGCGGCAATTTTCTTCGCGATCAGTTCCGAATCCTCCAACGGCGCAATGCGCAACGCGAGATCGAGCCCCTGCCCCACGATATCCACCTGACGATCCGAAAGATCGAGATCGATCTGCAGCTCAGGATTCTCTTCCAGCACCCGCGAAAGCATCGGCAGCACCACCGATTGCCCAAAGCCGCTGGGCGCAGTCATCCGCAGCACGCCTGACGCCGTTTTCGGCAACGGACTCAATTCGGCACGCGCGGTCGCTTCTGCATCAACCAGCGTTCTCGCATAAGGCACAAACGCCTCGCCTTCCGCGGTCAGGGTCAGCGACCGCGTGGTCCGATGAAAAAGACGCACGCCAAGATCTTCTTCGAGCGCCGCGATGCGCCGCGATACCTGCATCGGAACCACGTCCAGCTGGCGCGCCGCGGCGGACAGGCTTCCCGCCGAGGCAACGGCGAGGAAGGTTCGAACGTCCGGAAGAAGCATGGTTTATATCCAGAAGTGTTAGGGTGCCTTCACATTCCGATGTCTGTTTCCTGCTCGTCTCGACTCCTAAGATAGGGACACTTTCTCTTCAAGACGAGCTGCAAAATGACCGACACCACCTCTCTGATCCTTTCCCCGTACGATGGCAATGGCATCGCGGTACGTAACCGGATTGCAGTCGCTCCGATGACGCGCATCACGGCCACCGAAGACGGGCACCCGACGCAAACCATGTTCGACTATTACCGGCGTTTCGCGAAGGGTGGCTTCGGTCTCGTCACGACCGAAGGCATCTATACGGACAAGGCGTTTTCGCAAGGATACCGGTTTCAACCCGGTTTATCAGATAACGCGCAGGCAGAAGCATGGGCAGCGTTCAATCGCGATATGCAAGCGCAAGGCGCGCATGTGTTCGCACAACTGATGCACGCGGGCGCACTCAGTCAAGGCAATATCTATCGCTCGCACACGGTGGGGCCGTCGGCGGTTCGCCCGAAAGGCAAGCAGATGGAGTTCTATTACGGCGCGGGGCAGTACCAGGAACCCAAGCCGATGACCGATGCCGAAATCGACGACGCGCTTCAAGGGTTCGTGGACGCCGCACAGCGCGCGGTCAATATCGCCGGCTTCAGCGGCGTGGAGATCCACGGCGCCAACGGTTATCTGCTCGACCAGTTCCTCACGCAGGAGACCAATCGCAGAACCGATCGTTGGGGCGGCGATACGAGGGCGCGCGTGCAGTTGCTTGCCGATGTCGTCAACGCGGTCAAGTACAGCGTCGGCGATACGGTTCCGGTCGGCATCCGGATTTCGCAAGGCAAGGTCAACGACTACGTATCGAAGTGGCAAGGCGCGGAAGCGGACGCCGAAATCATCTTCGGCGCGCTCGCCGATGCCGGCGCGGACTTCATCCACGTGACGGAATATGAGGCATGGCAGCCCGCGTTCGAAGGCACGCGCGACAGTCTCGTCACATTGGCGCGCCGCTACGCGCCGAACGTCACGATCATCGCCAATGGCAGCCTGCACACGGCAGAGCGAATCTCGAATGCGCTCGCGACCGGTGCGGACATCGTGACGGTAGGACGTGGCGCGCTGGCCAACCCGGACCTGCCGAAGGTACTCGCAGGCAACCGCGAGCCGAAGACATTCGATGGCGCGATTCTTCATCCGGTCGCGAGCATCAAGGATGACGAACTCGCGATGCTGGCCGATGCCTGAATGTTTGAATGCAGCGCCGCGTAGGGGCCGATGCCCCTACGCCTCTTTCCAGCGCTTCACGATATCGGTCTCGATATCGAACAGATCGAGCAGTCGCCCGACGGTATGGTCAACGACATCGTCGAGCGACTGCGGCCGCGAATAGAACGCAGGCACGAGCGGCGCCACCACCGCGCCCATATCGGACAACTGCAGCATCGTCCGCAGATGACCGCTATGCAGCGGCGTCTCGCGCACACCCAACACCAGCCGGCGCCGCTCCTTCAAGGCAACATCGGCGGCACGACTCATCAGCGTGCCCGTCACGCCCGTCGCGATCTCGCTCATGGTCCGAACAGAGCACGGCACGATCAGCATGCCCATCGTCCGGAACGATCCTGAAGAAACCGCCGCGCCGATATCGCCCGACGAATACCACACGGATGCCAGCGCGCGCAGATCGTTGGACTTGAGGTCGGTCTCGTACGTCATCGTCAGTTCCGCGGCCTTGCTCAGGATCAGGTGCGTCTCGATGCCCGCTTCCTTGAGCACTTCGAGCGCCCGAATCCCATACCCAATGCCCGATGCCCCCGTGATACCGACGACCAGACGCCGCGCTGCTGTATTTCCCATTGATTTTCCGGTTTAGAAGCGCGTATGGAGGCCCACGCGAAACACCTCCTGATTGGGCCCGCTCGCCGCTGCGGTCGCGCCGAGCAAGCCGTCGATATTGGCGCGGAAGCCATGATTCGTCCGCTGCCACGCACCGAGCGCATAGACGGAAGTCCGCTTCGACAACGCATAGTCGACGATCCCGGCGATCTCATTCGCGTGCTGGTTGCTCAACTCTTCGTTGCCCTTCTGGTACATGTAGCTGAAACCGAGCGACCATAGCGGCGTGACGTGGTACATCGCGCCCGCGGAATACGACGCTGCTGCAGCGCCATTCGCGACGTTGCGCACCGTCGTGATCAGCGCAGTCATAAACACCGGCCCCCACGTATAGCGCGAACCCACCGCCGCGTTCCGAATCGTGACGTCCGGCGCGCCCAGCGTGCCGACGTGTTTGGTGGTGGTGTACGCGGCATCGGCGCCGAACTTGCCTTGCTCGTAGCTGACCAGAAAGCTCGACGCATTGCCCGCGCCGATCGAGCCGGCGACATTGCCGAAGCCATACATCGCGCCCACATGCAAACCGGCGAACTTCGGCGACTCATATCGGATCGAGTTCGAAATCGGTGTGCCGGTCAAGCGGCTCCAGTCGAAGCTACCCGACGGATTGCCCGGGATAGCGAGCTTCGTAAAGATCCCGCCCGGATATGAATAAAGGTGGCCGGAAATTTCGGCCGGTGAATCTTTCACCATGTCGCGCATGAAGTCGTACTGCTCGCCAGCCGACATCGAACCGTAGCGCTCGTTTTTCATGCCGACATACGCCGACTTCGACCAGAGGCTCTGCCCGTTAAGAATCGATCCCGTGCCGATCACAATCTGATCGCGCAACATGAAGAACGTCTTCCATCCGCCGCCCAGATCTTCGGTTCCGGTAAAGCCCCATATGTTGGGCGAGTTTTGCCCGTCCTTGAACTGCACCGACGAGTGGCCGCTCATGTTGCTGATATAGGTCAAACCCACATCGAGCAAGCCGAAGATCGTGACGCTGCTTTGCGCGCTCGCCTGAGTCGACGCAAGCGCGAACGCCGCTGCACAGGCAGCCGAGCTCCATCTCATTTTCAATTGCTGTCTCCATTTTTTGTATTTGTTCACACCTTGACGGTGCCGTGCGATCTGAGGGCGCACGTTCTGCTGCTTACTGCGTCACCAATGACATTTAATTTTGCAATGCCAATTAATAGTCATACGAAAGCCGCACGATTATTCGCGCTTCCTACCAGGCAGTCCCGTCCACGCGATACCAGTCGAGCATGCGCAGTAGCGGTTCATCGGACACGCGCAACAGCAACGCGTCGTTGCTTGCCTCGATGCTGTATTCGTTCCATCCCGGCATCGCGAACATATCGCCTGCCTGCCAGCGGAACTCGCGGCCGGCCACCCGCGTCACGCCCTCACCTTCGACCACCGTAAAAATGCGATTAGCCGTGGTGCGCGCGCACGGCCATTGCGTACCGGCGGCGAGATGCAGCACCACGCGGTCGAACGTGACGAGCGTCGGCGGCCCGAGTTCGAGGCTGCGTACGCCTGCCGCAATCTCGGCGGAGTCGAGAAGCCGCGGACGGTAATCCGCATAGGCGAACCGCATCGGCGAATGCGCGTCCACGCGATGGCTCTTTTCCAGTTCATCGGGATGAACCTCGAAAAACATCGGATTCAGATGCTGGACGAGCGGCGCATCGAGAAAGTCGATCCAGTAGCCTTCCCGGTCCGATTCGCTCAGATGTCCGTGGTAACAGCCGTTCGGCGTCAGCAGGATGTCGCCGGGCAGCATCGGGATTTTCACGCCGTCGACGATCGTGTACATGTTCGGCGCGCCTTCGAGCACGACGCGCATGGCGTTCGGCGTGTGCCGGTGGCTGCGCGCCGATTCGTGCCCCTTGATCATCTGATACGCGCCGACCAGCGTGCGCACCGTGGCGTAGTCGTTGCCCGGAATCGGGTTGGCCATGATCAGGTTGCGCCGCTCGGCCCATTCGGTGCCGACGAGCCGTCCCGCCGCATGCAGCGCCGCGCGAGCATCGCGATAGCGCCAATGCGCGGGCACGAACGTCTGCTTCGGTTGCGGATACAGCGAAGGCGTGGGCTTGGCCCAGCCGTTTTTCATCTGCACGTGCTCGAGCAACGCGTGCAAAGCAGGCAGATCTTGCGCTGAATCGAAATCGACTTCGGCATGCTCGGCTTGCGACATCGGAATCATCCTCTGGGTTGGAAGCGGAGAACGGATGCGGCACAACGCTTTCCAGCCGCAGAATTTTCCTGTCGGCACCGTTTCGCCCTGGTCTCCTGGCACTGCTGTATCGCCTTGTTTCGCTTCGTCCGCGTTATTCGCAATGCGAATTTCAATCTGTAGAGCAAATTATATCGGGTTCAGTTGATCTGTCAATTCGTTTAGGCAAATTCGCCACGCATCGATTGCACAAAGTGGGCATCGCCCCGGCGAGCGCATGCAGCCTTGCCTTTGCGCTGAAACGACGCGCGAAATGCCCGCCAGGCCCCAATTCACCTTGCGAGTAAGCTATCCTCTGTGTGAATATCCGCATCGCCGCTCGCGCGGCAACGGATCACGGCGGCGGCACGCTTCATCGACGCTGCGCGACGTCGATGCACGCGCTGCTTATAATTCGGCACGTTAAAGAGGCAACGCCCGGGCACGACAAGCGCCGGGGAGATGCCACCGAGAGCGGCCTGCGCGCCGCATTCCGCGTTTGCCATGAGCGCGCTGCGCTCCATCCAGTTCGCGCACAACAGGATTGCCAAATTGACAGAACGAAAACCAGCTAAAAAAACAACCACTGCCAAGGCTGCCAGGAGCGACGACGACATCGCTCCCGAGAAAGACCGCCAGTTCGTGACCGCGCTGGCCCGAGGACTCGACGTATTGCGCTGCTTCACGCGCGCGACCCCGGCGCTCGGCACGGCGGACATCGCGCGTATGACCGGTCTCGCGCAGCCGACCGTCTGGCGGCTTTGCTACACGCTGATCCAGGAGGGCTATCTCGTGCAGACGGACCGCGGCGGCCGGCTGCGTCCCGGTATTTCCGTGCTCGGCCTCGGGCAGGCGGCGATTGCCAGCATGCCGATCGCCGAGCTCGCGCGCGACGACATGCAGGCGCTCGCGAGCCGCTACCAATGCGCCGTTTCGCTCGGCATGCGCGACGGGCACTACATGGTCTATATGCAGCGCATGCAGGGCTCGCAGATCATCCTGCGCGATCTCGAAGTCGGCTCGCGCGTGCCGCTGTCGTCGTCGGCCACCGGCTGGGCGTACCTCGCCGGACTGCCCGACGACGAGCGCGAGCAGGTCTTCAAGGAACTGCAGGAGATCGAGAAAAAGCGCTGGAGCACGCTGCTGCCGAAGATCAAGCAATCGATCGCGCAGTACAAGCGCACGGGGTTCATCATCAACAAGGGCTCGTTGCATGCGCAGATCAATGCCGTCGCGGTGCCGGTCATGTCGTCGGACGGCAAGGCGCTGTTGTCGCTGAGCGCGGGTGGCATCAGCCTCGTGTTCGACGACGAAACGCTCGTCAAGGTTGGCAACGAACTGAAGCGGCTTGCCGCGCGATTCGCGTCCGCGCTCGATACGATGAGATAGGCGGCGCTGCCGTATTGCGGCGGCAAGTTCCGCACTAGCGGGACCTGCCGCCCGCCGCGCCGCTTCTGCATCGCTTCATTGCTGCGCGGCGAGCGCGCTCACGTTCTCGTTGAAGCGCTGAAAGAACGTCGCCGCGAGCCTGTTCGCCACCGACGACACCAACCGCGTGCCGATCTGCGCGAGCTTGCCGCCGACCTCCGCATACGCGACATACGACAGCACGGTATCGTCGCCGTCGTCGCTGAGCACCACCTCGGCGTTCATCTTGCCGAATCCGGCGATACCGCCTTCACCCTGGCCGACGATCCGATAGCCTTGCGGCTCGACACGATCGGACAGCTTCAGATTGCCTTTGAAGTTGGCCTTGACCGGACCGACCGCGACTGTCACCGTCGCAAGAAACTCGCCCTCGCCGGCCGCCGTAAAAGACTGGCATCCGGGCACGCAGTGCTTCAAAACCTCCGGATCGTTCAGGCATTTCCATACGAGGCTGCGCGGCGCCCTGATCGTTTCCGATCCTTTGAAATCCATATCGGTCTCCTAGCGGACGTCGAGCGTCATCTCGCCGACGTGATCGATCGCAATGCGCATGCGATCGCCGCGCTGGACGGGGCCGACGCCTGCCGGCGTGCCCGCTGCGATGATGTCGCCCGGATACAGCGTCGCCACGCGCGAGATCAGCTCGATCATGCCGGGGATGTCGACAATCAGGTCCTTCGTGTTCGAGTCCTGCCGCAGCTCGTCGTTGACCCACAGACGCGTTTGCAGGTTGGCCGGGTCCGGCACCTCGTCGGCGGTCACGATCCACGGTCCAAACGGGCAGAACGTGTCGTACGACTTGCGCATCACGCGTTCTTCCTTGCCGCGCACGACCATGTCGATCAGACAGGCATAGCCGAAGATGTGCTCGCACGCATCGGCGCGGCTGATGTTGCGGCCGCCCTTGCCGATCACGATGCCGAGTTCGCACTCGTGGTGAATCTCGCGTCCCGGCAGATCGGGCAGCACGACCGCATCGTTCGGACCGGACAGCGACGAGTTCGCTTTCAGGAAGAAGCCGTTCAGATCCGCGCGATTGGCCGAGTTCATTTCCGCACCGTGCGCCACATAGTTGACGGGCAATGCGAGCAGCTTGTTCGGCCACTCGATCGGCACCAGCAGACGCACGGATGCGAGATCGATGCGGCGCGTCTTCGGATGATCGAGCACGGCGGGGGCCGATTCGCACAACTGGCGGATCACCTGCACCATCTGCACGGGGGGCCACATCTGCGTGTCGATGCCGAGCGCGTCGGTAATGTCGTAGCTCTCGTTGCCGGATTGAACGCCGATCCGGCCGTCGTCGAAGCGAAACAGTTTCATTGTTGTTCCTTCTTTCCAGAAATCGTTGCGAAAAGCGCCATCGGATCGGCGGGCAGCGCGTCACCGCGCCAGGCGACGTGGCCATCGGGACGCACGAGCACATGGCGCTTCTCATAGAGCGCGGCCACGGCCGGTTCATCGATCGCGTGCAGTGTCAGCGGCACGCGCGCGTCGCGCGCGGCGTCGGCAAGGCGCTGAGCGGTGTCGTCCTTCGTAAAGCTCAGCAGCACGTAGCCGCGTCCGAACAGATCGAGCGTCGAGCGGCCGTCGGCAAGCCACGCATGCGGTGCGCGGCAGCCCGCGCGCGTGGTGGGCCGGTAGTTCACGCCGTCGTTGTATTCGGCGACGATCTGCTCGCGATCCTCATTCTCGGAATACACGCAGACCGGCGAGTCGGCGTAGCGATTGCCGAGGTGCATGTTCAGCGAGAACCACTCGCGCTTCAAACCTTCGCCGAGCGCTTGACCGACCTTGATACGTTCCGCCGCGCCGACCTCGCTGTCTTCGTCGAGACGGTGGCTATTGCTCGCCTGCTTCATCGTTTCGAGGTTGCCGGTCGAAAAACGCGTGATGCGTTCGGCGATCGGCCTGCGCTCGATTTCGTATGCATCGAACAGCGCCGGGCCGCCCCAGCCCTGCAATGCGGCATCGAGCTTCCATGAAAGGTCGACGGCATCGCCGATGCCGGTGTTCATGCCGAGGCCGCCGGTCGGCGACGTCAGATGGCACGCGTCGCCGCAGATAAACACGCGGCCGCGGCCGTATTGATCGGCGACGAGCTCCTCGCGCGTCCAATTCAGCACGCTCAGAATCTCGGGCTCGAACGGACGGCCGAGCGCGCGGCACGCGAACGCCTTCAGTTCGTCATTCGTATAGCGCTTGCGCTCGTCCGCGTTGCCGACAATCGACATGCGCCAGCAATCCTTGCCATTGATCGCAACGATCGTCGCCCACACGCCCGTGTGATTGACGAACATATAGCGGTAACCGGGCGCCTTGTCGTGCAGGCTGTTGAATTCGGCGCAACGGAAGATCACGTTGGTCGTGTACGTCAGCACGCCTTTGCCATGCATGCCGATGCCGAGCTGCTCGCGCACGAGGCTGCGTCCGCCGTCGCAGCCGACCAGGTATTTGGCGCGGATCGTGAATGCATGCTGGTCCGACGCCCGTACGACGTTCGCGGTCACGCCGTCCGCGTCTTCTTCGAACGACACGTATTCATGCTCGTAAAGCATCTGTACGCCCGCTTGCGATTCGGCGAACTTACGCAGAATCGGGTCGAACATGTTCTGCGGGCAGCGCTCGCGCTTTTGCGGGCTCTCCGGCGGCGGCAGCTCGGCGCGCATCGACGGCATCGCCTGGCGGCCCAGTTCGTAACCGTTCAACGCCGTCAGATAGACGTTGTCCTGCGGATAGTCGCGATCGTAGGGACTCGCCTCCACGTCGCCGACAATGCCCCAGCGGCGGCAAAACTCCATCGTGCGGATGCCGACGAGGTCCATCTTCGGCTGGAACACCGAGCCGTCGCCACGATCGACGACGATACATCGGCGTCCCCGCCAGCCCAGGTCTCCCGCCAGCGCCAGCCCGACGGGTCCGGCGCCGATGACGAGGATTTCGCATTCCAACAAGTCTGGTTTGGCTGTCATATGAATTTGATTTTCTCAATGCATCGGCTTCGCGTCCTGCGCGAGGGGCAAACGCCCCGTGCACCTGGCGATCCTTACTAAATGAAAAACATGGTGAGAGCACCGCCGATCGCTCGCTCTGTCTCCGTCCATCCTTGCGATTATTCGCAATGCAAATATCGATTCGCAAACAGTTTATGGGCCAGTCATTGCGTTGTCAACTTGTTGCATGCGGCGCCGGCGAGGCGCAGGCTCGCTGCTGCGTGCCGATTGACAGTCTCGTCCACGAGCCACTACTATTTGCTATGCGTTTTGTTATCCGCTTTGCAAATTAAAACGATGCGAGGGGCAACCGCGGGCCATGCCCCGCAGATCGGCTCCGCAATCCCGCTCCGCGGCTCGATTCCGCGGTTCGCCTACATCGCGTCGCACTCTGGAGGAGCACACACATGCGTCGAATTGCGCTAACGGTGAACGGGCAGCCATCGTCGGCTGAGGTGGAAGGCAGAACCCTGCTGGTCGAGTTGCTGCGCGACAAGCTGGGGCTGACCGGCACGCATGTCGGATGCGATACGAGCCAGTGCGGCTGCTGCGTAGTGGAAGTCAATGGCCAATCGGTCAAGTCGTGCACGTTCCTCGCCGTTCAGGCCGACGGCGCCGCGGTCAGAACCATCGAAGGACTCACCGCGCCCGACGGCACGTTGCATCCGATGCAGGACATGTTTCGGCGGCATCACGCGCTGCAGTGCGGGTATTGCACGCCGGGCATGATGATGAGCGCGATCAACCTCGTCGAAACGCACCCGGAAGGACTCACGTCGGAGCAGATCCGCCATGCGATGGAGGGCAATCTGTGCCGCTGTACCGGCTATCACAACATCGTGCGTGCGATCGAAGCGGCGTGGCCGCTGATGCAGGCCGATACCGCGCCTGCAGCGCAATAGCCGGAGGCCCGGATGTACGACTTCGAATATGTAAAGCCCGCCACGATTGAAGATGCGGTCAACACGCTGACGAACGACGATGCCGCGAAGGCGCTCGCGGGCGGCATGACCTATATCCCCGTGTTGAAGCAGCGTTTCGGCCAGCCGTCGGTCGTGGTCGATCTGAGCGGTTTGGGTCTCGCCTCGATTCGCCGTGAAGACGACACGCTCGTGATCGGCGCCATGACGCCGCATGGTGTGGTGGCGGCGTCTCCAATCGTGCGGGCGGCGATTCCGGCACTTGCATGGCTCGCGGGCCATATCGGCGACCGTCAGGTCCGGTATCGCGGCACGATCGGCGGATCGCTGGCCAATAACGATCCTTCCGCGTGCTATCCGTCGGCCGCGCTCGCGCTCGGCGCGACGCTCAGAACCGATCGGCGCGATATCGCCGCCGACGACTATTTTCAGGGGATGTTCGCCACGGCGCTCGAGCCGGGCGAACTGATCACGGAAGTAAGGTTGCCGGTTGCCGAGCGTGCCGCTTATGTGAAATTCCCGAACCCCGCGTCACGCTATGCGATGGTCGGCGTATTCGTCGCAAAGACGGCCGGGCGCGTGCGTCTGGCGGTGACCGGCGCCGCGCAGGATGGGGTGTTTCGCCACCGTGCGTTCGAGGAAGCGCTCGAGCGGTCGTTCAGCTCGTCCGCACTCGATGGCATCGAAACGCCGGTCGACTTGATGAACAGCGACATTCACGCCGGTGCCGCGTATCGTGCGCATCTCGTTGGCGTGATCGCACGGCGTGCTGTCGATATCGCCAACGCCTGAAGGTAATTCCGTCGCGGTGCGGCGCCGTGCAATGCCGCGCCGCGTAACCGGTTAGTCAGCCTGCTGCCGGCGAACCGAACACTTCGTGCAACATCGCCAGAGTCCGCGTGCCGGCTTCGGACGCGGCATCCGCATGATGCCTATCGGTGCGCGACGGATTGAAGAAACCATGTTTCGCCTCCGGATAAAGGCGAACGTCGACGCGCGAATTCGGCCGCGACGCCGCTTCGATCCGCTCGACGAGCGTTACCGGTATCTGCGCATCCTGCCCGCCGAAATGCAGTAGCAGACGCGATTGCGCCTTCGCTATCTCATCGACGTAGTCGCTCAACTGCACGCCGTAGAACGACACGCCGCCGTCGATCTCGCCTCTTGCGCCAAGCAGCGTCGCAAGTTTGCCGCCGATGCAAAACCCGATCGCGGCGATCCGATGCTGCGCGCCGGAACGCCGTTTGACCCACGCGACAAGCCGGCCGATATCGGCAAGTCCGAGATCGGTGTCGTAACCGCGCATGAGTTCACCCGCCCGCGTGCGGTCCGGCTCGACATAGCCAAGCGAAATGTGCGGCTCGACGCGCCAGAACAGGTCCGGCATCAGAACCTCGAAGCCTTCGCGCGCGAGCATGCCGGCGACGTCGCGCATCGCAGCGTTCACGCCGAAAATTTCATGCAGCACGATGACCGTCGGCGCCGTGGCAGCGCCTGCGGGAGCGACACGGTACGCCTGCATGCCGAAGCTGTCTGAGCCGAAGTGATCGGCATCAGGCAGATCAATCCATTCCGTCTGCATCGCTTATTTCCCTCGCGCGTTGTCCGCATCGTGCTGCGTCTGTTCGCCCCCGCAGCAACTGCAGCTGCCCACGCGGGACAGCTTGACGCGATTGGTCCAGTATTCCCAGGCTCGCGTATAGGCCGGCGAATCGATCGGCGTCTTATGGCGAATCGCGATTTCGCCCGGCGACAGCGGTTTGATATCGCCGCCGAGGCTCAGCGCCGCCATCATCACGCGCGCATTGAGCGGAAGATAGATTGCCGATTTCACGGCTTCGATCAGCGTGCGCCCGACAGCCGTGAAGCCGTGCCCGCGCATCAGCGTGACGCTGTTGCCGGCCAGCGTGCGTGCGAGGTCGTCTGCTTGCGCGATGCTCTCGACGAGAATATTCGTGTCGCCGAAATGATCGCGAATATCCCACACCGGCACGTGCTCGCCGATGCCCGACGCCGTGTTGAGCACCGCCTGCAGCGGCCGCGTGCTGATCGTGAAAGGCAGGACGTCGGCCGCATGGCTATGGATGACCGCATTCACATCGCGCCGCGCCGCATAGATGCCCGCGTGAATGAAGCGCTCGAGATATGGCTTCTTGCCGCCGGGTACGACCGGTTCGCCGTCGAAGCCGAATTCGAGAATGTCGTCGGCCGCGACGAATTCCGGACTGCGCGAGCAGGACAGCAGGAAGCGCTGCGGGTTCTCCGGATGACGGACACTGACATGACCGTAAGCATCCACGATGTTTTCATTGGCGAGGATGTGATTCGCCATCACCAGGTCCTGTATCGCCGCGTCCAGCACATTCATCGATCGTCTCCAATAATTCGCAAAGCGCAACTTGTAATTTGCACAGCAAATAGTAAAACGCATAGCAAATAGTACGGTGCGACCCATTACACTGTCAACGGAATGCCGTCCGTGCGCTGAAAAAGCCTGTAAAACCGCCTCCCAAAAGCCTGCGAACCGCAGCCTGCCGTTGCGGAAGGGACTTTTCACATTGACAGTTCTGCCGCGCCGAACTTAGAATTCGCAATGCGCATCGTATTTCGCTTAGCGAATTGTAGATGCAAGGTAGACTGCGGTGCTGGCGCGGCAGCGCGATGGCACGTTTGCCCGCCGTCCGACATCCGCAGCATAGGAAAACGCCGATAAAAGCGCATGCAACGATGCAGCGCAAGGAGACACGGCATGGCTGAACCGATCAATGTCGTCGAGATTATCGATAGTCACAAAATCAGCTGGCTGCAAATACGCGTTGCGATACTGGGCGCGATCACGCTGATGCTCGACGGCTTCGACAACCAGATGATTGGCTATGTGGCGCCCGCGCTGAAATCGGCATGGCATTTGAGCGCCGGCGCGCTGGGCCCGGTGTTCAGCGCCGGCGTATTCGGCGTCGGCCTCGGCAGCATTCTGATCGGCCCGTTCGGCGATCGCTTCGGCCGCGTGAAAACCTTGCTATTCACGGTGCTGTGTTTCGCCCTGATTTCCCTGCTGCTCGCGCAGGCTACGTCGATCACAGAGCTCACCGTATTGCGCTTTTTCATCGGCCTCGTGCTCGGCGCCGTGATTCCGCTCGTGGTCGTGCTGTGCAACGAATACGCGCCGCTCAGGCACCGCGCGAAGATGGTCACGATGATGACCTGCGGCTATGCCGTCGGCGCGGCATCGGGTGGCTTCCTGTCCGTTCATATCGTGCCGCGCTTCGGCTGGACCTCGGTGTTCTACGTCGGCGCCGTACTACCGCTGCTGCTCGCCGTCGCGCTGATGCTGTGGATGCCCGAATCGATCCGCTTCCTCACCTTGCGCCACGACAACGTGCGTATCGCGGCAGTCCTGCGCAAGATCGTACCGTCGCTGAGCTTCCCCGCCGACGCTCATTTCATGATGCTGACCACGGGCCGCGACACCGGCAGGAACGGCACGTTCTCGCACGTGCGCGAACTCTTCACCGAGAACCGCACGCGTATCACGCTGTTGCTGTGGACGTGTCTGTTCATGAATCTCGTCGTGCTGAACTTCATGAACAACTGGCTGCCCACGCTCGTCATACAAACCGGCTTGCCGGTTCCGCAAGCGCTGCGCACGGCCACGATGCTGCAATTCGGCGGCTTTATCGGCATTGCGCTGATGGGCCTATTCGCCGACCGGTTCGGCTACTACAAGGTGCTTGCCGCCGTCTTCGCGTTGGGCTGTGTCGGGATCGCGTCGATCAGCCAGGCGGGCACCTCGCAAGCAGGCCTGATGGTCACGATCTTTATGGGCGGCTTCGCCGTGATCGGCTCGCAGATGACACTCGGCGCACTGTCCGCCACGCTTTATCCGACGCGTATCCGTGCAACCGGGTCGAGCTGGGCGTTCGGTGTGGCGCGGCTGCTGTCGGTGGTCGGCCCGTTCGTCGGCGGCCTGATGATCGCCCGGCACTGGCCGCTCGCAACGATCTTCTACTGCGCCGCCGCGCCGATGCTGTTCGCGATGGTCGCGGTGCTGCTGATGATGCGTAGCCGGCAACCGCCGAGCACGCGCCAGGACCCGCATATCCAGACCAGCCGGAGTGTGTCTTGAGCAAGTCGCCATCCGTTCATAACGGCATCGGTCAACCGGTGCCGCGCCGCGAAGACCTGCGTCTGATCCAGGGTCGAGGTTGCTTCAGCAACGACATCCATCTGTCCGGCCAGGCACATGCCTATTTCATTCGATCGCCTCATGCGCATGCGGCGATCGTCTCGATCGATGCGTCGGCGGCGCTCGCGCTCGAAGGCGTGATCGCGGTGCTGACCGGCAAGGATGTCGAGGCCGATGGACTCAAGTCGCTGCCGCACCGCCCCGTGCTCGGGCACCACGCCGACGTCAAGCTCACCAACAGCGACGGGTCGGAGAAGTTCATTTCGCCGCACCTGCCGCTGCCGCCCGATCGTGCGCGCTTTGTCGGCGAGGCCGTGGCCGTTGTCGTCGCCGAGACGGTCGCGATCGCGAAAGATGCGGCCGAGCTTGTCAACGTCGAATACGAAGCGCTGCCGTCCGTTACCGGCACGCTCGCGGCCGCCGCGCCCGATGCGCCTCGCGTATGGGACGAACACGCGAACGTCGCGCTCGATGCGCAACTCGGCGACGCCGAAGCGACGAGCGCAGCCTTCGCGCACGCCGCGCATGTCACGTCGATCAAAACCTGGATTCAGCGGCTAACCGGCGTACCGATGGAACCGCGCGCCGCGGCCGCCAGCTATGACGCGCAAACGCAGCGCTATACGTTGTTCGCGGGCAGCGGCAACGTGGTGCGGCAGAAACGCGAACTCGCGCATATCCTCGGCATCGGCGAACCGATGGTGCGCGTGGTCGCGCGCGACGTCGGCGGCAATTTCGGCACGCGCAATGCGTTCTACCCCGAATTCGCCGTTATCGCGTGGGCGTCGCGACGCGTCGGACGTCCGGTGCACTGGAATTGCGAGCGCCAGGAGGCGTTTCTGAGCGACTACCAGGGGCGCGACCTCTACGTCGAAGCGGAAATCGCGCTCGACAAGGAGGGACGGTTTCTCGCGTTGCGCGGCTCGAACCTCAGCAACGTCGGCGCGCATACGGTTTCGTTCGTTCCGCTGACGAAGGGCATCGGCCTCATGAGCAGCGTCTACGATGTCCCGAGCGCGAGCTTTCGCGGGCGCGCGGTCAACAGCAACACGCCGTCGACGAATTCGTATCGCAGTGCGGGCCGGCCCGAAGCGATGTTCGTCATCGAGCGGCTTATCGATATGGCCGCGCGCGAGCATGGCTTCGATCGCGTCGAATTGCGGCGTCGCAATCTGATTCAGCCCGATCGTTTCCCGTACGCGAATCCGCTCGGCCTCACGTACGACAGTGGCGCTTATCCGCAAACGATGGAGCGCGCGCTCGAGCTCGGCAAATGGCAGACGTTCGCGCAGCGCCGCGCCGAAGCGCGCCGGCGCGGCAAGCACCGCGGCATCGCTGTCGCCAACTATGTCGAGATCACGTCGGGCATGCCGCGCGAGCGCGCAGAGGTGACGATTCAGCCGGGTGGCACGGTCGACGTGGTGATCGGCACGCTGTCGAGCGGCCAGGGACACGAAACGAGCTTCGCGCAGCTGATCACCGAATGGTTCGACGTGCCAATCGAACAGGTGCGCATCATCACCGGAGATACTGATATCGTGCCGGCCGGCGGCGGCTCGCAGTCGGGACGCTCGATGCGCCTTGCAGGCATCGTGATCGGCAAGGCGAGCGAGGCGCTGCTCACGAGGTCGAAGCGGATCGCCGCGCATCTGCTGAAGCCCGGTACTCACGAAGACCAAGCCGTGCGCTTCGAAAACGGCCGCTTCACGGCGGCGACCCGCGACGGCACATCGAAATCTTTCGACATCTTCGACATTGCCGCTGCGGCAGTGAACGCTGACAGCGCCCTGCCCGACGATCTGCGCGGCCCGCTCGCAGCCGTCTCGGACGAAACCGTGCAGGTCGCGGGCTATCCGTTCGGCAGCCACGTCTGCGAGGTCGAGGTCGATGCCGAAACGGGCACGGTCGAACTCGTCGACTACATCGCCGTCGACGACGTCGGGCAAGCGATCAATCCGCTGATTCTGCACGGCCAGGCCCATGGCGGCATCGCGCAAGGCGTCGGCCAGGCGCTGCACGAGCGCTGCTATTACGAAGACGGAAGCGGCCAGCTGCTGTCGGGCTCGTTTATGGACTACGCGATTCCGCGCGCGTCCGACCTGCCCGACTTCGTCACCGAGATCAGCGAAACGCCGTCGCCGACCAATCCGCTCGGAGTGCGCGCGGGCGGCGAAGGCGGAACGACGCCAGCGCTCGGCTGCGTGATCAACGCGATCGTCGATGCACTCGCGGAATTAGGCGTCACCCATATCGACATGCCCGCCACACCGGAACGCGTATGGCAGGCCATCCAGGACGCACGCGCAAGCGGCAAGACCCTGGCTTAGCGGGAGCCTATCAATGAGCGGCAACATCATTCGGCAGCTTAGCGGACGCTGCCTCGAACTGACGATCGACAACGAAGAGCACGGCAACGCGATGTCCGACGACATGGCGCGCCACCTGGCCGATATGCTCGACACGGCGGCGGACGACGCAGACCTCGTCGTGCTGCGCGGCGCCGGAGCGGACTTCTGCAGCGGCCGGATGTCGATGGGCAAGCGCAGCGGCGTCCAGCCGCAGGCGCTCGATCGGCGGCGCAGGACCGAAGTGATCTTCCGCTGCTACGACGCATTCCGTGCAGCCCCCGTGCCGGTGATCGGCGTCGTTCGCGGCCGGGCACACGGTTTCGGCTGCGCGATCGCGGCCCTTTGCGACATCACGCTCGCGGCGAGCAGCGCGACGTTCCAGATTCCCGAAATGGCGCACAACATCTTGCCGACCATGGTGATGTCGGCATTGATCGACCGCGTGCCGGCCAAGGAACTCGCGTATCTCGTCTATTCGACGCGCGAGATCGATGCGGCGGCCGCGCATGCGTATGGCCTCGTCAGCGAGGTCGTGCCCGACGCGGGTCTCGACGCGGCATGCGACGCGCTCGCCGCATCGATGCTGAACATGCCGCGTGCCGCGCTCGTCGGTACCAAGGAATATCTGCGTTCGGCACCCGACATGCCGATTCGCGGCGCGGTGGACTACGCGCAGAACCTGCACGCGACGATCAATTCGTCAAACGAAATGCTCAAGCAGAAAGATCAAGCCAACAAGGACGAACGATGAGCAACCACGATACTCCCTTCGACTTCGATAAATTCCGCCTGCGACGCTTCGTCGAGAAGCTGATCGAGGCCGGCGAAGTCGCGATTCACGAGGAACCCGTTTCGCTCGCGGACCTGAGCGCGCGCGTCGACGAAACGCCGAAGGCGTCGCTCTTCAAACAGGTCGGCGACGAGAAGTTCGAGATGATCGCCGCCGTATCGGGAAGCCGCAAACGGCTTGCGATGGCGTTCGGCGTCGACGAAACCAGGGTGATCGACGAATACACGCGCCGCATGGCCAATCCGCAGAAGGTGGTCGAAGTGCCGTCGGCAAGCGCGCCCGTGCACGAAGTGGTGATCACCGGCGACGACATCGACCTGATGAAGCTGCCGTTCCACCTGCAGCACGAATACGACGGCGCGCCCTATATCTCGTCGGGCATCGACTATAGCGTCGACCCCGCGACGGGCCGCACCAACGTCGGCTGCCGCCGCCTGATGTTTCGCAGCCGCAACACGATGCGCGCGAACCTGTCGCAGCCATCCGACCTGAAGCGCGTGTACCTCGCCTGCGTCGAGCGCGGCGAAAAGCTGCCGGCGAGCTTCGCGATCGGCTCGCATCCGCTCGACTATCTGGCAGCAGGGTTGCGCATTCCAGTCGACGAATTCGGCCTTGTCGGAACGTTGCGCGGCGAGCCGGTGCCGATGGTGCGCGGCTTGTCTAACGGCGTGCTCGCTCCGGCCGACGCCGAGATGATCGTCGAAGGCTACTTCGACGAACTCGGCTATCGCGAGAAGGAAGGACCGTACGGCGAGTTCTACGGCTACTACGGCCCCGTGCATATGGACCCTGTGTTTCATGTCACCGCAATCACGATGCGCAAGGACATGCTGCATCAAACCGTGCGTCATAGCGGCCGTTATCTGAGCTGGACCGAATCGGCGAATCTCGGCGGCCTCAATTCCGAGCTGCAGATGTGGCGCTTGCTGCGCGCCGCGAACATCGAACCCGCCGCCGTTTGCGCGGTGCCCGGCACCAATGGGCGGCAAAGCGCGCGCGTGGCGCTCAAGCGCGGCACGCCAGGCCAGGCGCGGCTCGCGATCTCCGCGCTCGCGTCGATTCCGCGGCTCAAGTACATCTATATCGTCGATGACGACGTCGACGTATTCTCGAACGAAGAGGTCGAATGGGCGATGTCGACGCGCTTTCGCAGCGATCGCGACATCGTCGTGCTCGAAGGCTTCGCGCCGTTCTACATGGACCCGACGACGGGCGACCACGACAGCATCGCGAAGGTCGGCTTCGATCTGACCGCGCCGTATGGCCGGCCCGAAACAGTCGAGACGCGGCGTGCGTTCGCGCCGCGCTTTGCCGGCGCATCGGCATCGGCAAAGGCATTCGGCAGCGTTCGCGAGGCGCTCGCGTCACGGCCGATGTTCTTTATGGAACTGATGACGGCGCTCGGCAGCACGGATGGCCGTGAAATCGCGCTCGAACTCGATACGCTGAGTCAGCAAGGCGCGATTTGCCGCTTGCGCGACGGCGAATGGGCGCTCGAAGGCAGCGAAAAGAAGTAACAGCAACGGTGGCGCGAGCGGGCGGCGGCATCGCGACGCCGCGCTCGCGTTGCAATCGGGCCGCGCTGACGCGCGCTCAATCGTCGCGGCGCTCGTCGATCCATTTGATAAACGACTGCACCGCGGGATTCAACGCCGTTTCCTGGCGGCACACGAGATAAAACCCGCGCTCGCGGCGCAGCACGGCCGGCGACAGCAGGTGCAGCCGTCCTTCGGCCAGGTCGCGCGATACATAACGCCGCTGGACCATGCCGACGCCGATGCCGTCGAGCGCGCTTTGATAGATCAGCGACATGTCGTCGAACGGCTGACGTTTGTGCGCGACGATCTCCTCGAGCCCCGCCGCTTCGAACCAGTCGGGCCAGTCGTCGAGATGCAGCGTATGCACGAGCAGCGTCGACGACTCGAGTGCTTCCACGAGCGGCCGGTCCGCGAAACGATCGCGCATCGCCGCATTGCCGACGGCGACGAGTTCGTCGGAAAAGAGCCGCGTCGCGTGCAGGCCGGGCCACTGGCCGAGTCCGTAGCGCACACCGAGATCGACCTTGTCGCGACCGAAGTCGACCGCATCGAAAGCGGTGGTCAGACGCAGGTCCACCTCCGGATGCCTGAGCTGAAAATCGGGCAGGCGCGGAATCATCCAGCGCACGAGCAACGTCGTGAAGGCGCGCAGCGTGATCTGCGTGCGCGCCGACGCTTGCGACAACAGATCGGTCGCCTCGCCCATCATTTCAAAGGCGCGCGCAAGCGTGCGTGCGTAGGTCTTGCCGTGCGAGGTGAGCAGCAATTGACCGCCTTCGCGATCGAACAGCCGCACGTTCAGCGACTCTTCGAGATTGCGCAGATGCCGGCTGACCGCGGTCGGCGTGACGTGCAGTTCTTCGGCCGCACGCGTCAGCGTGCCCTGGCGCGCGACGGCCTCGAACGCCCGCAAGGCATTGAGCGGGGGCAGGCGATGCATCGCAGCGGCTCTCCTTTCGGCTTCGATCTGGAACGCCGCTACTTTACCGCAGCACTCGCGTACGGCTGCGCCGCCACCGGCCGCTGCTTCGGTCTCGCTGCTCTGATATCGCGTCGGAACAAGCGCTCTGCGAAACGTATCGCGAATGCTCGCTGCGCCGCTGCACCGCTGCACTCCGATGCTCAGCGCTCGCGCAGCAGTCGGCCGAAGCCGTCGACCGCATCGCCGACGCCGCTGACCCGCAACGCGTGCCACATCATCGCGGACGCGGCGGAGATCACCGGCTTGCCGAGATCGCGTTCGAGGCATTCGAGCGCACCGAGCGTCGGCATGCCGACACCGCTGAGAAAGATCGCTTCCGCGTCCGGATGATCGACCTGACGCGCGACCCGGTACGCACGCTCGTCGTTTTCTTCGTAAATGTTGCGCACGTTGTCGAGGCGGCCGTGGCTGACCACGTCGAGATCGTGTTCGCGCAGATGCGCAACGCCTTGCAACGTCGTCGCTTCGTTATACGGTGTCGCGTACGCAATGCGTTTGACGCCGAGTCTGGCGACGGCCGCCATCACCGAACCGAACGCAGTGATAAAGCGCAGCCCGAATTGCGCTTCGACGCGCGCAATCAACGTCGCTTCGGCCTCGCGGCCGAGCGTATAGCTGGTCGCCGTATGCGCCAGCACGACGACATCCGGCGAGACCATCGCGAGCAGTTCGAGGCACGCGTCGACGCTTTCGATCTGGCTGCGGTTGCGCTCGTCCTGGCCTTCATGCGTGCCGGCTGCGCCGCGCGCGGTCATTCGCGTGAAATGCACCGATACGCCGCGCGGCGCCATCTCGAACATTTCCGGCTCGACAGTCGGGTTGCCGGGTGGAACCAGAAACCCGATGCGCGCTCGCCATCCTTTCATATATGCCCCCGCAGTGACAGTGCCCGGGCGCTTATGGCGCCGGGCGGTTCGTTTCGATAGCCGGTCGCGCTGCGGCGCCGTTCATGGCGATGCTCGCAGCGCCGCCAGCTTCCTCGATCGCAGCCGCTTGCGCTTCGTCGACACGTTCGATGAAGGCCAGCGCCTCGCGCGCGCAGTCGTCCGGATGCGTCGCGGCGATATGGTACGAATCGGCCGGCACCTCGACCCACGACGATCCGGCCACGCGCTCGCGCAATCGCTGCAGATCCGCGGCCGCCGGCCGCTGGTCGTAACTCGACCGATCCGCGACAATGGGCGCGCCAGCCGCGATAAAAAGCGTCGGACACTGCACGCGTTCGGGACAACTCGGGCCATCGATGCCCGGCAGCAGACGGAAGCACGCGGCGACGCTCGCCGCCGGCGCCGTCGCCATCGCGCGGGTCCACCACTGCATCGCGGCCGGCGACAGCGCGCTGCCCATGCGTCCCGGCATCGTTTCGCGCGCCCAGCGCTCGACGCCACCCGCGCCGTCTTCGCCGCCGTCCGTGCCACTGCGTTTCAGCCTGCCATTGAGCTTGCCTTTGCCCTCGCTGCCACTTTCGCCCTCGACCATCGCGAGCCAGTCGTCGATCCACGGCCCGAGCGCCTTGTTCGGCGACGGCAGCATGCCGGCAAGCGTCATCGACGCGACCCATTGCGGCTGACGCTGCGCGAGTTCAAACGCAATCAGCGCGCCGAGCTTCGTCGCGACGAGATGCACGCGCGTGCGTTCGAGTGTGGCGATCATCTGGACGATGTCGTCGGCCCAGTCGGCGATCGTGAAGCCCGCCGGCAGCGCGCTCGACCGGCCGAAGCCGCGCAGGTCCGGACGCAACACGCGGTAGCGGCGCGCCAGTTGCGGCACCCACGCGCGCCACGTCTCGGCGCGCTCCGCAATGCCGTGCAGCAACAGCACGGTATCGGGCGTGCGCCAGCCGTCGGTGTAGTCGTCCTCGATGCAGAAGAGTTCGGCGCACCGGCCGCGATCGCGCGCACCGCAGACCGCGACGTGGTGCGCGGCGCCAGCCTGTTCTTCGTGGAATTGGATGGTGTCCATCGTCTTTATCGCTCGGTATCGATTGGAACGTCAGCGCACCTGTTGCAGCCGGCTGCCAGGTGAACCGGATGGACCGGGCGGCAGCGGCGGCACGCGATGGCGGCGCTTGAGCGCAAGCGTCACGGCCATGCCGAGCAGCGCGAGCACCACCATCGGCAGCAGGCCCATGCGGAAGTTGCCGGTCAAGTCGCGAATCCAGCCGATCAGCGTCGGACAGATAAATCCCGCGACGTTACCGATCGCGCAGACCTGTCCGATGCCGGCGGCGGCCGCGTTCTCGGACATCGATTCCGCGCACAACGCGAACATCGGCGCCTTGACCGCATAGCAGCCGGCGAGCGCGACGGTCAGCGCGATCACGGTCGGCGCCAGTGTGGTGAGGAACATGCACGCGATCAGGCCCGCCGCCGACACCGCGAGCGGCACCGCCGTATGCCAGAAGCGCTCGCCGCTGCGGTCCGAGCGGCGCGCCCAGATGATCATCGCGGCGGTCGCGAGACCGAATGGAATCGCGTTGACGAGCCCGGTCTGCAAGTTGGTCAGGCCGAACGCCTTGATGATTTGCGGCTGCCAGTAGCTAAGCGCGTAGTTGCAGCCCACCGAACCCGCATAGACGACCGCAAGGCCGAGCACGCGCCGATTGCGCAGCACCTGCCAGATCGAATGCGCCTCGACCGTAGCCGGCGCGCTGCTGCGTTCCGCGGCAAGACGCCCGTCGAGCCAGCGGCGTTCGTCGTCGGCGAGCCAGTGCGCTTTCGCGGGATTGTCGGGCAGCACGACAAGGCACAGCACGCCCATCGACACCGCGGGTATCGCTTCGATGATGAAAAGCCACTGCCAGCCGTGCAGACCGAGCGTGCCGTCGAGGCCGAGCAGCGCGCCCGAGATCGGCGAGCCGATAAAATTCGCGAGCGGCATCGCCATCAGGAACAGGCTCAGCACATGCGCGCGATTGCCGCGCGGAAACCAGGTGCCGAGATAGAGAATCACGCCGGGGAAGAATCCGGCTTCGGCGACGCCGAGCAGAAAGCGCAGCAGCAGGAACGATTTCACGCCGGTCACGAACGCGGTCGCGCCCGACACGAGCCCCCAGCTGATCATGATCCGGCAGATCCAGCGGCGCGCGCCGACCTTCGCCATCAGCAGGTTCGCCGGCACTTCGCACAGGCACAACGAAACGAAGAACGCGCCGACACCCCAGCCGAATACGGTCGCGGAAAAGCCGAGCTGATGGTTCATCTGCAACGCGGCGAAGCCGACATTGACACGGTCGACAAACGACACGAAGAACGCAAGGACAAGGAATGGGACGATGCGTCCCGAGATTCGGGCGATCGTGCGCGCCTCGATGGACGCGTGCGCAAGCTGCCGCATGAACGGGGGTCTCCTCGCGGCGCCGCGGCAGTCGATTGCGCGACGCGTCTGCGCTGTATGGTGCGGTTGTTGAATCGCAAGGATAGGAAATCCACTTCGCCGCCGCCATCGACTTTTCGTCGTGCGTGCGTGAAGTTTTTGTCGATCGCGAGGCTTCGCCGACATGGCGCGAACCTTCATCTCCACAGCTTTTCGCACTGCACGATCGGATCGCAGATGTCATTCCCACGCCATTTTTTATGCAAATAATAACGATTCGCATTACCATAGCGCCTCTTGCATGACTATAAGAATGTAAGGTTTTTGTTGGCATTCGTTGCCTGGCGCGGCTGCACTGCGAGCGTGACGAGAGGAACACGGGGAAAAGGAATGATTGAAGACGGACTGAGCGGGCGCATGCCGGCTCGGACGAAAGCGCGATGGTTGAGCGTCGTATTGGCGACGAGCCTCGTCGGCACTATCGCGCAGGCCGCGGAAGTTTCCGCACCGGAGGCTGACGCCCGGAAGCAGGACATGGACGACACGAAACAGCTCGCGCCCGTCAAGGTAGTCGGCGAAAAGACAAACGGCTTCGCGCCGGCGTCGGTTGAAACCGGACCGTATAAGGGCATGGATGCGCTCGACGTGCCTGCCACCATCAACGTCGTCACGCGCGGCGTGATGGACGCGCAAGGCGACACCGGCCTTTACGACGCATTGCGCAATGTGCCCGGCGTCGTGCGCCAGCAATTGAACGGCCTCGCGTACGACAACCTGTCCGTGCGCGGCATCGCGCTCGACAACCGCTCGAGTTTTCTGATCGACGGCGTGCTGCCGATCGACAACAACATCTGGATGCCGACCGAAGACAAGGAGCGCGTCGAAGTGCTGAAAGGCGCGTCCGCGCTTTACTACGGCTTCACGGTGCCGGCCGGCATCGTCAACATGGTGATGAAACGCGCGGGCAGCGAGCCCGTGACGAGCATCACCGCGCTCGGCGATTCGAACGGCTCGATCGGCGCGGCCGTCGATATTGCACGGCGCTTCGGACCGGACAACCAGTTCGGCATTCGTGTGAACGCAATGGACCAACACGTCGAGACGCCGATCGACGGCGACCGCGGCTATCGCAAGTTCATCAGTGCCGCGCTCGACTGGCAGGTCACGAAGCAGCTCAAGCTGCAGTACGACCTCGAGCACATCGAAACGCGCGTCGTCGAGCAGGCCGGTATCGCACCGCTCGCGGCGGGGAAAAACGGCGTCATTCCGCTGCCCGCCCTGCCCGACCCGTCGAAGCTGCTCGTCAGCAACGCGCATCCGACCAACGCAACGGCCACGTCGCAGCTCGTGCGCGCCGACTATGCGATCTCGGAGAACTGGAGCGCGAATTTCACGCTCGGTCAGTCGATCACGCGGCGCGACCGCTGGGCATGGGTATTCCAGAAATACAACGTCGTAACGGGCGCCGGCAGTGTGCAGGCGAGCGAGCAGAACGGCCAGATGTACGAGAACAAGAACGTCCGGCTCGAAGTGGTCGGCGCGTTTCATACCGGCCCGATCGGCCATACGCTGACGCTCGGCCTCACGCAGAACTGGCTGTTCCAGCCCGACTTCACGACGTTCTTCTTCACCGCGCCGCAGAACCTCTACAACCCGGTTCCGGTGACCACGCTAACGCCGGGCGGAGCGCCCAAACAGTTCTTCGCGCAGCACATTCGCAACGGCGGCGCGTATGCGTTCGATCAGATCGACCTGACCTCGCGACTGCAGGTCGTCGCGGGCGTACGTCGTTCGGAGTACATCTCGTCGCAAGCGGGCACGCCCAATCAGGACATCAGCCGCACCTCGCCGTCGGGCAGCATCAGTTATCGGATCCTGCCGGACACGAGCGTCTATGCGAGCTACGTCGAGGCGCTCGAATCGGCGGGCAGCGCGCCGGCCACCGCGGCCAATGCGAACCAGATCCTGCCGGCCGCCGTCAGCCATCAGGAAGAAGTCGGCATTCGCACGCGGCTTGCCGATCGCGCGCTCGTCTCGCTCGCGTTGTTCAACTTGCGCCAGCCCGCCGCCGAAACCAACGCGGACAACATCTTCGCGCTCGACGGCAATGCACGTTATCGCGGCATCGAATTTTCGGTGCAAGGCGATGTGACGAGAGACGTATCGCTGACCGCGTCGGCCGTCTATCTCGACGCGAAGCAGATCGATTCGTCCGATCCGACGCTGATCGGCAAGACGCCTGAAAACACGCCACATGTCACGGCGAGCCTGTTCGCCGAGTATCGCGTGCCGGTGCTCGCGGGGTTCTCCGTCAACGGCGGCATCTACTACGTCGGGCCGCGCCCCGTGAATAGCGCCGATCAGGCGAGCATCGGCGGCTACACGCTGCTCACCGCGGGACTGCGCTACGCGACTCGCGTGTACGGCAAGCGCGTGTCGTTCCAGGCGAATCTGGAAAACGCAGCGAACCGGCGTTACTGGAGCGCGGCGGGATCGAACCAGATCGGCGTCGGCCTCGGTCGCACGCTCGAACTGGAGTCGACGCTCGAGTTCTAAATCTATGGAAACGTCAATGAATACGCCCACCACCCGTGTCGTCACGGACTCCGAACTCAATGCCGCGCGCGGTGCCGGCAACTCGACGCGCTCGCGACGCAGCCAGTTCCTGAAATGGCTGCGCAAGATCCACGGATGGGTCGGGCTGTGGGGCGCGGCGCTCGGCCTGCTGTTCGGCGTCACCGGCTTTCTGCAGAATCACCGCGCCGTGATGAAGATCAAGGCCGGCGGACCGGAGGTATCGTCTGTCGAGTTGCCGGTCGCGGCCGATGCATTTCATTCGCCGCGCGACTTTGCGAAGTGGGCGCACGACACGTTGAAGGTCGACCGCCCCGCGTTGCGCGTTCAGCGCGAACCGGCGAAGCCCGTTACCTGGGGCGACCAGTCGGTCACGCAGCCCGAGCACTGGACCGTGCGCTTTATCGCGCCGCGCTATCTGGTCGACGCCGACTACTGGAAAGGCGGCACGTTCGTGCATGTCGAACGGCGCGAGCAGGGTCTCGTGGGCGTGCTCGAAGCGATGCATCGCTCGCAGGGCGCGAATGTCGGCTGGATTCTGCTTGCCGATTCGATCGCGGGCAGTTTGATCCTGCTTTCGCTGACCGGTGTGATTCTGTGGACCGAGTTGAATCGCAAGCGCACGGTCGGCGCGACGATTTTCATCGTTTCGCTGATCGCGATTATCGTGCTCGCAGCCGATTCGCTTTGATCGGCGTTCGCGATCTGCGTCGTTACGCGGGAACAGCGATCGAAAAGCCTTCGCGGCCTTTTGCCTGCGTGAGCCAACGCGCGACCGACGGCATCGCCGGCTCCGCGCCCAGCACATCAGCGAAGCGCTCGGAAAGCATCGTCCATCGATGCGCCGCCAGCGCGACGCCGATATCCGCGAGCGTGAACCTCTCGAGCGCGATAAACGCGCGTTGCGCCAGGTGACCGTCGAGCACGCGCAGCAATCGCGCCGCGTCCCCGAACGCGCCGCGAATCGCGTCATAGTCGCGCTGCGGCTCGGGCGTGCGGGTGAGCCCGACGAACGCGACACGCAGCGTCGCCCACAACGTGCCGAGTTGCCAGTCCATCCAGCGCTCGACCTCCGATCGTTCGCCCGCATCGGCCGGATACAACGCATGGCCGCCCGCGCGCGTCGCGGCGATATAGCGCAGGATCGTATTCGACTCCCACACCACGTGTTCGCCATCGACGAGCGTCGGCACGAGGCCGGTCGGGTTCATCGCGAGATAGTCGGGCGTGTCGTTGACGCCGAACTCGAGCCCTGCATCGATGCGCTGATAGTCGCGTCCTTCGACAACGCCCAGTTCCGCGAGGCACCAGACCACCTTCTGCACGTTGATCGAACTGCGTCTTCCATAAACCTGCATCGCTGGCGCTCCGTCATCTGGGGGAGGCCTTCGATTATCCACGCAGACGCGTACGGTTTCAAAACTCGAATCGCCTTCCCGCACGCGTAATCTCGCCGACAGCCGGATGTTTGCCACGTCCGTCCAGCGAAATCGCATAGAAGTCGTGGCGCACTTCGTCGATGCGCCCGACCGGCAGCAGCGAATATTGCGCGCGCAACGACGCTTCGAGCATCGACGGCGCAACGATCGCACCCTTGCCCTCTCCCGCGAACGCGACCATCAATGCGCCATCGTCGAATTCGCCGACGATCGGCGGCGCGAGCCCGTTCGAATCGAGCCACGCATCGAGGCGCGCCTTCAGCATGCTGTCCGCACCGGGCAACAGCATCGGCATATGCGCGAGGCATGCGGGAAACGCGGACTCACGACGGGGTTCCGCCAGTTCAGACGTCGCGAAGACCGACATGCCGGTCGAACCGAGCCTGTCGCTGCGCGCGCCCAATCGCCCTTCGTCATGCAACGGCGCATCGCAGAGCACGACGTCGAGCCGATCTTCGGCGAGCGCACCGACAAGCGCCGTCTGATTGCCCTCGCGGCACACCACGCGCAATCCCTCGTGCGACGACACGGCCGGCTCGAGCAGCCGGCATGCAATCGTTTTGTGAATCGAATCGGCGATACCGACGCGCAGCACATCGGCGCCACGGCGGGGCGTGCGCAACTCGCGTTCGAGCTCGGCGCCAAGCGCGAAGATCTTTGCCGCGTAGCCGGCGGCGACGCGCCCGGCATCGGTCAGCTCGACGAGCCGCCCGCGCCGCCGCAGCAGCGCGCAGCCGACGCGATCTTCGAGCAGCTTGATCTGGCTGCTCACGGTCTGCGGCGTCAGATGCAGTCGCGCGGAAGCGCCCGCAATGCCTCCGTGCTTCGCGGCCATCCACAGGTAATAAAGGTGCTTGTAGTTCATACGATCCACCCGACCTTCGTCCGATGCGTAGATGCTGCGCATCGTATCGGCGAAGAATGAGTTGCGAATGAGCATCGCGAGCGGGCGTTCGAAGCCGCTTGCTGCCTCTTTCCGCGGAAGATTCCCCGTGCCGCGCCCGCCCGCTTTTTCTTCGTTTCGCAATGTTTTTTCGAATATTCGAACCGGCGCTTCACCTCTTACATTGCTGACACAGGCTTTCGTCTCTCGCATCCGGCCCGCCGAAGTCAGGCAAGCGCTTCAATGCAATGCGAGCGGACCGACCTTATCTCCATGACCGCGCATATCGCGGTTCTCATGCAGGAAACGTCAAGGAGACGTCATCATGGCAAGCGTAAGCGGCAAACTGATCCTGATTGTCGACGGTTACTCGACCGGGCGCGAACTCGTGCGCGAACTGAACCAGCGCGGCGCAATCTGCGTTCATCTGCGCTCGACGCAGCAGATCCCGAAGCTGGCGGCGCCGTGTTTCGATGCAACGCCGTATGCGGCCAATCTCGGCTATCTCGGCACGGTACGCGAAGCGCTCGCGCGGCTGCCGTCGGTGCGCTTCGATGCGATCGTCGCGGGCTCCGAATGGGGCGTGACGTACGCCGAATCGCTCGCGCTCGCGCTCGGCTTGCCGACCAATCGCGCCGACACGTTGAGCGCGCGCCGCAACAAGTTCGACATGATCGACCAGTTGCGCGCGCATCGATTGCACGCCGCGCAGCAGGCGCGCATCACGTCGGCGGACGAAGCGCACGAATGGGCAAGAAATCACGGCAAGTGGCCCGTGGTCGTGAAGCCTCTGCTGAGCGCGGGCTCGGACGGCGTCGTGTTCTGCTACGACCATATGGACATCGACCGCGCGGTGCACGCGGCGCTGTACCGCGACAACCTGCTTGGCGGATTCAACGACAGCCTCGTGATCCAGTCGTATCTCGAAGGGCCGCAATACATCGTCAATACGGTCAGCGAAAACGGCATGCATCGCGTGACCGACGCATGGCACGTCGACTATCGCAACGTGCGCGGCGCGTCGAACGCGATGTGCTCGATGACGCTGCTCGACCCCAGGGCGCCGAAAATCGCGGCGCTGTTCGACTATACGAAGCGCGCGATCACGGCGCTCGGCATCGAAAACGGCCCCGCGCATAGCGAGCTGCGGCTTACCGAAGCAGGACCCGCGCTGATCGAAACGGGCGCGCGGCTGATGGGCGGCATGATGAATGCGCCGTCGTACGCGGTAGCGGGACTGCCGACGCAGGCCAGTTGCTTCGCGGACCAGCTCGTCGCGCGGTACCGCAATGAGCCGGCCGGGCGCGACACTTACGAGCGCCCGCGCCACTTCGCAAAAGTGTTCTTCGTGTTCGGCGAGGGCGGCCATGTCGCATCGACGCACGGACTGCACAGGCTCGCGAAACTGCCGTCGTTTCATGCACACTACCGGCCCCTCGAACCCGGCGCGCGCGTCTGGCGCAGTTCCGATTCGCTGTTTTGCGGCGGCGTCGTCTATCTGATCCACGACGACCCGATGCAGATCCGCATGGACATCGCGCAATTTCGCGCATGGGAAGCCGCTCATGCGCTGTATGCGATCGTGCCCGAACCGGTGCCCGAAGCCGGGACCGCATCCGAGTCTGCATCTGAGCCGAACGCGGCAGCGCAACGAATCGCGAAGCAGGCGCAACCGCAGACGCAGCGGAAAGTTGCGCTCGCAACCGAATCGGACAGTGCGCCATGACCTCCGCCCATGCGCTGTCGTTCCTTGCCGTGTTGCTGCAATCGGTGGGCAAGGTGATGTACGGCACCTTTCTCGCTGCGATCGCGCCCGCGCAGTTTTTGCTGATCAGTTTTTGCGTTGTCGCGGGCGTGTTCCTCGTGGTCGCGCGCGGCCGGCTGCCGGCTGGCTCGCGCGCGGCGATCGTGTCGGTCAACGTATGGACGGCCGTTGCGTTTATCTGCTTCTTCCATGCATTGAAGCATTTGTCGCCGGCGGCGGTCGGTGCGATCGAGATCGGCATCGCGGTGCTGGTTGCGGTCGTGTCCGCGGCACGGCAGAGGCGCGAGCGGCCAGCCAACAGGCGGCCCGGTGCGACGAAGCTCGTTGTGTGCGCGGGCATTGTCGGCGGATGCGCGCTGCTCGTGCCGGTCGAACTCGAGCGCGCCGCGGCCGCATCGTGGCACACCGTGTTCGCGCTGATCGCCGCGGCAATTGCCGGCGCCGCTTCGACGCTGATCCTCGGCTCGTTTCGCAAGCTCGCCGGGAGCGGCTGGCGGCCCGCATCGATCCTCGCGCACCGGTTCTATCTGACGATTGCGGTGGCGTTGCTGTGGCTTTCGTTCGAAGGTGGCGCGGGCAGTGCCGGCAGCCTCGCGTTTCCCGCGCCCGCCGACGTGCTGACGATCGTCGCGGTCGCCGCGATCGGCGTGATGCTGCCGCTGTTGCTGCTGCAGTTCGCGGTGCGAAAGACCGACGGATTGACGCTGATGATCTGCATGGCGCTGCAGCCGGTGCTGTCGTTCATGCTGTCGATGCTGTCGCCCGCGTATCAGTGGCAACCGGTCACGCTGGCGGGCACGCTGATCGTCGCGGGCGCGCTGCTTTTCGACGTGTTCGCCGGACGGCGCAAGCCCACGCCCGAGCCTGTCTCCGTGTCCTAACTTTGCGCTCATTGTCGCGCCGTACGATCTGCATTACCGACTCAACACGTTGGAGACTGCGATGGTTGCCTACCTTATGACCAAACTGACCGAGTGGATCGAACAGGCCGACAAGGACCGCCGCGAAGAATACGTCGCGATGGCCAGGGATCTCGCCGAGATCGAACGCCGCATGATCCATCTCGAGACGACGAGCTGACGCGACACGACTCGGCGTCGCGTCAGGGGACGCGCGGAGCGCCTCGATGCAACGATGCGCTCCGCATCCCTAATTTTTCCGCAGCACCCGCCGTTAACCTCGACATCCGGCTTATCATCGCGAAGCGTTCACCTATACCGGCAAGGGAAAACGGTGATGTCGAAGATTCTCGCAGCGTGCAGGTTCCAGGCTGACTCGCTTATCGCGAACGGCCGTCTCGGCGCGGGCCGCTACCTGATCGTGATGTCGCTTGGCGTGATCGCATGGTCGCTGCTTACCGTCCTCGTTTGCGTTCGGTTCGCCGCCACGGGCCGCATCGGTCTTGCCGGCCTGAATTTCGTCATGGCACTGCTTGGTGCCGCGCTCGCGGCACTGTTCTACGGTGCGTCCACGCGCCGCCTCAGAGATCTGGGTTTTCCCGCATGGTCGGTCAAGACGCTGTCGATCCCGCTCGTCGGCGTGTTTTTGCTGCCGATCCTCTGCTTTCCATCCGGCCCGCGCGAGGCGAACGACTTCGGCCCGGCGCCGGCGCCGTCCGGTGTCGCAAGGACAGCGCTCGCGCTCGTTTCGTGTCTGGTCGCGCTTGCGCTTTGCCGCTGGGCGCTGCTCACTTATCTGCATACGCGCCACCTGCTGGCAAGCGGCGGGTTCTGATCGGCGACGGCGGCCGACCCGCACGGTCGACGACTCGCAATGCGGCTCGCTGACCCGCATCGCACTTGATGCATGTCAAGGTCGTCACCGCTCCGGCAGGTCATCCTGCATCTACCGGAGTACCGTTTCCTGGGCAAAGATACGTCCTGCTTCCGGGCTCGTCCTTCGAGTACGGTCTTCGCGCCTGTGTCGCTCACGAGTCGCGTGCTTCGAGGCTGAACCGTCAATCGGGTAGCCGTGGCGGCCGTGAATGCTCGCCCGGAGTGTTCCATGTCGAACATTGCTATGCGCATCCTCCACCTGTTAGTTGTTTGCTGCTTCCTCGCCGCGATTCCCGCGTTTGCGCAGACGCCGCTCGCGCCCGTCGAACGCAATGGCGTCACCTACATCACCGGCGGCGTGGGCGAGGACGAGGCGCATGCGTTCCGTCAGGCCGCGCCGAGGTATAACCTGCGTCTCACCTTTGCGTCGAAGACCGGGCAGTATCTGTCGGACGTCGATGTCCGGATCTCGTCCGGCGAACGTACGGTTCTCGCGGTCCGCACCGATGGGCCGTTCCTGTTTGTCCGCTTGCCCGCGGGCAGCTACCGGGTCAGCGCACGCGACCATCAGGTTACCGAAGCAAGACAGGTCGCCGTGCCCCGCACAGGCGGCGTCGATCTCCGCTTCTATTGGGACGACCCCGCTCGCCGGGGCATCACCCGGCTTTGCAGCAACTGCCCGCGGCGCCCGCAGTAAGCGGGCGTCGACACGTATCAGCGATGTCCGCCACCGGAAACCTCAGCAGCGCCCCCTGGCACACGCAGAGCGCAGCGGCGGTCGCACGACATTTCGAGTCGGATGCAGCGAACGGCATCAGCGACGAGGAAGCGGTGCGCCGTCTGCAACGGTATGGGCCCAATCAGATCGTCGAAGCGAAGCGGCGCAGCCTCGTCGCCATGTTCGCCGCTCAGTTTCGCGACTTCATGATTCTCGTGCTCATCGCGGTCGCGATTCTGTCGGGCCTGCTCGGAGACGTCGAAGACGCGATCGTGATCGTCGCGATCGTGGTGCTGAATGCGGCAATCGGCTTCGTTCAGGACTTTCGCGCCGAACGCGCGATGCTCGAACTCAAGCGCCTCGCCGCGCTGCACGCGGTCGTCGTCCGCGACGGCAAGCGCTCGACGGTTCCCGCCGCAGCGGTCGTGCCGGGCGACGTCATCCTGCTCGAAGCCGGCAACGCCGTGCCGGCCGACGTGCGCCTGATCGAGGCGCCGCAACTGAGAGTCAGCGAAGCCGCGCTGACCGGCGAAGCGATTCCGGTGGAAAAGAACGTCGCCGCGCTCGACGACGCGGGACTACCGTTCGCCGATCACACGAATATGGCCTTCAAAGGCTCGATCGTCACCTATGGACGCGCGTGCGCCATCGTGGTGGCGACCGGCATGGATACGCAACTGGGGCATATCGCGGCGCTGCTCGCCCAGGTGCCCGCCGTCGCAACGCCGCTGCAAACGCGTCTTGCCAGGTTCGGGCGCCAGCTCGCGATCGGCATCCTCGTGGTGTGCGCGGCAATCTTTGCCTCGGGCGTGCTGCGCGGCGAAGCGACGCTGCTGATGCTGCTGACGGCGATGAGCCTTGCCGTCGCCGCCATTCCCGAAGCGCTGCCGGCCGTCGTCACGGTCATGCTCGCGCTCGGGGCGCGCAACATGGCTCGGCGCGCAGCGCTCGTGCGCAGACTGCCTGCCGTCGAAACCTTGGGTTCGGTCAGCTACATCTGCACCGACAAGACGGGCACGCTGACCCGCAACGAGATGCGCGTGGTCGAGCTTCACCCGTGCGGTGCCACGGCCGCGCCGCTGCTGGCAGCCGCCGCGCTCAGCAACGACGCCGAAGGCGACGCGCACGGCGCGCCTGCCGGCGATCCGACCGAAGTCGCGCTATGGCGCGCGGCCGCCGACGCAGGCTTCGACCGGCGCAGCCTCGAGGCATCGATGCCGCGATGCATGGAGTTCGCGTTCGACCCCGAGCGCAAGCGGATGACGACGATTCATCGCACGGCGGAAAACGGCTTCGTCGCATATACGAAAGGCGCGCCGGAGGCCATTGTCGAGCGATGCACGTCGATCGCAAGCGACGATGGCAACGTCGCGGCCAGCGCCGGCGCACCGTTTGACCGCGCCGCGTGGCTCGCCGCGGCGGCCGCGATGGCCGCGAACGGACTGCGCGTGCTCGCGCTCGCGCGGCGCGCATGGCCGTCGCTGCCCGCGGCCGGCAGCGCGCCGGACGAGGTCGAACGCGGCCTGACCTTGCTCGGCTTCGTCGGCATGCGCGACCCGCTGCGGCCCGGCGCGGCCGCGGCGATCGCGACCTGCCTGTCGGCCGGCATCACGCCGGTCATGATCACGGGCGATCATCCGGTCACGGCCGAGGCGATCGCACGCTCGCTCGGCATGCTCGGCGGCGCGGACACGGCGATGACGGGGCGCGAGCTTGCCGCACTGACGGACGACGAACTCGCTGCGCGGATCGGGCACGTCAAGGTTTTTGCGCGGCTCGACCCGGCACAGAAAATTCGCATCGTCGAAGCGATCCAGAAACGCGGCCACTACGTTGCGATGACGGGCGACGGCGTCAACGATGCGCCCGCCCTCGCGCGCGCCGATATCGGCGTGGCAATGGGCAAGACCGGCACCGACGTCGCGCGCGAGGCCGCGAGCCTCGTGTTGCTCGATGACGACTTCACGACCATCGTGGCCGCGGTTCAGGAAGGCCGGCGAATCTTCGACAACATCCGGAAATTCCTGCGCTACGTCCTGACCTGCAACGCGGCCGAAATCTGCGTGGTCGCGGCGTCCCCGTTGTTCGGCTTGCCGGTGCCGCTGCTACCGATTCATATCCTCTGGATCAACCTGCTCACCGATGGCTTGCCCGGCCTCACGCTCGCCGCGGAGCCGGCCGAGCCGACGATCATGCAGCGGCGTCCGCGCCCGCCCGACGAGGGCGTATTCGCTCATGGCATGTGGCAGCACATCGTGTGGGTCGGTCTGGCGATGGCGGCCGTCACGCTCGCAATGCAAGCATGGGCCCTCGACGCCGGCCTCGCCGAATGGCAGACGATGACGTTCACGGTGCTCGCCTTCTCGCAGCTCGGTCACGTGCTCGCGATCCGTTCCGAGCGCGAATCGTTGTTCGCGCAAGGATTGCGCTCGAATCTTCCGCTGCTCGGCGCGGTCGCGCTGACGGTCGCGCTGCAAATGGCAGCCATCTACGTTCCGCCGCTCAGCGCGCTGCTCGACACGACCGCGCTCGATCCCGCCGAACTCGCCATCACGCTGGCCCTGTCGATGGTCGTATTCGTGCTCGTCGAATTCGAGAAGTATCTCGTGCGGCGCAATCTGATCTACCGCTTGCGGCGTCGCTCTGCCGGACATACCACGAAGCGTGCTGCCCGCACGGAAAACACATGACCACACCGATCGGTAAGCAGGCCGTGCTCGCGGTGCTTCTCGGCTGCCTCGTCGTGCTCGGCGGTATCGTGCTGCGTCCGTTCCTGGTTCCGGTGGCGTGGGCCTGCATCATCGCGTACCTGACGTGGCCGATCTACGAGCGCGTGCGAATCGCAGCGGGCAATCGCCGCTCGTGCGCGGCCTTGCTGGTCACGGCGACCTTCACGATCGGCCTGCTCGTGCCCATGCTGTTGCTTTCCGTGCCGCTGATGCGCGAGGCCACGGCGTTTTATCGCGCGTGCGCAGCATGGCTCGCGGAAAACGACCGCGCGTTGGCTTCGATTCCGTGGCTCGGCACGACGTTGCAGGCTTTGCGGGACAGCCTCGCGCACGACCCCTCGAGCTGGCAGGCGCAATTCGCGCTGTGGAGCAAGGAGGCGGTACAGGTCGCGGGCAGTGTCAGCCGAAACGCCGTGAAGCTCGGATTCGCAGTGCTCACGCTGTTCTTCGCCTATCGCGATGGCGAGACGATGCTCGGGCAGGTGCGGCACGCGTTGAAACCGTATCTCGGCGCCCGGCTCGACGCTTATCTCGCCGCGATCGGCGAGGTGTGCCGCTCCGTTGTCTTCGGGACCGTGCTGACGGCCTGTGCCCAGGGCGCGCTCGCCGGCATCGGATACTGGGCAGCGGGCGTCGGCGCGCCGCTGCTGCTCGCCATGTTGACCGCCGCGGCAGCGCTGCTGCCGTTCGGCTCGCCGTTCATCTGGGTGCCGGTCGGCGTATCGCTGATCATCGACGGGCACCTGTGGGCGGGCATCGGGCTGCTTTTGTGGGGCATGCTCGCGGTGAGCTGGATCGACAATATCATCCGGCCGCTCGTGATCAGCAGCACCTCGAAACTGCCGTTTCTGCTCGTTATCTTCGGCATCTTCGGCGGCATCGCGGCGTTCGGTCTGATCGGTCTTTTTGTCGGCCCGCTCGTGATGTCGACGCTGATCGTCGTCTGGCGCGAATGGCAAGCCATGCTCGCCGCGCACGAGGGCAAATCGCAGCCGGCATCCGGCGACGGGTGACCGCCGCCTCATCTCGACTTCGCCGGAACACCGCCTGTTTGATGCGCGTCAAGCGAATGCGCGGGCCGGGTTCGTAAACTGGTTCATGGCACGCCGCTTACCCTCAGTCGATCTCGCGTTGCTGCTCGTCTCGGCAGGCAGTCTGCTGATCGGACTCGCGTTGGCCGCGCTCGGCGAGCGCGCGATCGCCGATCTGCTATGGGCAGCCGGCGCATTGCCGGTCCTGCTGGCGTTGTCGATATCGATCGTTCAAGCGTTGCGCCGGCGTGAAGCGGGCATCGACGTGCTCGCCCTGCTTGCCATTGGTTTTGCACTGGGCCTCGGCGAATTTCTGACGGCGGCGGTGATCTCGCTGATGCTTGCGAGTGGCCGGACGCTGGAACGGTACGCGCAGGAGCGGGCGCGTCGCGAGATGACCGCCCTGCTGAACCGCGCGCCGCGTTATGCCAACCGCTTCGAGGCCGGCGAGTGGCGCACGGTCGCGCTGGACGTCGTGCGTCCCGGCGATCGTCTGCTGGTGCGCGGCGGCGAGTTCGTGCCGGTCGATGGGTCGCTGGCGGCCCACGCGCAGCTCGACGAATCGTCGCTGACCGGCGAGTCGGCCGTTCAGCTCCGGTCGTCCGGCGAATCGGTGAAGAGCGGCATCGTCAACGCCGGTGCTGCGTTCGAGATGATCGCCGCCGCGCGCGCCGCCGATAGCACATTCGCCGCCATCGTCCGCATGGTGAGGTCCGCGCAACAGGAGCGCAGCCCAGCCGTGCGTCTTGCCGACCGCTACGCGCTGTTTTTCGTGCTGGCCGCGCTGGCGCTGGCCGCCGGAAGCTGGCTCGTCACCGGCGACGTGAATCGCGCACTCGCGGTGCTCGTGGTGGCTACGCCGTGCCCGCTGATTCTTGCAGTGCCTGTCGCCGTGGTGTCGGGCATGTCGCGCTGCGCGCGACGCGGGGTGCTGATCAAGGGCGGCGGCGCGCTGGAAAGACTGGCGCGCGCCGAGGTGCTGTTCTTCGACAAGACGGGAACGCTGACGAGCGGACGCGCGCGGCTCGTTTCGATCGAAACCGGACCGGACGTGTCGCAAAGCACCGTGTTGCGCTACGCGGCGTCTCTGGGGCAGGCGTCCGCGCATGCCATTTCGGAAGCCGTCGTGACGGCCGCACGCGAGCGCAATCTCGTGCTGTCGGCGCCGGCCCACGTCGACGAGCAGCCGGGCGCAGGCGTGCGCGGCGAGGTCGAAGGCCATGCTGTCGCAATGGGTTCGTTTGCCTATGTATCGGCACACGCGTCCCCTGCCTCATGGAGCGCGGCGTTTCTTCAACGCGTGGCGTACGAGGGTGCCTCCGCTGTATTCGTCGGCGTGGACGGCGCGATCGCGGGTGCGCTGCAGATGGCCGACCAGATCCGCCTCGAGACGCCGCGCGCGCTGCGCCTGTTACGGCACGAAGGCATCCGGCGCCTGATCATGCTGACGGGCGACAGACGCGACGTGGCCGAGACCATCGGCGCGACGCTCGGCCTGACCGAAGTGCGGCCCGAGCAAACGCCATCGGACAAGCTCGAAGCGATTCGGGCGGCGCGGCGCGAAGGCACGGTCATCATGATCGGCGACGGCGTGAACGACGCGCCCGCTCTCGCGGCTGCCGATGTCGGCGTCGCGATGGGCGCGCGCGGCGCGGCGGCATCGTCGGAGGCAGCCGACGTGGTGCTGCTCGTCGACCGGCTGGATCGACTCGTCGATGGTTTGCGGGTAGCCCGCCGAACGAGACGAATCGCGCTTCAGAGCGTGATCGCAGGCATGGTTCTCTCGTGTGCAGCGATGGGGGTCGCGGCGTTCGGGTTTCTGCCTCCTCTCCTCGGCGCGATCATTCAGGAGGTCATCGACGTGGCAGTCATCGCGAATGCGTTGCGCGCCTTGCGGATACGACCGGCAAATAAGGCGGCCCGCCTTTCCGGTAGCGATGCAGACCGTTTGAAACGCGAGCATGTCGAACTCGGTCCCGTGATGGAGCAGATCAGGGAACTGGCGGACGCGTTGCCGCGCTTGCCCGCCGCCTCGGTCGCGGGCGCACTCGCGCGCTTGAACGATTTGCTCGAGCTTCGGCTCGTGCCGCATGAACAACGTGACGATCTGCAGGTGTATCCGGACCTCGCGCGTCTGGTGGGCGGCGACGATCCGATGGCCGCAATGAGCGCAACGCATCGCGAGATATTCCGGATTGCCCGGTTGCTTCGGCACATGACCGAGGACATTCGCCCCGAAGGCCCCGATGCCGCTGTCGTGTGCGAATTGCAGCGGCTGCTGTACGGGCTCGATGCCATCGTCCGTCTGCATTGCGCGCAGGAGGACGAACTGTTCCACACGCTCGGCGAGGGGACATGAATGCGCGAAGTCTCGCACCTCGTGCGCGCGAATCGGCGGCGGCGTCCGGGAAGCAGAATTCGCGGTTTGCTCCGCTTGATGCATGTCAAGCCAGAGTTCGAGCCCGCGAATAAGCTGCAATCAGCGACGAAACCTGTCGCTCGTCACACGCAACGCATCTGGAGGCCACATGAAAAAATTCGTGTTTATCCTCGCACTTTTCACCGCCCTGACTTCGCCCGTGCTGCTTGCTGCATCGAAGGACGCGGCTGGCTCTCAAGACAGTTCCAGCCAGCAAAGCCCGGATACGGCCGCGTTCGATAAGAATCTGGCTCAGTTTCAGGAGCAGATGAAGGTCATGCAGGCGCAGATGGACAAGATCCGCAACACTCAGGATCCCCAGGAACGTCAGAAGCTTCTGCAGCAGCACTGGGAAACCATGCAGAGAGCGATGCGCACGATGCACGGCATGTGGGGCCCCGGAATGATGGGCTACGGCCGGATGGGACCCGGCATGATGGGAGGCGCCGGTCCCGGCTGTTGCGGCGGCGGCTGGGGGCATATGGGCGGCTACTACTCGCAGATGACGCCCGAACAGTTGCGCAAGCGTCAATACATGACCGACCAGTATCTTCATATGCAGCAGGAAATGATGAACAACATGATGTGGCAGCAACAGTACCGGATGGGACCGCCGGCTTCGGCCCAGTGAGATACGTGCGAACCAGCAGCCGATTTGATCCGCGCACGCGTTTGCCGCGCACTCTGCGCATTCCGTGCTTGCCGGCTTTGACTGCCTGCCCGGCTTCGCCGTCTCCGCTTTCGCCGATGACCTCTCGACACGGCGCGCGGCACAGCCGCCGCCCGCGCAACTGCAGGGCAACGGTATTGGTTGGACTAGGCTTCATTGCAAATCAAATTCACCATGGTGACGTGTTACTTGTCGGCCTCAGAAGCCGATGGTGCGCCTATTGGTCAACCTCGCTAGGTGGGGCGGCTCCGTTACCATAGTCAAAGCAAGGAAAGTAAGGTCCGCGCTCCGGCCACGGAGTTCGTTGTGAATGGTACAACTGGCTTGGAATGTAGTAGATCGCCAAACGCCTAACAGGTTAGGGTGACTGAGTGTGTTGATACTGAGTCGTGACCTGTTCGCGCGGTCCCCTCCTCATCGAATTGGCCTGGAGTGACTCCCTGAGTCAGGTCGGAACGCCGAAGCCGGTACGGATCGGCGTTCATGCGTTCAGGCGGGCTTCACGGCGTTGCGAATTCCTTCGGCGAAAGCCTTGATTGTGAAGCCTTCTGGCATCGAATCGATCAGGATGATGTCGGAAATGGCATTTTTGGTTCGCAATGGACGGATAGCCTGATACGCCGGCGAGTTATACTAGGCATCCGCCGCCTCGCGGTTTGGAAACTCCATCAGCACCACCGAACCCGGCCAGGCGCCTTCGACTATGTCGCCTTGGCCTTGTGCAAGCCACCGGCCACCGAACGGCACTACGGTCGCCTCCACTTGCTCCAGATACGAGAGACCGGCTTCATTTGGGACGTCGCCGGGAATCCGCAGGTGATTGACAAGATACGTTGCCATGATTGTCGCTTCCTTCAAAAGGATGTGCCCGAATTGGATGGCACTGTGCTGGTCGGTAGGTATTGCATCCTCGCGTGAATGGCCGCTATGCAACGGTGACTGACGGTGGCTGCAGCCGAACTTCGCCTGTGGGTCGACCTGAGCCCAACGCGGGCGACCAGCAGCCGAGCGAGAGTCGAAATCGGCTTGCACTAGCCTTCCGTAAGCGTCGAATTGACTACTCGGCTCGATTTTTCGTCCGAGACGATTAGTATATTCATCGCTCCGGTGTCGAAAGGACAACCAGCTATGCAAAAAAAGATTATCGCCACTGCGCTAACTGGAACGGCGCTGCTTCTGGGAGCCTGCGTGTACCGGAAACGGTCATTCATCGCACGCTGACCCGATGTCCCTTCAGGGTCGGTTTGAGTCTGCCAGGCACCGGACGACATACATTCGCGAATTCGTCATTGCGCTGGCTGTCGTGGAACAGCATCTCGGCGCCCCTTGATTTGCAGCTGCTCTGCCGTAGATCGGCCGGGAGGACAATCCCGGCAGTCTCATCAATTCGGTCTTTTCAGTCTCACGAAGTTCGCTCCAGTCTCACGAATTCCGTTTCCCTGCACAACGTGCGCTCGCGACAACCTCGCGACAACGCGTGACACCTGTATATTTATACAGTATCCTATGCGCAGCCTAACCGTGATGCCTGCTCGATCATCGCCTTGAAACCCGCGCCGCCTCCCATGCCCAAAATCGCTGCCCTCGTCGCCCGCCTGAGGGCCGCGTTCGGCACCGCCGTCGTCGACGGCGCAATCCGGCGCGGCAAAGACGGCGAGCCGACGTTTCATGCACGCGAAAACGGCCGGTCGGTCGGAACCGCCGGGCGGCCGCGTACAATTCATGGCGCGTCGATGGCCATATGTTGCGCGATAAACACTTTTGCACAGGCTGTGACGGCTCGTGCGTCGGCCGGAGCGTGAGTTGCCGCTTGAATGGACAATGCGCGGTTGCAGTGATCGATGAGCGGTCTGGCGAAAAGCGTCAGCAAAAGGGATGAGCGGAAAGGAGTAAGCGGAATGGAGATTGACATGCTGCGACTTTCGATGAGCGCCGTGCTTCGAGTGCTTCGGGCTCCGGTTCGCCTTCCGGCGTCCTCGCCGGCCCTGCTCGCTTCGCGCTTGCTTGCCACGTCGCTGCTCGCTGCCGCGCCCGCTGCTTTTGCCGGCGAACGCATCATCGAAATCTGGAATCCGCCCGAAGCGCGGCTGCCTGCCGGACATACGCCGGAAGCGCGGCGAGGCGCGCATCTGATCGGCAAGAGCGCGACGACGCCGCATCGCCGGAAGGTGCTCGCGCATCGCAGTGCGTCGGCGCCGCATCAACATCAAACTGCGCAGCGCAGTTTGCAACAGGGTTCGCCGCAAGGCTCACACGAAGCGGCGAGTCAGCCTCGAAACCCGGCCGCGAACGAAGGCACGCGTCACGCAACGACACCCGCCATCGATGCGAGCCGTCTCAAGCACAACGAAGTCCCGGCGCCGAAGCACGACCTCTCGCACTTCGAGGACATTCCGCGCATCGTCACGCCGGAAGGCAATGTGTTGCGCGTCGGCACCGGCGGCGCGACGGCTCAGGTCACGCGCTAATGCAAGCGCGGTACTACAAGGGCTATTCGATCTGGGGTCATGCGATCCGCCAGCAGGATGGTTATGCGGCGAGCGGCACGATCACATCCGGCGCGAAGGTCGTCGAAGCGTCGGGCATTCTTGCGCACGTCAACACCGAAGAAGAAGCGGAAACCGTCGGCCTCGAATGGGCCGAGGCATGGGTCGATAGTCATAGCTAGCGAAAATCGCAGACCACGCGCTCGGCTCAGGCCGCCAGCAACTGATCGACAAACGCCGCAATGGCGGGCCGAAGCGCGCTGCGCTCGGTCGCCGACATACAGATATAGAACTGCCGGCACGCCCAGTCGTCAAGCAGGCGAATCGCCTTCAACCCATAGCGCGAAAGATAGGTGGCGGCGATCAGCTCCGGCATGATTCCGATGCCGATCTGCTCGCGAATCAGCCGGCAACGCGCTTCATAATCCGACACCTCGATGCGTACATTCAACGGCTGCGACAAGCTCGCTTCGGCAAGCGACAAAAACGCCTCGTACGAGTGACGCGGAAAGTAGCCGACGAACGGGTAGTCCTTCGCCGACTCAAGCGTCGTCTCGTCGAGACGCGCAAGCGGATGATCGAGCGGCACGACCAGCGCGACGCGATCCTGCCGGTATGGCAGCGAGTGAACGCCGGGCGCCGGCGTCAGCGCATGGTAAATGCCGAGGTCCGCTTCGGCGTCGGTCACGAGCCGCGGAATGTCGTAGCTATACCGTTCCTGCAAGTCGATCTGCGCGCCCGGTTCGCTCGCGAAATAGCGGCTCAGCACTTGCGGCAAGTATTGAATGATCGACGAGCGGTTCGCGGCCAGACGTATCTTCGGCATGCCGCCCGCACCAAATTCGGCAACGTTGTTCTGCGCTAGCTCGACGCTGCGCAGAATCGCCTTCGCACGGTGATAAAGCGCAGCGCCGGCAGGGGTCGGCTCGACGCCCCGTGCATGCCGCAAGAGCAGCACGGCGCCCAGACGCCGCTCGAGTTCGGCAATGCGCTTGCTGGCCGCCGACGTCGCCAGATTCTCGCGCTCGGCCGCCTTGGAAAGGCTCTTCGATTCGATCGCCGAGACGAGCATCTGCAAGCCCAACAAATCCATTTTCATGTGATGCGCTATCAGTCGTAAGGGCACGTGGCCGCGCGTGGCGCGCTGCCGCTTTTGCGATGATACGCGCCGCGCTTCAGGGCACGCCTCGACGAGCGACAATGACCGCCTGAGGGCCTACCTCAGCGAGCCACTCAGCGACCCACTCAGCGCCACCAGGCAGCCGCCTCGGCACGACCTCACTGGTCGCCTCAACTGGCAAAGCCGTACAGGCGCGCGGGGTTGTCGACGAGAATCGCGCGCCGCAACGACTCGTCCGGCACCGCGCGCGCGAAGCGCTCGAGCAGCACGGCATCGTCGGGCATCCGCGCCGCGTCGAAGTAGTTGACATGCGGCCAGTCGCTGCCCCATACGACCTGCTGCGGGTTCGCCGCGAGAATCGCATCGAAGAACGGCGCGACGTCGTCGTAAGGCGCTCCCTGCGCGCTGACGCGATCGGCGCCCGAAATCTTCGTCCAGGCCGCGCCATCGGCGAGCATCGCGATAAGGCGCTGGAAGCCTGCGTCGGCAGTGCCGTTCGCGACGCTCATGCGCCCCATGTGGTCGATCACAAGGCCGATCGAGAGTGCGCGTAACAGCGGTTCGAGCTCGGGCAGATCGGGCGCGTGAACCCAGATCTGCGCATGCCAGCCGCGCGCGGCAAGCTTTGGCGGCGCCAACGCGCGCAATGCGTCGAGTCCCGCGCCGTTGCGGTAAACCGCCTGCCCGTCGCGGCGAAACAGATTGAAACGCGCCGCGCGCACGCCATGCTCGGTCAGGGCGTCGAGTTCCGCTTCCGGCGTATCCGCACCGAGCACCGCAACGCCGCGCAAACGCGCGGGAAAGCGCTGCAGTGCATCGACGAGCGACGCGTTGTCCGTCCCGTAGACGCTCGCTGTCACGAGCACGCCGCGCTCGAAGCCGAGGCCGTCGAGATGCGCGATAAAGCGGTCCGCGGGGTTTTCCGGCGGCGTATAGCTGCGCTCGTCGGCAAGTGCAAAGCGCGCATACGGGCCGAATACGTGCGCATGGCAATCGCAGGCATGCGGCGGCATCGTGATTGGCCGGGCAGCCGGCGTCGGCAAAGGTCCGAGGCAAGGTTTCGTCATGGGTCGTGTTCGTAGTGTCTGCGAGCGGCGCGACGTCTCGAAGCCGTATCGACCGGGGCGGCGCGCGACCTCATGGTACGGCGGCACGACACGGCGAGCGTTAACCAGATGGAAACGGTGCGTTCACCAAAGAGATCAGCACGCGCGCTGGAGGGCGTCAGAATAAGCCGTTCGCGCTTGCGCTTTTCCTTAACGAGATAGCCGCGCGCGTCGGCCACGCAAAACAATAACGACAAGACAGCATTTGAACATCATGGAGACGAAGCGCCCCTTGGACATTCTGCTTTCCCGCTACGCCGCACAGCATTTCGGCGATGCCATTGCAAAGACGCTGCATGCGGCACCCTACCGGATCATTACACCCGACGACATCGTAGACGCGGGTCCGGCGCGCGCAGACGGCTCGCGCGATGTTGCGAAAGCCGCACCCATTGTTCCGGTCGCGCCAATCGCCGCATTGATCAGCCGCGACGTGACGGGGCGCTCGACAAAGGCCGTCGTAACCGCCGAGACGCAGCACTTCTACGATGCGTTGCTTGCCTCGCCAGGTTTGCGCTGGGTGCACGCGCATTCGGCCGGCCTCGACCGGCCGATCTATCCGGAACTGCTGCGACGCGGCGTGCGCGTCACGACGTCGGCCGGTGCGAATGCGCGCCCCGTCGCGCACTCGGCGCTCGCCGGCCTGCTCTCGCTCGCGCGGCGTCTGCCACGACTGCAGGCCGCGCAACGCGAGCACGCATGGAAACCGCTGCTCGACGACGACACACCACGCGATCTCGCGGGCCAGAACGCACTGATCGTCGGCTATGGCGCGATCGGCCAGCGGCTCGCGAAGCTGCTCGATGCGCTCGAAATGAACGTAACCGTCGTGCGTCGCGAACTCGCCGCAAGCGGCAACGGCCGCCTGACCGAAAACGAAGCTACGGCTCATCGCAGCATCGCATTCGCCGAGATCGACCGCGCTTTGCCCAACACCGACTGGCTGATCCTCGCCTGCCCGCTTTCACCGCTGACCGCGCGGCTTATCGACGCCCGTCGCCTGCGGCTGCTACGGCCTGGCGCGCATCTGATCAACGTCGCACGCGGCGAAGTGGTCGTCGAAGCCGATCTGATCGCGGCACTGCGCGCGGGCACCGTCGCCGGCGCATATCTCGATGTGTTCGAGCACGAGCCGCTCGACGCGGCCTCGCCGCTATGGGATCTGCCGAACGTACTGGTCACCCCGCACACGGCGGGACACGCGGACAGCCACTACGCGGCGGTCGGCCGCATCTGGCTCGACAACCTCGCACGTTTCAACCGCGGCGAGCCGCTCATCAACGAGGCGCAAGCGCATTCGCACGGGTCGCATCCGCGCGAACCACAGCAACTCGCAACGCGATGACGGACCACTGCCCGCTCCTCGACGCGCTCATAGACGGACACGCGCAAACGCGACGCCACGCGCAGTAAGCGCCAAAGTCAAACAACGGAGACAAGCCAACATGAACGCCCGCATCGTATCGCCGTCCGTGCCTTCTTCCACGGACATTGCCGGCTCATCCGCCGACGCACGGCGCGAGCGCGCGATCTATCGCAAGATCGCATGGCGGATTCTGCCGCTGCTCGTGTTCTGCTACATCCTCAACTATCTCGACCGCATCAACATCGGCATCGCGCAATTGCAGTTCAAATCGGACCTCGGCTTCAGCGATGCGGCTTACGGGCTCGGCGCCGGGCTGCTGTTCGTCGGCTACGTGCTGTTCGAAATCCCCAGCAATCTGTTACTCGACCGCATCGGCGTGCGTAAGACTTTTCTGCGCATCATGGTCGCATGGGGCGTGCTATCGACGATGACGATGTTCGTGCGCACACCAATGCAGTTTTACATCGTGCGTTTTCTGATCGGCGTCGCCGAAGCGGGCTTCACTCCAGGCATCTTTCTGTATCTGAGCTACTGGTTTCCCGCGCGGCGCCGTGCGCGCATGACGTCGATTTTCTATCTGAGCATCCCGATCGCGGCGATCGTGGGTACCCCACTGTCGGGCTGGATCATGCATGCGTTCGGCGGCGACCTTGGACTGCGCGGCTGGCAGTGGCTCTTCATGCTCGAAGGGCTGCCCTCGGTGCTGTTCGGCGTAATCGTCTATTTCGCGCTTAGCGACCGGCCGCAGCAGGCGGCGTGGCTCGACGCAAGCGAACAGGCCTTCGTGCTCGCGCAACTGGCTGCCGACGATGCGCAGAAGACACGCCGCGTCGCGCATCAGGCAAAAGCTTCGGCATTGCGAGTGATCGCGCGCGATCCGCGCGTGTTCTGCGCGGGGTTCACATTCGCGTGCAGCTTTTCGCTCGGCAACACGCTCGCGTTCTGGGCGCCGGTCGTTATCCGCAATTCGGGCATCGCGCAGGTTGCCAACGTCGGTGTGCTCGCGGCAATTCCGGCGCTCGTCGGTATCGTCGTGATGCTGGCCGTCGGCCGCCATTCCGATCGCACGCTCGAGCGCCGCTGGCACGCGGCCCTCGCGCTATTCGCGGCGGCCGGCGCGCTTGCGCTGCTGCCGCATTTCCGTGGCGATACGACTGTCGCGCTCGCGCTGCTCGCCGTCGCGTCGGCCGGACATTACTCGTGCCTCGCGGTGTTCTGGTCGATACCGCCCACTTATCTTCCTCGCGAAACCGCCGCGGCGGGCATCGCGCTCGTCAATGTGATCGGTTCGCTGGGCGGCGCGCTCAGCACCGCGGCGCTCGGCTGGATGAGCAAGGGCCCGCAAGGTTTCGGCATCGGGCTCGTCGTGCTCGGCGCCGTCATCGCGTGCGGTGCGGCCCTGCTGCTCGTCGCATTTCCAGCGCGCGTCCTGCGATCGGGTGCGGCATGAAGTCACTGCATGAAGCGCCGGGGAACGGGATAAAGAAACATGGCGAATCGCGGCAGCATCGACTGCAGACACACATTGAGTAAAAGGAGACTACACATGCACGATTCCTTCGGTACGTCGACGGCCGCTGCTGCCGCCGACGATCTCGACGATGCCAAACGTCGCGCCGCACGCCGGCGCACCGCGGTCAAGTCGATTGTCGGCGGCTCGATCGGCAATCTGATCGAGTGGTACGACTTCCACGTCTACACGACCTTTTCCATCTACTTCGCGGCATCGTTCTTTCCGCGCGAGAACCGCACGATCCAGTTGCTGAGCGCAGCCGCGATCTTCGCTCTCGGCTTCCTGTTGCGCCCGGTCGGCAGCTGGATGATCGGCCTTTACGCCGATCGTCGTGGCCGCCGCGCAGGGCTCACGTTATCGGTTGCGCTGATGTGCGCGGGGTCGCTCGCGATCGGCCTGTGCCCGACTTATCCGCAGATCGGCTTTGCCGCGCCCGTGGTGCTGCTGCTCGCGCGCCTCGTGCAGGGCTTTTCTCTCGGCGGCGAGTATGGCGCGAGTTCGGTGTATCTGAGCGAGATCGCAAAGCCGGGGCACCGCGGCTTCTACAGCAGTTTCCATTACGTGACGCTGATTCTCGGCCAGTTGCTCGCGACCATGGTGCAGGTCGTGCTGCAAGACCTTGTGTTCACGCATGCGCAACTCGTCGAGTGGGGCTGGCGCGTGCCTTTCGTGACGGGCGCCGGACTCGCGCTCGTCGCGTGGTGGGTGCGCCGCAATATCGATGAAACACCCGACTTCCGCGCGCTGTCCGAGAAAGCCAAACGCGAGCTGCACCTCGCCGAACTAAGCAAACACTGGCGGCCGGTGCTGCTCGTATTCGGCCTCACGACGGGCGGCACGCTCGCGTTCTTCACCTATACGGTCTACATGCATAACTACCTGGTCAACACGGTTGGCTTGACCGCCGGGCAAAGCTCATGGATCTCGCTGTCCACGCTCGCGCTTTTCATGGTCGTGCAGCCGCTGTTCGGCGCGTTGTCCGATCGCATTGTCCGTCGCGCACTGTTGCTCTGGTTCGGCGTTGCCGGCACGTTCGGCACCTACCCGCTGCTCACGGCGCTCGCCCATACGCGCGATGAAATGACCGCGTTCTTTCTGCTCGCATTTGCGCTGATGATCGTGTCCGGCTACTCGTCGGTGTGCTCGGTCGTGAAGGCGGAGATTTTTCCGGCACGGCTGCGTGCGCTCGGCGTCGGCGTGCCGTATTCGGTTGCGACCGCAATCTTCGGCGGCACGGCCTCGTACGCGGGGCTCTGGTTCAAGAGCATCGGCCACGAAAGCGGGTTCTACCTGTATGCGTCGGCCTGCATCGCCTGCACGCTGATCGCCACGTTGAGCCTGCGCAAGAGCGACGTTCAGATGCAGCCATGAACGCCGCCACGTCTCGACACGCTTTCTTCTCATCGCGGGCGCCTCGCCCGCCGGTTTCGCTGTACCGATCAGCAGGAGTCTTTTTATGACGAAGCAAACGGAATTTTCCATCCCGTCCATGCGCGAACACTGTTCCGAAGCCGAGTGGCAAGTGCGCGTCGATCTGGCCGCCTGCTACCGGCTCGTCGAGTTGTACGGCATGTCGGACATGATTGCCAATCACATCTCCGCGCGCGTGCCCGGCGAAAACGACGCGTTCCTGATCAACGCATACGGAATGCTCTATGAAGAGATCACTGCATCGAGCCTGATCAAGATCGATCATGAAGGCAACATCATCAGCAAGCCCGCGTTTGTCGGCTCCGACTATGGCATCAACCGCGCGGGCTATGTCATTCACGGCGCCATTCACGAAGCGAAGCCCGACATCAACTGTGTGATTCATACGCATAGCTGGCCGGGTATGGCGGTGTCGTCGCTCAAGTGCGGCCTGCTGCCGCTTACACAAACATCGATGCGCTTCTACAAGATCGGTTACCACGACTATTTCGGTGTCGTCCTCGATACATCGGAACGCGAATCGCTTGTGCACGACCTCGGCGACAACAATGCGCTGATTTTGCGCAACCATGGGCTGCTGACGGTCGGCAAGACGATTCCAGAAGCGTTCAACGCGATGCACCGGCTCGAACTGTCGTGCCGGTCGCAGCTTGCGGCAATGGCCTGCAATGTCGAGCTGAATCCGGTACCGAAGAAGGTACTCGAGGAAACGTATATGAATTATCAGCCGCAGACGCGCCGTCCCTATGGCGTCATGGAATGGCCTGCGCTGTTGCGCAAGCTCGACCGGATCGATACTTCGTATCGCGACTGAGAGGCGTGTTAGTCAGCACGCGGCGCTGCAATCCGAGCGGTGAACTCGCGGCCTCGCCGGTTTGTCGCTCGATCGCGCATCGACGCTTACCAGCGTTCGACCCATGTCGTAAGCTGATCGACGCGTAGTGTTTCGCGGGCCGCGTCCGAACTCCGCGTTCAAGCGTCTGGGCCGAACAACCGGTTGATGTCGCCACCGCTCGGCGCATCGGGAAAGCCCTCGAAACGCCCGTCGGCAAGCGGCTGCGCCGCGCGCATCAATCCACCCCAAGCGGCGCGCGCCAACCCGCCGCCGGTGCTGATACGCCGCACGCCCAACGCCTCGATATCGCGTAACGTGAACGACGAATTCCCGCCGATCAACAGATTTACCGGTTTCGGCGCGACCGCGGCCACCACGGCTTCGATCTGCTCGCGCGTGCGAATTCCGGGCGCGTACAGGCAATCGGCGCCGGCCGCCGCATAGGCCCTCAGGCGCGCGAGCGTATCGTCGAGATCGGGTACGCCAGCGAAGAAATTCTCCGCGCGCGCCACAAGCAGCGTGTCGCCGCCAGTCTGGTCGATTGCGCGACGCGCCGCGCGCAGCCGTTCCACTGCCACATCGATTGGAAAAAGCGGCATGTCGGCGCGCCCGGTCGAATCTTCGATCGATAACCCTGCGACCCCCGCTTCGACCGCAAGCGCAACGCTTTGCGCCACGCCTTCGGCATCGGTGCCGAAGCCGCTTTCGAAATCCGCGTTGATCGGCAGATCGGTCGCCTCGACCATCTGGCGCAGATGCGCAAGGATTGCGTCGCGCGGCAGATTGTTGTCCTCGCGCCCGCTCGACCATGCGAAGCCTGCGCTCGTCGTGGCAAGCGCCTTGAAGCCGAGCGACTGCAAATAGCGGGCGCTGCCCGCATCCCACGGGTTCGGCAGGATAAAACAGCCTGACGCGTGCAATGCGCGGAAAGCAGCGCGCTTTTCTGCGGTAGTGCGTGACATCGAGTGTCTCCTTTAGAAGGAATCGCAACCGCAACCGCGCTCAAATCAGCGACGGCTGCACCGCGCCCGCTTCGAGCGCAATCAATGCGGCTTTGGTCTGTATGCCGCCGGCGAAGCCGGTCAGATCGCCAGACGCGCCGATCACGCGATGGCACGGCGCGATAATCGAAATCGGGTTGCGGCCGTTCGCCGCGCCGACCGCGCGCGTCGCGTTCACGTCGCCGATCTGCACGGCAATCTCGCGGTAGCTGCGCGTCTCGCCAAATGGAATGGTCAGCAGCGCGCTCCACACTTTCTTCTGGAAGTCGGTGCCGATAAACTCTGTGGCCACGTCGAAACGCGTGCGCGTGCCGGCGAAGTATTCGTCGAGCTGGCGCGCGGTTTCGACCAGCACCGGGTGATCGTCCACCTCCCGCATCTCGCCGAGCCTCACGCGGCCCGGCCGGTCGTTTTCCCACAGAATCGCCACAAGGCACTCGCCGCGCGCGACGAGCTTCAGCTTACCGACCGGCGACGCGACAAACCTGTAGACATACGACATTGCGCTCTCCTCGCCGCGGACCGAGCGGCGTATGCGCCACCGGCCCGATCAACGGCCTAAATCATTAGCATAAGCGCAATTCTCGCCGCGACGTTACGCGTCGATCTGAAATGTCGCGACGACTTCCTCCATCATCAGTGCCTGCTCTTTCAGCGACGTGCTTGCGGCAGCGGCCTGTTCGACGAGCGCCGCATTCTGCTGCGTGGTGCGGTCGAGCTGCGTAATCGCGATATTGACCTGTTCGATCCCTTCGCCCTGCTGCAGCGACGCGCCGGCAATTTCATTGACGATCGCATCGACGTTCGTCACCGATTCGATCACGCTGCGAATCGCCGTATGCGCATCGGCGAAGAGCCGCGTGCCGCCTTCGACGCTCGCCGACGAACGTTCGATCATCTCCTTCACGTCTTTCGCCGCGCTCGCGGTGCGATGCGCAAGCGTGCGCACTTCGGCCGCCACGACCGCGAAGCCCTTGCCCTGCTCGCCCGCGCGCGCCGCTTCGACGGCTGCATTGAGCGCGAGAATATTCGTTTGAAAGGCAATCGCTTCGATCGTCGAGATCATCGCGGCCATCTCCGTCGAACGCCGGCCGATTTCGTTCATCACGTCGACGGCGCGCGTGATCACGTCGCCGCTCGCCGTGGCTTTCGTCGACGCTTCGCGGCTCAGCAGCCCGGCCTGTTTTGCGTTGTCGGCGTTGTGGCGCACGGTGGCGGTCAGCTGCTCCATGCTGGCCGCGGTCTCTTCGAGCGACGCCGCCTGTTCCTCGGTGCGCCGCGACAGATCGAGGTTGCCGGCCGCGATTTCCTGACTGCCGGTCAGCACCGATTCGGCGCTTGTCCTCGTGGTCGTAATCGTGCGGCTGAGCGCCGCGAGCAGTTCGTTCATGCGCAGCTTGATCGACGCGAGTTCGTCGCGGCCGCTTGCATCGAGCCGGCCACGCAGGTCGCCGGCGCCCGCCTGCTCCATGCTGCCGGCGAGCGCGTTCACATCGGCGCCGGTTCGGCGCGCGAACGCGACGAACAGATACAGCGCGACGCCCACCGACACCACGCTCAGCATGCTTAGCACGGCGATATGCACGGCCTGCGCGTGCGCCCGTGCGTCGAGCAGCGATTTCAGCAATGCGGACAATTGACCATGCACGCGATAGACCGCATCGACGGCACGCGTGCCGGAATCGAAGTACGCATTCGACTCCGGCATCGGCGCGTTCGGGTTCGATGCGAGGCCCTCGATCATCTTGCCGAAGGCGTCGGCGTCGTCGAGGCTCAGGCCCTGCACGGTCGTTGCGCCGTCGCTCGTGCCCAGTGCGCGTTGCACGCGCTTCAGGTCACGCCGGACGATGTCGATCTGATCGCGCAGAAAGGCCACATGAACGCCGAGCGCCGCGCGGTCCGCATCGCTCAAGCGACCCTCGCTTCTGGCGGCCGCGAGCGCCGCCGCGCCCTTGCCGCGCGCAATGCCGGCCATTTCGGCCGTGTCGGGCAGCGACAGCACCACCAGGTTGGCCAGATAGTAGGTCGCGGCCTCGGGATCGAGCGCGAGTTGCGACGCGTCGGCGAGATCGGCGGTGAACGCGAAGATGGCCCGCACGAGCGCCGTATGTGCGTCGAAGACGTCCTTGCCCGAGCCGCTCAGCGGCATCTGCGCAAGCTGCGCATATTGCGCGGACAATGCGTCCGTTTGCGTGGCGAGATCGAACGACTTCGTTTGCGCCGCCTGTGCGCGCAGTGTTGCCATGAGGCGCTCGGCGTCGGCATTCGCCGCATCGAACGCAGGCCGTATCGACTGATTGCCGGCCATCAGCGACGCGCTCGCGCCGCGGCGTTTCTGCACCGCTTTCAGCAGCGCCTGGCTCGTCTCGAGCAATCGAACGCCGTCGAGTTCGTCGCGCGTCGACACATAGAAATTGACTTCATCGTGAAGAATCGCGTACAGGCAGACCGCAAGCGGCAGCAAAAACAGCAGCGCGAGCAGGGCGAGCTTGCGCGACATTCTGAGGCGGCCCATCAAGGCCATTCCTGGAGCAAACAAACGCATCGTGTACATCCTGTCATTCGGGTTCGGGTTGCAGACGTCGGCGTGCGCGCGAACTCTGCGTCATGCCGCCGTCACATCGCTATTACGGCGGTCGAACCCCGAACTGAAACGATGCGAAGCGGTTTCTTCGTATGGCACCAACGCGGGGCGCACTATGCATTGCGTTAGTGCCGCACGCGCAAAAGACCCGTTAAAAGGCGCTGATATGGTGCGACATGAGCGCGTGAATTTACGTTCATGTTCACGCGTCGTCGCACCAGCGTTCCCATGCGGCGCGATAGGCGGCTTCGACTTGCGCCGCGAAACGCGCGCCGTCCATCAACGGCGAAGCGGCGATACGCGCACGCAAGCTGTCGCGCAGTTGCGCGACACGCGGCAAGTCGCGCGCGAGTCGTGCGGCAATCTCGACGAACTGCTCATCGCTGTGCGCGACGAGTTCGCCGAGGCCGAGGTTCATCGACTGGCTCAGGCCCGCGCGTCCGACCGCCGTCGCACCGACGCGCGTGACGACCGGCACGCCCATCCAGCTTGCGTCGAGGCTCGTCGTATGGCCGTTGTAGGGGAATGTGTCGAGGCCGATATCGATCTCGTGATAGGTGCGCAGATAGTCGGAGCGCGACTGGAACGGCACGAAGCGCACTCGCTCGCTGCCGATGCCGTGCGACGCGAGCCGTTCGAGCAGACGCGTGCGTGCCGAGCCTTGCGGCGCCATCAGCAGCAAGCGTGCGGTGCCGATCTCGTGCAGCACGTCGCGCCACATCTGCAGCGTGCGGTCAGTCAGCTTGCACGGGTTGTTCAGGCATCCGAACGTCACGAAGCCGCTGTCGAATGCGGGCAGCGCGTTGACGTCCGGCATGTCGGCCGGCTTCGTCGATGACGTCAGCGGGTCGTAGCACCAGAACGTATCTGCAAGACGAAGCGATTGCTCGCTGTAATGGCGATCGCTGCCCGGCGGATCGAGCCACGGATCGGTCAGCCGGTAATCGATCGCATCGATGCCGGTCGTGCCCGGGTAGGCAAGCCATGCGATCTGTACCGGCGCCGGCTTGCGTGCGAACAGCAACGGACGCGCGTTCGACATATGCATCGTCAGATCGAGCAGGATATCGATGCGGTCGTCGCGGATCTGCTGCGCGAGTTGCCCGTCGTCGAGCGTGCGCACGTCGCGCCATACGTCGGCATGGCTCTTGAGTTGCTCCGTGACATCGTCAGGCCGCGCGACGCTCGAATAGCAGACAATCTCGTAGCGCGCATGATCGTGATGCGACAGCAGCGGCATCATGAACAGCGCCTGGCAATGGTTGCGGAAATCGGGCGATACGTAGCCGATGCGCAGGCGTCGCGTGCGGTCCGCGCCGCCTGGCCGCGCGTGCGGCTCGCGTGTCGCGCGGTAGCGTGCTTCATGCTGCGCGGACCAGCGGCGGCATTCTTCGAGCGGGGTTTCGGGGTCTTCGGCACTGAACGTCAACGCATACACCAGATTGCTGTGTGCCAAGACGTTGGCCGGGTCGCACCGCAATGCCTCGCGGTAGCATGCGATGCCGTCTTCGAGGCGGCCTGCGTCCTTCAACACCGTGCCGAGATTGTTATGCGTGACCGAGTGCTGCGGATCGATTTCGAGTGCACGGCGCAAACGCGTTTGCGCTTCGTCGAGGCGCCCGAGCGTGCGCATCAGGGTGCCCGCGTTGTTGTGCGCGGCGACGAGATTGGGACGCAGTGCGATGGCTCGATCGAATGCTTCGGCGGCGCGCGTCGCGTCGCCGAGTTCCTTGAGGACATTGCCGAGATTGTTATATGCATCGGCGTGCGCGGGGTTCAGCGCGATTTCGCGTTGATAGAACGACGATGCTTCGTCTGAGTGGCCCAGCGCATGCAGGGCGTTACCGAGGTTGTATGCAGCCTCGGGAAAGTGAGCGTCGAGTTCGAGCACGCGCGCGAAAAGCGTCGCGGCGCCCGCCTGATCGCGGCGCGCCATCAGCGCGACGCCAAGGTTCAGCAACGCGTACGGCGAAGCCGGTGCCGCCTTGACTGCCGCTTCGAGCATAGGAATCGCGGCGTCGATGCGGCCGCGCGCCTGCAGCAGCGTGCCGAGGTTCGTCAGTGCATTTGCATCGTGCGGCGCAATCGCGAGTGCCCGACGATACGCGTGTTCGGCATCGTCGAGCGCATGTTGCCGGCGATAGCCATTGCCGAGATTGTTCAGCGCGTCGACATGCGTCGCGTCGAATTCGACGGCGCGTGCGTAGGCGTCGATGGCTCGGGGATAGTCGGCGAGCGCTTCGTGCGCCGTGCCCATCGCGAACAGCAGGTCGGCAGACGGCGCGTCGAGCGACAGGACGCGTTCGTAGGCGCGCACGGCTTCGGCGAATCGCTGCGCGGCCGCAAGCACCTGGCCGCGCGCGAAGTGAAGGCGCGCGACGGCGGGCGCATGAACGATCGCTTCGTCGAGCCATGCAAGCGCGGCATCGTAGGCGCCGCATTGCAGTTCGAGCACGCCGAGCCGCAGCAGCACGTCGGCGTCGGTTGGGCCGATAGCCAGCACGCGCCGGTAAAGGTCGCGCGCCGCGGCGAAATCGCCCGCAAGATGCCGCTCCTTTGCTGCCGCGAGAATCCGATCGACCTCCATGCTGCGCCCCGTTCTGTCGCGCGAAAAATGTGCGCGTGTGACGATGTTCGTGCCTTTATTGCCATGCGACCGCGTTGCCATGCGACCGCGTTGCCGTGCGACCGTGCGGATCATATCGCAGCACCGGCGGTCTGCGGTTACAGCCGTTCACGCCAGCTTACGGAAAGCCGTCGAGCGGAGCGGCCGATGGCAAGACTTGCGCTGCTGCCTGCCTTTTCAAGCGACTCGGGCACCGCAGCTAATCGCCGTGCGCCATCCACGTTTGCGTCTCGCCCATCTGGTCCACGGTATGACCGAACCATTCCGCGAGGAAGTCGACGAAGGCACCGACCTTGGCCGACACATTGAGCCGCTCGCCATACACCGCATGCACATCGGCGCCCGGCAACGACCACTCGGGCAGCACCAGCTGCAATGCGCCTGAGCGCAGATGCGGGTACACGTCCCATTCGGAGCGCATCAGCACGCCGTGACCGTCGAGCGCCCAGACCAGCGCGGTCTCGCCGTCGTTGCTGCTGAGCGCGCCGCGCACCTTGATCGTTTCGTGCTTGCGGCCGCGGCGCAAATGCCAGGTGCCGTACGCGGCGTCGTTTTCGCGCAGCACGATGCATTGGTGCCCGTGCAGATCGCGCGGCGTGGCCGGCACGCCGGCGCGTGCGAGATAAGCAGGCGACGCACACAGAAAGCGCCGGTTCGGCGCGATCTTGCGCGCGACGAGGCGTGAGTCGGGCGCTTCGCCGAACCAGATGCCGACGTCGTACGCTTCGTCGGCAAGCCGGATCGAGCGGTCGGTCAGCGTCAATTGCACTTCGACTTCCGCGTAACGCCGCGCGAACTCGGACACCGCGGGCGCGATATGACGCCGCCCGAAGCCGAACGTCGCATTGACGCGCAACAAGCCCTTCGGCACCGCGCGCGCGCTCGACACCATGCGGTCGAGCTCCTCGAACTCGAGCAGCAACCGCGCGCCATGCGACAGATACAGTTCGCCCTCTTGCGTGACGCTGATCCGCCGCGTGGTGCGATTCAGCAGCCGCACGCCGAGGCGCGTTTCCATGCGTGCCAGGCGCGCGGTGACCGCAGGCGGCGTCACGCCGAGCTCGCGGGCCAGCGCCGACAGGCTGCCGTGTTTGACGAGCTGGACAAAGAACGCGAGATCGGAGATCGAATCCACTTACCGGCCCACTTATAAATTCAAGTTAAAAATAGATTAAAGAAGAATGCATTATATGCGCCGACCATCTGTATAGACTATCCCCCGTAACGAAGCTGTCAGCGTCGTTAGCCAAAAAAAGCTGTCCACTCCCGGCCCCACACCATTGGAGGAGATGTGCCGCGCACGTTGTATCAGAAGCTCGTCGAGTCACACACCGTGGCCCGTCTCGACGCGGAGCACGTCCTGCTTTACGCGGACCTGCACATCATGAACGAGTACACGAGCCCGCAGGCGTTCAACGGGCTCGTCGAACGCGGTATCGGCGTACTGCGGCCGCAACAGCAGATGGGCGTCGTCGATCACGTGATTCCGACGAAACCCGATCCGGTCGGCAAACGCGTGATCGCGATCGACGCCGCCTCGCGCCAGGCTGCCAATTTCACGCGCAATTGCACGCGCTACGGCATCAAACTGTTCGACGTCAACGATCCGCTGCAAGGCATCGAACACGTCGTCGCACCCGAGTCGGGCCTGATCCGCCCCGGCATGGTCGTGCTGTGCGGCGATAGCCATACCACCACCTACGGCGCGTTCGGCGCGCTCGGCTTCGGCATCGGCACATCGGAAATCGAGCATGTGCTTGCCACGCAGACGCTGTCGTATCGCGTGGCGCGCACGATGCGCATTCATATCGACGGTCCTTTGCCCGCCGGCACCACGTCGAAAGACCTCGTGCTGCGCGTGATCGCGAAGATCAGCGCGCAAGGCGCGCGCGGCTATGCAGTCGAATATACGGGCGAAGCGATTCGTGCGATGTCGATCGAAGCGCGCATGACGTTGTGCAACATGACCGTCGAGGCCGGCGCGCGCGCCTCGCTCGTCGAACCCGACGACACGACGTTCGACTATCTGCGCGCGCATCGCGGCAACCTCGGCGAAGCGCAGATGGAAGACGCGATCGCCGCATGGCGCTCGCTGCGCTCGGATGCGCACGCAACGTTCGACAGCACGATCACGATCGCGGCCGCCGAGGTCGCACCGTACGTGACGTGGGGCACGAGCCCCGACCAGGCGATTCCGGTCGACGGCGTGATTCCCGCGCCGGCCGATGGCGCCGATCGCATCGCGAGCGCGGCGACCGCGCGCGCGCTCGATTACATCGGCCTCGCGGCCGGCTCGAAGATCGAAGGCACACCGATCGACCGCGTATTCATCGGCTCGTGCACGAACGGCCGCATTGAAGATCTGCGCGCCGTGGCCGCGATGCTGCGCGACGGGATGCGCGTCGCGCCCACCGTGCGCGCGATGATCGTGCCGGGCTCGGGCGCGGTGCGTCAGCAAGCGGAACAAGAAGGGCTGTCGGACATTTTCATCAAGGCCGGCTTCGAATGGCGTCAGCCCGGCTGCTCGATGTGTCTCGCGATGAACGACGACGTGTTGCGTCCGGGCGAGCGCTGCGCATCGACGACGAACCGCAATTTCGAAGGCCGCCAGGGCCGCGATAGCCGTACGCATCTGATGAGCCCCGCGATGGCGGCCGCGGCGGCGATCGCGGGCCGCATTACCGATATCCGCAACTGGGAGCAACAGGGGGAGCACTACCGTGCCTGATTACTCGCGCATAGAAGGCGTCGCAGCCCCGCTGCCGATCGCGAACCTCGATACCGACCAGATCATGCCGAAGCAGTTTCTGCTCGGCACTGACAAATCGGGCCTCGCCGCCGGCCTGTTGTACGACCTGCGCTTTGCGCCGGATGGCAGCAAGCGCGCCGACTTCGTGCTCAATACGCCTGCGTATGCCGATGCGAAAGTGCTGGTCGGCGGCCCGAATTTCGGTTGCGGCTCGAGCCGCGAGCATGCGGTGTGGGGCCTGCTGCAAAGCGGCATCGAAGCCGTGCTCGCCCCGAGCTACGGTGAAATTTTCTACTACAACGCGGCGAATAACCGGCTGCTCGCCATCGTGCTGAAGCCCGAAGAGATCGACGAGATCACGGCCGAAGTGTCGAACGCGGCGACCAGCGCCATCGCGATCGACGTGGCGGCGCAGCGCGTGCGCACCGCATTGGGCCGCACGTACGCGTTCAGAATGGACGAGCGCCATCGCCAGATGTTCCTCGAAGGGCTCGACGTGCTCGGCGCGTCGCTGAAAATGCTTCCGCAAATCGAAGCATTCGAGAAGCGGCATCGCGCGGAAAACCCGTGGGCCGTCGTGCTGCCGCTGCCGGACGGCGATCGCGCGAGTGGTTCGGCAGCGCGCGCGTAGGCTGCCTCGGCGGTCGCGCGATGGGTCGCAACACGGGTCGCAACACGGGCCGCAACACAGGCGGCAATACGGGCCTTAACACAGGCTGCAAACACGAGCCACGACGCGAGCGCCTGCCCGTTTCAATCAACTAGAACCAGTATGGAGAATCTCGCATGAAACCTCTGATCGGCCTGATGCTCGGCGACGTCACGGGAATCGGCCCCGAGCTGATCGTCAAGCTGCTGTCGCTGCCCGAGACGCGTGAAAAGGCGAATGTCGTGATCATCGGCGACGAGCGTGTGCTCGAACTCGGCATGAAGGACGCAGGCCAGCGCATTCCGTACGTGAAGATCGCGAACGTGAAGGACGCGGTGCACGATGCAGCCGCGGTGCCGTTCATCGATCTGCACAATGTCGACCCGGCCTTGTACGAGCGCGGCAAATTGAACGCCGAATCGGGCCGCCTGACCGGCGAAACGCTGAAGTTCATGACCGACCTCGCGCTTGCCGGCGAACTCGACGGCATCTGCTTCGCGCCGCTGAACAAGGCCGCGCTGCATCGCGGCGGCTGGAACTTCCACGACGAGCACCAGATGTTCGCCGCATGGACGAAGCACGAAGGCTACTTCGGCGAAGTCAACATCATTCCGCAGTTCTCGACGTTTCGCGTGACGTCGCACGTCGCGCTGCGTCAGGCCGTCGATATGGTCAAGCCCGATCGCATCGAAGGCGCGCTGACGCTTGCCCACGACACGATGCGCGCATTCGGCAAGAGCGCGCCGCGCATCGGCGTCGCGGCGCTCAATCCGCACGGCGGCGAAAACGGCCTGTTCGGCGACGAGGAGATCAAGATCATTCGCCCGACGCTCGAAGCGCTGCGCGCGAAGGGTCTGGCGAGCGAAGGCCCGTTTCCTTCGGATACCGTATTTATCAAGGCGCGCCGCGGCGACTTCGACGCAGTCGTGATCATGTACCACGACCAGGGGCAGATCGCGACGAAGCTGCTCGGCTTCTCGCAGGGGGTGACGCTGACGGGCGGACTGAAGACCGTCTATGCGACGCCGGCGCATGGCGTCGCTTACGACATCGTAGGTCAAGGCAGCGCGGACGTCGGCGCGACCGCGGCCGCATTCGACGTCGCGACCCGCACCGCCGCCGCCCGCAAGAGCGCGCGCGAAGCGCTCGCGCACTGAAGCAGATCGCAGCACCCGCGTCGATGCCGCTGCGCCGCCTGGAGACGGCGTGCGCGGCGGACCGCAACAACATAAACACGCTTTAGCCTGGAGTCAGCCATGCCCATGTTTGAGAATTTCACAAAAACCACGATCAAGACGAGCGGTGCCGACATCGTGACGGTCAAAGGCGGCGAAGGCCCGCCGCTGCTGCTGATGCACGGCAACCCGTTCAACCATCTGTCGTGGCACAAGATCGCACCGCGGCTGGCAAAGGAATTCACCGTCGTCTGTACCGACCTGCGCGGTTATGGCGACAGCTCGAAGCCGCCCGGCGGCGGCGATCACTCGAACTACTCGTTCCGTGCGATGGCGCAGGACCAGGTGGAAGTGATGGAAACGCTCGGCTTCACGAAGTTCTACGCAGCCGGGCACGATCGCGGCGCGCGCGTGCTGCACCGGATGTGCCTCGATCATCCGGCCAAGGTGACGAAAGCGGGCTTCATGGACATGCTGCCGCAGCACCATCTGCTGAACAACGTGACGCGTCAGTGGGGCAAATTCTCGTGGCACTGGTTCTTCATGGTGCAGGACTACCCGACGCCGGAAACGATGATGGGCGCGGATCCGGAGTTCTTTATCCGCCGCAAGCTGTCGAAGACCGATCAGGGCACGAGCTTCTTCGGCCCCGAAGCGCTGCAGGATTACATCCGCTGCATCAGAAATCCGGACGTGATTCACGCAATGTGCGAGGACTACCGCGCAACCTTCGGCATCGACCTCGACATGGACACCGCCGACTACGATGCCGGCAAACGCGTGACCACGCCCTCGCTGATCTTGTGGGGCGCAAAAGGCGGTGTCGGGCGCAATCACAACGCGGCCGAAGTGTGGAGCCGCTACGCGACGAACATCGTCAAGACGGGCACGGTGCCATCGGGCCACTATCTGCAGGAAGAGTGCCCCGACGAAACCTATGAAGCACTGTCGAGCTTTTTCCGCGGCTGATACGTAACCGGCGCCGCCGCCGGCGAACCCGTTCCCGCGGCAGCCCCAGGCAACTTTCTCGCAGCAGCGCGCGCGGCGCTGCATCCGCTGCACTTCGTCAAGCAGCGCCGCGCATGGCAGCACCTAAGTCTTATAACAAAATGGAGGAAGACATGACCCCTTCGCAGCCAACGCGAAGCAGGGCAAGGATCACGTTCATCCTGCTTTGCCTCATGGCGTTCATCATGTACGTCGACCGTACCAATATTTCGGTCGCCGCGCCCGTGATGAGCAAGGAACTCGGGTTCAACAACACCCATCTCGGCTTTATCTTTTCCGCTTTCGCGATCGCCTACAGCTGCTTCATGATTCCGGGCGGCTGGCACAGCGACCGTATCGGTTCCCGCAAGGGCCTGTTGCTGTACGGTTCGTTGTGGGCCATCGCGACGATCGCGACGGGCATGGTCGGCAGTCTGGTCGCGCTGGTGGCGGCGCGCTTCTTGGTCGGCGTCGGTGAAGCGCCGATCTACCCGACCGCTGCGCGGATGATCGCGCGTGTGATTCCCGAAGACCGCCGCGGCTCCGCGCAAGGCGCGATGCACGCGACGGGCCGCATTGCCAATGCGCTCGCGCCGCTGATCGTCACGGGGCTGATCGTCGCGTTTTCGTGGCGCTTCACGTTCATTATTCTGGGCGGCATCACGCTCGTTTATATGATCGTGATGTATCTGGGACTGAACGAGGCGAAAAAGCATAGCGACGATGCGCAAAGCCATGCCGCTCATGCACAGGCACAGGCACAGGCACAGGCCGCGGCGGCTCCCGCGCCGCATCGCAAGCCGCTCGACTGGCGCGACATGATTCGCCGCGTGTGGCCCGCCACTGCCGCGTGCTTCTGTCACGGCTGGGTGCTGTGGTTCTTCCTGAACTGGATTCCGTCGTTTTTCTCGCAGCGCTATGGCATGAAGCTGTCGCACAACGCGATCTTCTCCGCGCTCGTGCTGCTCGGCGGCTCGCTCGGCACGTTCGCGGGCGGCATGCTGACCGACTGGCGCTTCAAACGCACCGGCAACCGGCTGCGCGCGCGCCGCGAAGTGATCATCGTCGGCTTCCTTTCGTCGATCGTCTTCCTGATTCCGTTGCTGCTGACGCGCGACGTCACGATCAGTTCGGCGTGCCTCGGGCTGGCATTCTTCTGCTCGGAACTCGCGGATTCGCCGCTCTGGGTCGTCGGCACGGAAGTCTCGCGCGAGCACTCCGCTACGTCGAGCGCGTGCACCTTCACCGGGATGGCGCTGGCGGGCGCCGTGTCGCCGGTCGTCGTCGGCATGCTGCTCGATGTGTCGCACGGCAGATGGGCAGTCGCGTTCGTTGCATCGATCGTCGTGCTGCTGCTCGGCCCGCTCTTCACGCTGAAGATCCGCATCGACGACGACCCGCCCTCGCCGATCGGCAAATCGAGGGAGAAAGCCGTGACGGCCGGACCCGACGTGGCGCACGCCCCGTCCCGCTAGCGCAAACCAGAAAGCGTGAGCGCGGCGGCTGCCTCGCACCGCGTTCATGCGTTCAGGAGACGTTCAGGCGCATTCGAGGGAATTCACCCCTGAGGCGCATATCCGCATGCGCAACGACCCGCTCATGCGGGACTGAAATCATCGAAACGGATGTGGCGCTCTCACGTCCGCACTCAGTATGACTAATTAATGATCGGTGCGCGATCTGGCTATCCCGTCAGGTGCTTCCGGTCGACTAAATGAGGAAATGAGATGAGCATTGGAGGAACAGTAATCCGGATCAGGCCGCTTCTGCTCGGCGTGCTGGCGACGTCGTTGAGTGCGGGCGCTCATGCGCAGTCGAGCGTGACGCTATACGGCATCGCCGATGCCGGTTTGGAGTTTCTGACCGGCGCGCCCAACTCGCAGGGCAAGGCGTCGCATCTTCTACGCGAGGAATCGGGCGGGGTGAAGAGCAGCCGGATCGGCTTCAAGGGGGCCGAAGATCTCGGCGATGGGCTCAAGGCGATCTTCCAGCTCGAAGGCGGCGTCGACATCACGCGCGGCAAGTCGCTGCAGAACGGACGCCTGTTCGGCCGCCAGGCCTACGTGGGCCTGAGCAGCCGCTACGGCTCGCTCACATTCGGCCGGCAGCGCGTTCCGATGTACGACTTCTCGGTGCGTTACGACCCGCTCGACTACAACATCTATGGCCTCAAGCAAACCGACGGGCAGTTCACGGGCCGCGCCGACAACTCGGTCAAGTATTTCGGCAGCGTCGGCCCGGTCAGCTACGAGGCGCTTTACAGCACCGGCTACGACGCGACGATCCCGAACGGCGGCCAGGTGCCCGGCGCTTTCAAAGTGGGGCGAGAAATCGGTGCGGCCGTTCAGTACGCGAGCGGCCCGTTCTCGGCGATGGTGACCTACGATCTGCGCAACGGCACGTCGATCGCGACGCAGTCCGGCAAGGAGCAGCATCTGGCCGCTGCGGCGACGTACAAGATCGGCAAGGCGAAAGCGTACCTCGGCTACCGGTGGCTCAGCAGCACGCTGCCGCTCGATTCGAGCACGCAGGGGCATGCGAACGAGTTCTGGACCGGCCTCGAGTACCGCGTGTCCGTGCCGCTGACGATTGCCGGCGCCGTCTTCTGGACCGACATCACGTCGGCGAACCAGCGGCCGGTCTATCTGGCCGCCACCGCCAAATATGCGTTGTCGAAGAGCACGACGCTGTATACGGAAGTCGGCTACGTGAAGAACAGCAACGGCTCGAATCTCGGTCTGAACGGCTACGACACCGATATCGTCGCCGGCCACAACCAGACCGGCGTGATGCTCGGCGTGATCCACTACTTCTAGGCAAGCACGCGGCGCTGCTTCGCCCCGTTCCGGGGCCCTGGCAGCGCCGCCACCGCGTGGTTCCGTCCCGACGGGCGACTTGGCGGGCCGCGTGGCGTAAAATACGCGTCTTTCCCGAACTGCTCGCCATCATGACGCTCGCCTCCACCCCCGAGATCATCGCCGAACTGAAAGCCGGCCGGATGGTGATCCTCGTCGACGAAGAAGACCGCGAAAACGAGGGCGACCTCGTGATCGCCGCGGAATTCATCACGCCGGAAGCGATCAATTTCATGGCCCGCTACGGCCGCGGCCTGATTTGCCTGACGCTGACGCAGGAACGCTGCAAGCAGCTGAATCTGCCGCTCATGACGTATCGCAACGGCACGCAGTACGGCACCGCGTTTACGGTCAGCATCGAGGCGGCCGAAGGCGTGACCACCGGCATCTCGGCCGCGGACCGCGCGCGCACGATCGCCGCCGCGGTCGCGCGCGACGCGCGCCCCGAGCACATCGTGCAGCCGGGCCATATCTTTCCGATCATGGCGCAACCGGGCGGCGTGCTGATGCGCGCGGGCCATACGGAAGCCGGCTGCGACCTCACCGCGCTCGCGGGTCTCGCGCCCGCCGCGGTAATCTGCGAAATCATCAAGGACGACGGCACGATGGCGCGGCTGCCGGACCTGATCGAGTTCGCGCACGAGCACGGCCTCAAGATCGGCACGATCGCCGATCTGATCCACTACCGCAGCCGCACCGAATCGATCGTCGAACGTGTGGCCGAGCGCACGATGCATACGGCGCATGGCGCGTTCCGCGCGGTCATGTACCTGGACCAGCCGAGCGGCCAGCCGCATATCGCGCTCGTGCGCGGCACGCCGACGCCCGATCGCGACACGCCGGTGCGCGTGCACGAGCCGCTGTCGGTGCTCGATCTGCTCGAAGTCGGTTCCTCGTGCACGCACTCGTGGACGCTCGACGCGGCGATTCAGGAAATCGCGTCGCGCGACCTGGGCGTCATCGTCATGCTGAACTGCGGCGATTCGAAGGAGCACCTCGTCGACCTGTTCAAGGCGTTCGATCAGCAGGACAAGGCGGATGCGTTGAAGCGCCGCCCGGTCGACTTCAAGACCTACGGAATCGGCGCGCAGATTCTGCGCGAACTGGGCGTGGGCAAGATGCAGGTGCTGTCGAATCCGCGCAAGCTCGGCAGCATGTCAGGCTATGGGCTCGAAGTGACCGGCTTCGTACCCATGCCGGGCGTCGCGGCCGAAAAGCCGTGCTGACAGCCGCCGTGTTCGAATTTTTAGCACCTGCATAACCCGCGTTCAGTCAATATGCTGCGCCCACCCTACACTTCACGGACCTGATATGGAAATCGGACAATACCAACCGAATCTCGACGGCGACGGGCTGCGCATCGGCATCGTGCAGTCGCGTTTCAACGAACCCGTATGCAACGGCCTCGCCGATGCCTGCATCGAGGAACTCGAACGCCTCGGCGTCACCGGTGAAGACGTGCTGCTCGTCACGGTGCCGGGCGCGCTCGAAATCCCGCTCGCGCTGCAAAAACTTGCCGAAAGCGGCCAGTTCGATGCGCTGATCGCGGTCGGCGCCGTGATCCGCGGCGAGACGTACCACTTCGAACTCGTGTCGAACGAGAACGGCGCGGGCATCTCGCGCGTCGCGCTCGATTTCGGTATTCCGGTTGCCAACGCGGTGCTCACCACCGAAACCGACGAGCAGGCCGTCGCGCGCATGACCGAAAAGGGGCGCGACGCGGCGCGCGTGGCCGTCGAAATGGCAAATCTCGCGGTCGCGCTCGAACAGCTCGACGGCGACGAGGACGAAGAAGAAGAAGAAGAAGAAGACGAGGGTGACGAAGAGGATCGGGCATGAAGAGCGCACGCCGACGTTCGCGCGAACTGGCCACGCAAGGGCTTTATCAGTGGCTGCTGTCGGGTGCGCCCGCCGGCGAGATCGATGTGCAGCTGCGCGGCGCGCAGGGTTTCGACAAAGCCGATCACGACCACCTCAATGCGCTGCTGCACGGCGTGATTCGCGAGGCCGGCGATCTGTCGGCCGCGATTACGCCGTGTCTGGACCGGCCGATCGATCAGCTTTCGCCGGTCGAACGATCGGTGCTGCTCGTCGCCGCGTATGAGTTCAAGCATCACATCGACATCCCGTATCGTGTTGTCATCAATGAAGCGGTCGAGCTCGCCAAGACATTCGGCGGGTCCGATGGCTACAAGTATGTGAACGGCGTGCTCGACAAGCTCGCCGTGCAGTTGCGCGAGGCCGAGACGCAGTCTGCGGGACGCAGGCGCTAGACAGGCGCCAGACCGGTGTGACTCGGGCAGGATTGAAGTCGGATTCAGGCAGGACTTGAACGGAACTCGTCGAATGAACAGCGTGAGCGAACCTCTGATCCATCTGGCCGCGCGCGTCGATGCGATCCAGCCGTTTCATGTAATGGAAATGATGAAGGAGGCCGCGCTGCTCGAGCATGCCGGCCGCGACATCATTCATATGAGCATCGGGCAGCCCGATTTCACGGCGCCGCAGTCCGTGCTCGATGCGGCGGCGAATGCGCTCAAGCGCGGCGACATGCACTACACGAGCGCGCTCGGCATCCGGCCGCTGCGTGAAGCGATCGCCGGCCACTATCGGCATGCGTATGGTCTCGAGGTCGATCCGGCACGGATCGTCGTGACGGCCGGTGCATCGGCAGCGCTGCTGCTTGCGTGCACGGCGCTCATCGATCGCGACGACGAAGTGCTGATGCCCGACCCCTGCTATCCGTGCAACCGCCACTTCGTGACCGCGGCCGAGGGCAAGCCGGTGCTCGTGCCGAGCGGACCGGCCGAACGTTTCCAGCTGACCGCCGATGACGTCGAACGCCTGTGGACCGCGCGCACGCGCGGCGTGCTGCTCGCGTCGCCGTCGAATCCGACCGGCACGTCGATCGCGCCGGACGAGTTGAAGCGCATCGTCGCGGCCGTGCGGACGCGCGGCGGCTTCACGGTCGTCGACGAAATCTACCAGGGGCTCAGCTACGACGCGCCGCCGGTGTCCGCGGTGTCGTACGGCGAGGACGTGATCACTGTCAACAGCTTCTCGAAGTACTTCAACATGACGGGCTGGCGGCTCGGCTGGCTCGTCGTGCCGCCGTCGCTCGTCGGCGCGTTCGAGAAGCTGTCGCAGAACCTCTTTATCTGCGCGTCGGCGCTTGCACAGCATGCGGCGCTGGCGTGTTTCGAACCGGAAACGCTCGCGATCTACGAAATGCGGCGGCTCGAGTTCAAGCGCCGCCGCGACTATCTCGTACCGGCGCTCGAATCGCTCGGCTTCGCGGTGCCGGTGATGCCGGACGGTGCGTTTTACGTCTACGCCGATTGCCGCAATGTGCCGCACGCCGCGGCCGGCGACAGCAATGCGCTCGCGAACGCGATGCTGCACGACGCGGGTGTCGTGATGGTGCCCGGCATGGATTTCGGGTCAGCCACGGCGCAGCAATACGTGCGCGTGTCGTATGCGACCGCCTATGCGAGGCTCGAAGAGGCGGTAGACCGGCTGCGTGGCGTGTTCGGCCGCTAACCCGGCCTCGCCCGCGCCATGACGCAGCGTCAGGCTGCGTCGACTCGGGTTTAATGACGGCCACGTAACCGCTGGTCATACGGACCTGACCTGACACATGTCATGAAAAAGCCCCTGCTGGTCGGTGACCACAGGGGCTTGCTTATATCGAGCGTATGCAGCGCGTTTCAGGCAGAAAGGTCAGGCGCCCAACTGCTCCGACGTTGCGACGTGCTGCTTTTGCGAGGTACTCGCGTCATCCTGGGCGGGGACGGCGCTCGTCGCACTGGTCGATTTCGCCGCGGCGATCGCATGGCCGCCGTCGAGCGTCACCTGGACGCGCTTGCCGGTGCTGCTGTTCGCAGCCTGCTGCGAGGAAGACGTGGACGCCGTCACCGTCGCAGGCGCCTGCGGGGCGTTGATCGGCACCTTGCGGCCGCGTGCGACGTCGCGCAGACGCGAGCGCTCCGCCATCACCTTCGCCCCGTAACCGCCGTCGTCCTGCGTCGACGAACCGACATACAGACGCAGGCCGCCGGGCAGCGAACCGCCGCGCGCGATGCAGTCCTTCAGCACGAGCGCGCCGACCTTGATGTTCGCGAGCGGCTCGAGCGCGGCGCTCTGACCGCCGAAGTAGCGGAATTTGTCCGAGTGGACCGTCGACATCACCTGCATCAGACCCTTGGCCCCGACACCGCTTTCTGCATACGGATTGAAGCCCGATTCGATCGCCATCACGGCGAGCAGCAGCAACGGATCGAGGCCAACCTCGTGGCCTGTATCGAACGCCGCCTTGACGAGCTCGCTGACCGGTTCCTGCGCGACGCGGTAGCGGCGCGCGAGGAACGTCGCGACGAGGTCCTGCTCGCGCGACGACACCAGCACGCGGTCGTCGCGCGCATCGGCGCTGACGCGTTGCGCCGGGATCATATCGGCGATCGACGCAACGCTCGGCAGCGTGCGCGGGTCGAGGCCATTGAGCGCCGACGAGGACGCGGCGCTGCCGCTGTTCGCGCTATTGTTCAGACCCATGCCCAGATCGAGCGGGTTGTCGAAGCCGTTGACGCCGGTCAGCGCGACGGCTTGCGACTCGCTGCCGCCGTTGTTGCTCGACAGCGTATCGTCGGACGAGGGCTTGCGCGCGCCGGGCGGTGCGAACGACGGCAGCGGATTGCCCTGCAGCAGACGCACAGGGCCTGCCTCGACCGCCTTCGACAGCACCGGCATCAGCTTCGCCGCAAGGGTGCCGCGCCACGTCGGCATGAGCCATAGCGCAAGCGCGAGCACCACGGCGATACCGCCCACGACGCTAAACAGATGATGACTCAGACGCGTCCCGCGACGTAAAACAGCGCGTACAGCTTGTGCAGCTCGCTCGTCGGGACGCCACGTTAACCAGGCGTTCATTCAGATCTCCCATGTTGCATGACTCCGCGCACCCCGCCGATGAACCGGCTTCGGACACCTGTCCGCAGAATCAAGACGCCGCGCGCTCTGGTTAAGGCGGCTGCGACGCCGGGAAACAGCACAGAACGGCAAAAAATACCGTTCGGGGAGCCCAAATTACGAAAACAGTCCGGCAGCATGCTGTAAAGCATGCACACGGCGGCTCCCACACGAAAAAACCAGCGGCGAATTGCGCTGGCGAAGACAACTAAACCGTCAATGCCGTGCAGGGGGCGGCAAAAGCGACGCGTTGCGTCTGAAGGACCGGGGGACGGTGGTAAAAACTATCAAGCCCTGCAACCAATGCAGCGGATTCTAGAGCACCGTTTTATAGATCGTCAACACTATAAAACTCCAAAATTATAACCAATTGTAATGATGAACGGCGTTCAGTCGGTCAAGAACCGCGCAGGATGCGCCTTTCGGGCCATATGACTTTCTGCGCCTCAGCGTGCGCCAAGCAACGCATGTAAAATCGACAATCGAAAGGACGCTGCGTTCCAGCATATTTGTTGCATTTTGTTGCCGTTTGCTTTCATCGCCGTCAGCCTCGTGCATCGGCGACGAAAGTCTCCTGATCGATGTCTCCCTGATGGCGGCCGTGTCGCCTTGCCACGGCCTTCGCAACCGGACCATGAAATATAAAGACCTGCGCGACTTCGCCGGACGTCTCGAATCGTTAGGCGAACTGCGCCGCATTTCGCAAACCGTCTCCCCTGTTCTTGAAATGACCGAGCTATGCGACCGCGTACTGCGCGCCGGCGGCCCGGCCTTGCTGTTCGAATCGAAAGCGACGCATGCGTTTCCCGTGCTCGGCAACCTGTTCGGCACGCCACGCCGCGTCGCGCTCGGCATGGGCATCGACACGGCGGAACAGCACGGAGCCGACGGCGAACGCGCGGCGCTGGAGTCGCTGCGCGACGTCGGGCGGCTTCTGTCCGCATTGAAGGAGCCGGAGCCGCCGAAGGGTCTCAAGGACGCCGGCAAGCTGCTGTCGCTCGCGAAGGCGGTCTGGGACATGGCGCCGAAGACGGTCGGCGCGCCGCCGTGCCAGGAGATCGTTTGGGAGGGTAACGACGTCGACCTGGCAAAGCTGCCGGTCCAGACCTGCTGGCCCGGCGACGCCGGGCCGCTGATCACATGGGGGCTCACCGTCACGCGCGGGCCGAACAAGACGCGCCAGAACCTCGGCATTTACCGGCAGCAGGTCACCGGCCGCAACAAGGTGATCATGCGCTGGCTCGCGCATCGCGGCGGCGCGCTCGATTTCCGCGAGTTCGCGCTGCGCAATCCGGGGCAGCCGTACCCGGTCGCGGTCGTGCTTGGGGCGGACCCGGCGACGACGCTCGGCGCCGTGACGCCGGTGCCCGACACGCTGTCCGAATACCAGTTTGCGGGGCTTCTGCGCGGCAGCCGCACCGAGCTCGCGAAATGCCTGACGCCCGGCGTCGATACGCTGCAGGTGCCGGCGCGCGCCGAGATCGTGCTCGAGGGTTTCATCTACCCGCAGCAGGGCGAGCCGGACGCGGCGCCGGCCGGCTCGCCGCCGCGTCCGTCGAAAGGTCCGTCCGCCGCGTACGAGCACGCGCTCGAGGGTCCGTACGGCGACCACACCGGCTACTACAACGAACAGGAGTGGTTTCCGGTCTTCACGATCGAGCGGATCACGATGCGCCGCGACGCGATCTATCACTCGACGTATACAGGCAAGCCGCCTGACGAGCCGGCCGTGCTCGGCGTCGCGCTCAACGAAGTATTCGTGCCGCTCCTGCAGAAGCAATTCGGCGAGATCACCGATTTCTATCTGCCGCCCGAAGGATGCAGCTACCGGATGGCGATCGTGCAGATGAAGAAAAGTTATCCGGGGCACGCGAAGCGGGTGATGTTCGGCGTCTGGAGCTTTTTGCGGCAATTCATGTATACGAAGTTCATCGTGGTCGTCGACGAGGACGTGAACATCCGCGACTGGAAGGAAGTGATCTGGGCGATCACGACACGCGTCGATCCGTCGCGCGACACGGTGCTCGTGGACCGGACGCCGATCGATTACCTCGATTTCGCGTCGCCCGTCGCCGGGCTCGGTTCGAAGATGGGGCTCGACGCCACCAACAAGTGGCCCGGCGAAACCGACCGCGAGTGGGGCCGGCCGATCGTGATGGACAGCGCTGTCAAAGCGCGCATCGATCAGCTCTGGACAACACTCGGTCTTTAAGCGCAGGCGTCGCCTGATCGAACGCGCGCCGCGCGTACGCATGGTGTTTCAACTATAAGAATTCAGGGAAGTTGCGCGGATGCATCCGTTGTCGTTGATGTCGGACGGTTTTTTTCTGTCGCTATCGTTGTGCCTCGATATCGGCCTCGTCAATGTCGCGATCATTTCGCTGACGCTGTCGCACGGCTTCAGGCCCGGGTTCTGGCTCGGCCTCGGTTCGTGTTTCGGCGATCTCATCTATGCGGCGCTCGCGCTTGCGGGCATGACCGCACTGCTTCGATTCGATGCGGTGCGCTGGGTCGTATGGATCGGCGGCGCAGCGATCCTGCTCTATCTGACATGGAAGATGGCGCGCGAGGCGTGGTTTCCGGCGTCGGCGCCGCCGGTCGCAGGCAAAGCCGAGGGCAAAGACGGCGTCGAAGCCGACGTGGCCGCGCCGCATTTGAGCCTGTGGCGCGGTTTTGCGCGCGGCGTGCTGCTCGCGGTGTCGTCGCCGAGCGCGATTCTGTGGTTCGCGGCGGTCGGCGGCGCGCTGATCGCGAAAGCCGGCGCGACTTCCGCGCGCACCGCACCCGTGTTTCTCGGCGGCTTCTTCGCGGGCGGCGTCGTATGGACGCTATTTATCTGCTCGCTAGCGAGCCACGGGCGCAAGCGCGCGGGCACTGGACTGCTGCGCGCGTGCCATGTGCTGTCGGCACTGCTCTTCGCGTACTTTTCGTACAGCGTGATCGTGAACGGCTATCACGACCTGATCGTGCCGACGGCGCACGCGGCCGGTCGAACAGGTTAAGCGGACGAGGACGAACGAGACGCGCTAAGCGAGAAATTCCGCGAGCCGCGCGAGGTCGACGTTACCGCCGCTAATCACGACGCCGACGCGCTTGCCCTCAACCGGCACGATGCCATTCAGCACGGCCGCCGCGCCGAGGCAACCGGTCGGCTCGACGACCATCTTCATACGCTGCGCGAAAAAGCGCATCGCGTCGATCAGTTGCGGGTCGCTGACCGTCACGATCTGCGCGACGTGGCGCTGGATGATCGGGAAGTTGTAGTGGCCGACATGCGTCGGCGCCGCGCCATCCGCGATCGTATGCGGTACGTCGATCGTGACGATCTCGCCGCGCGCGAGCGACTGCTGCGCGTCGTTGCCGGCCTCCGGCTCGACGCCGATCACGCGGCACTCGGGGCTCAACGCCGCCGCAGCCAGTGCGCTGCCGCCGATCAGCCCGCCACCGCCCACGCACACGAACAGCAGATCGAGCGGGCCGGTCTCTTCGATCAGTTCCTTGACCGCCGTGCCCTGCCCGGCGATCACATGCGGATGATCGTAAGGCGGGATCAACGTCATGCCGCGCTCCTTCGCGAGCCGCGCGCCGATCTCTTCGCGATTTTCGCTGTAGCGGTCATAGGTGATGACCTCGCCGCCGTATCCTTTGGTCGCGGCGACCTTCGCGGCCGGCGCGTCGTGCGGCATGATGATCGTCGCGCGAATGCCGGCTAGCCGTGCGGACAGCGCAATCGCCTGCGCATGATTGCCCGACGAAAACGTCAGCACGCCCGCTTTACGCTGCTCGCTGTCGAAATGCGAGATCGCGTTGAAAGCGCCGCGAAACTTGAACGCGCCCATGCGCTGGAAGTTCTCGCACTTGAAGAAGATCGATGCGCCAGTGCGCTCGTTGGCGGTCGTCGACGTGAGGACGGGTGTACGGTGGGCGAAGCCGTCGATGCGCTGGGCGGCATCGACGACGTCTTCATAGGTAGGAGCAGGCAGCGATGACATCGACAAAAAACTCCGGAGCATGGGAAAGCGCCTATTTTCCCAGCTTCCGCGCACAAAAAACAAACGGCGCAACCGGGTGGTCAACCCGCGTTGCGCCGTTTTCGCTTGCTGCTTTGCGCTTGCTGCGCTGCGTTAAGGCCTGCTATTGGACAAAACGCTCCTGGTTTTCACCAGGCTAGCAGCGAGGCCGCTCGCTTCAATCTCATTGCCGGGCTTCAATCAATGCCGGATCAACGGCGGTAGTAACCGTGGCCATAGTAGCCGTGCCGCCAGTACGGGCCGCCGCGGTAGTAGCCGCGATAACCGCCGTAGTAGCCGCCGACCACGACGGGCGGCGCATAGACGACCGGCGGGGGCGCATACACAACGGGCGGCGGCGGATAGTAGGCCGGCGCCGGTGCAGCATAGACCGGGTAAGCAGGCGCCACCGGCACGCCGATGCCGATACCGACAGAAACGTGCGCCTCGGCTGCGGTGGTCAGGCCTACTCCAAGTGCAGCGGCGACAACGAACGGGACGATCTTCTTCATTTGTTTTCTCCAGAGCGGCACATCATGCCCGTGTGCCGCAAAACGACATCCTTGATACCTAATCTAACGAAAAAGGCCCCAAGCCGTCGTATGCATTTGTTGCAAATTGCAATTGATACCGGCGCGGTGTTTCATGTAGCGCGCCCTACATGCGTTCGAAATCGGCGCCGGTCTTCGAAAATCAAGGGGTTGCGTGCGTCACTCAGCGAACCCGGCCGTCTTTACCGGCCTGCAAACGAAGCGGCGCCGCGCGCCGGTAATCTTTGATTACAAATTCGCTGCAGGCTTCACGACCGACTCGCGCGGCGTATGAGGAGACGATCCGGCGCCGGAATAAAAATGCCCGGCGCGAGCCGGGCATGGGTATGGTCCAGATACTGCGGTGCCGCAAAGCGCGACGCGAGTCGCCACGTTTTGCGATCAGCCGACTTTCACATAGGTGAATTCGCGCGTGACGCTCGGCGGCACATACGCGCCACTGATCTTGACACGAGGCGTCAGCCGCTTTCTCTGATCCCACCAGCGACGGCGCTGGGAATGGGTCAAGAACCGCAAGTGCTTTCGGTAAGAAAAGATGCTCATCGCGACCTCCGGAATCTGACTGCAAACCAGGGAAAAGCCAACGGACTGCCGTTCATTGCCGGTGCACGTGAAGCAGTTTTCGCGCCTGCATCTTTCGCGCCACCATTTCTTCCTGCAATCGTCTTTTTAACCGGGCCGATGCGAGGCTTCGGTACGTCAGCGTACACAGCGCGTCGCACGCCCGGCTTGTCCTGCGCTCGCGATCTGACGTTGCGAGCGTCGCCGCACTGCTCTACTGTTGCAATTCATCAGCTTTGATGCGCACTTTCCGTCGGAATCGGCGCATTTAACGGGGCATTTGAATCACTTTACCTGTTTGGCGGCAAACCGGCAGATACCACCGGAAATGCCTGATGGATAGGCAAAAAGCGCATCGACGGGCGCTGCGCCTCGCCCGCGCCCGTGGCGGCATCGACGTTCGTTCGACGCATCGGCCGCTCGTGGCGGAAAAGCAACTAGGATGTTCAATGCGCTCTGCGACGACATTGGCCGGCCGGAAAATGAGAGATCGCCAAACCACGTGACACGCACAGCACGCAATGCGGCAGATCGTGTCTGGGAGATGTGCCGGGCGGGGCGCCGCACAATGCAGGCGTTCAGTAAGCCGTGATAATGTGACGACCGGCATGCGGCGCCATCCGCCGCACGCGGGGCCGGAACCAACCGACGAGAGAACACACAATGATCAACGTCTATCTGTTCTACGCGTATCGGCCAGACGGCCGTTTCGATATGGATTATTACTGCGGCTCGCACATGCCGCTCGCCGAGAAGCTGTTTGGCGCGGCACTGAAAGGATGGTCGGTCGACGCCGGCGTCACCGGGGGCCAGCCCGGATCGGCGCCACCGTATTTCGCGGTCGGCCATTTCCTGTTCGACACGGCCGAAGCGTTCTATCAGGCGTTCACGCCAGTCGCCGACCAACTGCTGGGCGACGTGCCGAATTACTACGACGGCGGCCCTCCGCAGGTCATGATCAGCGAGGTCAAGGTTTCGAAGTGACCGCGCAGTGACGGCCGTACGGGGCGCACGGCGCGGCACGCCGTGCGCTGCTTGCTGTCTGCCGTTTTGTGCTGCCGTTTTTCGTCGTACTTAAGTCGGAGGCCAAGCGGTCTTAGGAAGACAAAACATTCTACCAACTCCTTGGCTCACAGAACGACATGGCTACGATCCGACTTAACCCGTATTCGGGACTGGCGCCGAGTCCGCGCTGTGCCGGACGCATACTGAAGGAAAGGACAACAAGATGTTCGGCGATATCGCCCGTTTTCTGCTCAATACGATCTTCACGCTTTTCGGCGCGGCATTGCTGCTGCGCGCATGGCTGCTATTCGTCCGGATGCAGCCGTATAACCCGGTGTCGAGCGCGGTGTTTCAGGTCACGAACTGGCTCGTGCTGCCGCTGCGCAAAATCTTGCCGAATGCGCGCCTGATCGATTGGGCAAGCATTGTTGCCACGCTGATCACGGCGCTTGTCTATGTCGTGCTGATGGTGGTGATCGTCGGGGTGGATCCGATTGCGTTGATGCCGTCGCTGCTGATCGTCGCGCTGCTCACCGTCGTCAAATGGGCGCTCAACCTGCTGATCTGGCTGACCATCCTGATGGCGCTGCTGTCGTGGCTGAACCCGCGCTCGCCGGCAATGCCGATTCTCTATCAGCTGACCGCGCCATTTCTCGACCCGCTGCGCAAGATCATCCCACGTCTCGGCGGCATCGATCTGTCGCCGATCCTGCTGTTCGTGATCGTGCAGGTGTTGCTGATGGTGGTGACGCGCGCCGCGGTGTCGCTGACATTGTTCGGGATCTGATCGACGGTCGGGTTGGGTCGGCCGCCGCAGGTTTTACACGCAACGCGTGGCGGCCGCGCAGCTTGCTTGCGGTTTGCGTAAATCACTCGAATCCGCGTAAAATGGCGCGCTCCGCGGGCGTCGTATAATGGCTATTACCCTAGCTTCCCAAGCTAGAGACGTGGGTTCGATTCCCATCGCCCGCTCCACTGCCGCGTTCGTGGCGTGGCACAAAGCGCCGTCGCCTGGTTTCGCGGACTGGTTCCGCTGCTTGATTCCGCTGCTTGATTCTGCTGCTTGATTCCGCTCAGTCAGCCGTGCAGTCCTCGCAAGTAGCCAATCGGCCCATCATGGCCCAAAGCGGCGGTCCAGTACTGCAATCCGCAGCGGCAAACCGGCAAAACCCACGGCGCGACCGATGCCGATCCCAATACCAATTCAAGACTAAAGCTGCGCGCCGATCGCCTCGCACCCACTGACAATGATCCACGACCCGAACGAAGCCGGCTTGCCGCACGATCCTTCTGCCCCTTCCGCGCGTCCGTCCGGGAATGACGCGAACGACAGCCGCTTCAACGAAGCTGGGCAAGGCACTGCTGGCGCGCCCGCAGGCGCGAACGCAGCGGCCAACGAACGGCACGCGGCGTCATCCGAAGCCGTGCATATGCGCCGCATCCGCAGCTTCGTCACGCGCGCGGGCCGCGTATCCACGGGCCAGCGCCGCGCGCTCGACGAACTCGGCCCGCGCTTCGTGCTGCCCTACGCGGAACAGCAGCCCGACTGGGACGCCGTATTCGCCCGTCACGCGCCGCGCGTGCTCGAAATCGGCTTCGGCATGGGAGCGACGACGGCCGAAATCGCGGCGCGCCGTCCACAAGACGATTTTCTCGGCGTCGAAGTGCATGAGCCCGGCGTCGGCGCGCTGCTGAAGCTGATCGACGAACAGAACCTGTCGAACATTCGCATCGTTCAGCACGACGCGGTCGAAGTGCTCGAACAGATGATCGCGCCCGCGAGCCTCGATGGCGTGCACATCTTCTTTCCCGACCCGTGGCACAAGGCGCGTCACCACAAGCGCCGACTGATCCAGCCGAAGTTTGTCGCGCTGCTCGTGTCGCGTCTGAAACCGGGCGCGTATCTGCACTGCGCGACCGACTGGCAGAACTACGCCGAGCAGATGCTCGAAGTACTCGGCGCAGAGGCAGCGCTCGAAAACACGGCGGAGGCCTACGCGCCGCGTCCCGACTATCGCCCGGTCACGAAGTTCGAACGCCGCGGCCTGCGGCTCGGGCACGGCGTGTGGGATCTGATCTTCAGGCGCCGCGCGGCGGCAAGCTGAATCAGTCAGCCCAGCTCAACCCGCCGCTGTATCCGACCACGAGCACCAGCAGCCCGAAGCCGATCCGGTACCACGCGAACGCCGTGAAGTCGTGCGACGCGACATAGCGCAACAGCCAGCGCACGCAGCCGAACGCACTGACGAACGCCGCGACGAAGCCGACCGCGAACATCCCCAGCGCATCGGCTGACAGTGCGTGCCAATCCTTGTAGACCTCGTAGAAGGTCGCGCCGAACATGATCGGAATCGCAAGGAAGAACGAGAATTCGGTCGCGACGCGCCGGTCGAGCCCGAACAGCATGCCGCCGATAATCGTCGAACCCGAACGCGACATGCCCGGAATCAGCGCGAAGCATTGCGCGAGGCCGACTTTCAGCGCATCGAGCGGGCGCAGGTCGTCGATCGAATGAATGAGCGTCTGCACGCCATTGCCGTTGCGCTGGCGCGATTCGACCCAAAGAATAATGACGCCGCCGATCGCCAGCGCGAGCGCAACGGGCACCGGCGCGAACAGCACCGCCTTGATGGTCTTTTCGAACAGCAGCCCGAGCACGATGGCGGGAATCGTCGCGATGATCACGTTCAATACGAAGCGCCGTGCGTCGGCGCGCACCGGCAGGCCCACCACGACATTGAAAATGCGCTGCCGGAATTCCCAGCACACGGCGAGAATCGCGCCCAACTGAATCACGACGTCGAAGGTTTTCGCCTGCGGCGCGTTGAATTTGAGCAGATGCCCCGCGATGATGAGGTGCCCGGTGCTCGACACCGGCAAAAACTCCGTCAAGCCTTCGACGACGCCGAGAATCAGCGCCTTGCAGGTGAGTATCCAGTCCATCGGCGACCTTTATTGCGGTTAATTTCCGTTGAGCGCGTCGGGTCGCCTGAGCACTGGCACATGCGGCAGATGCGGCCCGTCCGGCCGCGAGTGCGTCACCTTTCGATGATCTGCACGCGTATGCCGTTTGTAAGGACCGTGATTGTACCGGGTTCGTACGAAACACCGGCGAATTGCAACTGCTCGGGCTTGAAGGTGTAGACCGGATAGTTGGCGAGCAGCTGTGTCGCGAGCAACCCGGCTGCCGCGCTGATCTGCTGCGCGTAGGCCTGCGCGTCGCCGCTCACCGCGACGTTGTCGACATTCGGCTGCCTCAGCACGACCGAACGGCTGGCGGCGTCGTACTCGAGCGCGCTCGACAGCGTGAACACGCCGTCCACCGGTTGCGCGAGAAACGGGCTCGCGAATCGCGCATCGAGCCGCACCGAGACGCGATTGGTGTCCGGCAGAAGGCCCACCACGGGGTTGCTCAGCGCGACGTCGAACACCTGCGAAACAGTCCGTTGGTACGGAAATTTGCGCTGCACCGCGTCCTGCACCTGCTGTTGCGAGAACGTGTAGTGATCCGGAATGAACGGAAAAATCGATGCCGCGCACGCGGACAGCGACAGCACGGCGGCTCCGGTCGCAGCCGACGCGAGCAGGAAGCGGCGCCTGGCCGGCGCAGCGGGTCGAGTCATTGTTGTTCTCCTCGTGTGGTCGCGGCCGATGCCGCGGTCGCGATGAATGGCTGCGTATCGTGCTCGAGCCGCGTGAGCCAGACGAGCGCCTCGGCACGCGACGCACCGCACATCTCCGCCTGCGGCTGCAAACCCGAACAACAGGCCGGCCGCTCGGGCTTGCCGAAAATCGCGCAACGCAGATCGTCGCCGAGCTGCGCACAGCGCACACCGGCCGGCTTGCCATCGGGCATGCCCGGTATCGGGCTTGAAATGGATGGCGCAATACAGCACGCGCCGCAGCCGGCGCGGCACGCGTGATCGGCAACATCGGCTGCTTCCAGAGAAACATCGAGCATCACTGCATTTTCCTGATACGTCATGACCTGATGCGGGCGCTTGCGGTCGACCGCGGCACACGCCCGACCCCGCATTGTGCCATTGCGCCGCATGCGACCTTTTCACGCAATGTCGAAGCGCGCCGCAACCTTACACTGAGTCGATCAAGAACGATGCGCCCCGTTCACAAGGCGCCCCGGACCCCGACGATGCACACTGCAGACACTCTGTTCCGCCCGGATCTGCTGGCTCGCTACAGCACGAGCGGCCCACGGTATACGTCCTACCCCACCGCGCTGCAGTTCCGCGAAGACTTCGACCAGGCGGACTATCTGCGCGCGGCCGCCGATCCCGGTGCCGGGCACACGGATCTGTCGCTGTACTTCCACATTCCGTTTTGCGACACCGTCTGCTTCTACTGCGGCTGCAACAAGGTCGTGACGAAAAATCGTGCGCGTGCGCGACCGTATCTCGACCGGTTGAAGCGCGAACTCGCGCTGCAGGCCGCGTGCTTCGACACGTCGCGCGCAGTGTCGCAACTGCACTGGGGCGGCGGCACGCCGACCTTTCTGTCCGACGACGAAATGGCCGAACTGATGGCTGCGACGCGCGAGCATTTCCGCCTGCGTCCCGAGCCGGACACGGAAATCTCGATCGAAGTCGACCCGCGCGAAGCATCGCCGCAAACGATCGCACACTTGCGCCCGCTCGGCTTCAACCGGCTGAGCCTTGGCGTGCAGGATTTCGACCCGGTCGTGCAGCGCGCGATCAATCGCATCCAGCCGCTCGAACTGACGCAGTCCGTGATGGACGCGGCGCGCGCCAGCGGCTTTCACTCGATCAGCGTCGACCTGATTTACGGCTTGCCGCATCAAAGCGTCGCGAGCTTCGAGCGCACGCTCGACACGATCATCGCGCTCGCGCCGGACCGGCTATCGGTGTTCGGTTACGCACACATGCCGCAGCGCTTCAAGATGCAGCGGCAGATGGACCCGGCGACGCTGCCGTCGCCCGAGCAACGTGTCGCGCTGTTGCAGCGCGTCGTGCAGCGCCTGACCGAGGCCGGTTATGTGTATATCGGCATGGACCACTTCGCGCTGCCGACCGACGAACTCGCGCGCGCGCAAGCGCAGCGCACGCTGCATCGCAATTTCCAGGGCTACAGCACGCGGGCCGCGTGCGATCTGATCGGCTTCGGCGCATCGTCGATCGGCAAGGTCGGCGACGTGTACGCACAGAACGCGACCGACCTGCCCGCCTACGCGGCGGCAATCGACGCGGGCCGCCTTGCGATCCGGCGCGGCGTGCGCCTTACCGCCGACGACCGGCTGCGCCGCGACATCATCGTCGAACTGATGTGCAACCTCGAACTGCGCTTCGACGAATTCGAAGCGGCGTATGGCATCCGCTTTGCCGATGCGTTTGCGCCGGAGCTCGAGCGGCTGCGTGCATTCGAGGACGACGGGCTCGTGTCCGTGGTATCGGCAGGCGGCGGCAAGCTCGAAGTGAACGTGGCCGGACGGATGCTTGTGCGCAACATTGCGATGGTGTTCGACCGGTATCTCGAGCACGACGCCAACCATGCCGGGAATGCGTTGCGGCAGTTTTCGCGGACCGTTTGACACGGCGTCTCCGGGCGGACGCCCAGCTTGCCCGCCGTCGCGCTTTCAGCGATAATCACCGACTTCACTGCGCGCGGTTTCGTCTGCTTCGTCTATTCGAAACGTTCTTTGCGCCGCACGGCCTGCCCAGGTGGTGAAACAGGTAGACGCAGGGGACTCAAAATCCCCCGCCGCAAGGCGTGCCGGTTCGAGTCCGGCCCTGGGCACCAAATAGTCGCCCAGCGACAACCATCGATAGCAACAGAACCCCGTCAAGCCTAGCTTCACGGGGTTTTTTGTTGCAAACTTTGCCCATCGATTCCAAGCACCAACAACCCCCAAGCGTGGGGCTTTTCGGGGGTTGCACCGTCTAAAGCTGATCGGTGGCCCCAAAGAACCCCCAACGACGACAGTCCGGCAGCCCAACAGGAGCAGAAATGCCTCTGACCGAGATCGCTGTTCGCAACGCCAAGCCCGCCACGAAACAGCAGAAGCTGTTCGATAGCGGCGGCTTGTTTTTGCTCATCACACCGGCTGGCGGGAAACGCTGGGTGCTCAAGTACCGCTATAACGGAAAAGAGAAAAGCCTTGCGCTCGGCATGTACCCGGCAGTATCGATCGCAGAGGCGCGCAAGCGGCGCGACGTGGCACGTGAAAAGCTGGCGGCCGGTATCGATCCAGGTGAGGCGAAGAAAGCCGACAAGCGTGCAGCGAGGCTGGCCGCTGCCAACTCATTTGAATCAGTTGCTCTGGCGTGGATGGACGAGCGGCGGCCGTATGTCGAGCAAGCGCAGTATGATAAAACGCTGGCGCGATTCAACAATGATGCATTCCCATGGCTCGGCAAGCGTCCCGTCTCCGAAATCGAGGCCCCGGAAATCCTGGATGTGCTGAAGCGCGTAGATGGCCGCGGCGCCCGTTTTACAGCTCACCGTCTGCGCGGCGAGATTAGCCGCGTGTTTCGCTACGGGATCAAGGAGGGCTTCTGCAAGTCCGATCCTGCGCGCGACCTGGTCGGCGCAATTCCGCCAGCCCAGACGACGCACTTTGCTTCGATCACAGAGCCGGCGAAGGTCGGTGAAATGCTGCGCGCGTTTGACGCGTTTAACGGTACCTTCCCCGTGCAGTGTGCGCTCAAGCTGGCGCCGATGCTGTTCGTGAGGCCGGGGGAGCTACGAAAAGCCGAGTGGACGCAATTCGACCTCGACAAAGGCGAGTGGCGCTATCGGGTCACCAAGACGACGACTGATCATCTTGTTCCGCTCGCCAAGCAGGCGATCGCCATCCTGCGCAAGTTGCACGCGCTGACGGGAGCGGGCCGCTATGTTTTCCCTGGCGCGCGCGATCGCAATAGACCGATGAGCGAAGCAACGATCAACGCAGCACTACGAAGGCTTGGCTATGACACTCGAACAGAGATTACTGGACACGGATTTCGGGCGATGGCGCGCACGATCCTCCACGAGGAACTCGAGCAAAAGCCTGAAGTCATCGAGCATCAGCTTGCACACGCAGTTCCCGACAACTTGGGCGGCGCCTACAACCGCACAAAGTTCATTAAAGAACGCCGCGCGATGATGCAGCGATGGGCAGACTACCTTGATGGACTAAAGGCCGGGGCGCAGATAATTTGTCTGCATCAGTCGGCCGGGACTGCGTAGGCGTCGTCGCCATCGATCTCTGCCGTGACGCTGACCGAATCGCCTACAATCATCGGCGTTAGAACAACACATGGGATATGCCATGGGTGCAGAAGATCTCGATCCGCTAGGCGCAAAAGCGCTTTCCGAAACCGCGAAGATAATTGTCGAAAAGACGACGGTTGGGATCGGCGCGTTTCTCGGCAAAGTCTGCATGCCTGCCGCCGAAGAATTCGGCCTGCTGCTTCAAGACAAGGTAAAGAGTTGGCGCGCCGCAAATGCCGCTGCCGTCGTTGAAAAAGCCCGAATAATCTTGGAGCAAAGCAGGGGGCTGAACGACATCCATGTGCACCCGCGCTTAGCGGGCAAGATCATCGACAAAAGCTCATGGGTTAACGAGGGAAATCTGCAGGACATGTGGGCAGGGATCTTTGCAAGTTCATGCACGCCTAGCGGCACGGAAGACAGTAATCTGATCTTCATCACGTTACTCGATCAATTGACGGCAGGTGAGGCGAGGCTTATCGAATTCCTCTGCAAAAATGCCCGGGTACACTCGTCGGAGCACCGGCTCGTGCTAGCCGAAACGCAAACCTATGTGTCGCTCGATGGGTTACGCAATGCCACCGGCATCGACAGCGCGAGCGAACTTGACATTGCCATTGATCACCTTCGTGAGGTCGGCCTTCTCCATATGTCGAGCGGGTTTAACCTCAACAGTAGTCCGGCCCCCGTTGCGACGTTGATTCCCAGTGCCCTGTGTTTGAATTTGTTCGCCAGAACACAGGGGTTCACGGGCGACCCATACGACTTCTACGAGAAGGGAGGGCCCGTAGGTGGCGCGTTCACGCCAGCTGGTACGGAAACATGACCGCGATCCGAATCGGAACGCACTGGGACGTCTTGACTTGGTAGGGCGGATTTGATTAGCAAAGCTCCTCCGACAACGGTATTTCCAGTTGCAACTGGAGTCTATCGTGCGTTAATTCGCGTCACGGCTCTCGATACATCAGCGGATCTGCCAGCCAGCGATGCACCTCTTCGTTTTTCCAGACGGTGCACCGCTGCGTCAACTGAATCGGCCGCGGCGCACGACCTTCCAAACAGCGCTTGCGCCAAGTCTCTCTAGACACGCCCACAAACGGCTCGATCTGAGCCCACCGCGAGAGGCCCACCTGCGGCAGAGAATCGGTGTGCTTGTGCATGTCACGCCTCACCGGCGGCAAGCGTTTCGCGACCATATACCTGCTCGACCCATTTCCCGCGCCCGTCGCCGTGCCCAAGCCATGTCGACACGCCTGCGGCCGCCTCCCGCCTCGTCACACCAGCGGCTTTCATTCGCTGCAGATGCTCGGTCGCGTATGCGTATCGCAAACTGTGTGGCGCCCGTTCTGCCACCATGCCGGCTGACCGCACGACGTAGTGGTAACGGCACATGGCGCTCTTGAGATCAAGCTTGCGCACAAGCTTCCCTCGCTGGCCCCTGCTCGCCTCAATCGCCCTCGACACCGTGTCAGCGGCGCGCTGACGATCCAGAGGCGGACAGCGTCGTGTTTTCCCGCCCTTGGTACCGTGAATCACGGTCACGAATCCGTCGCTAACCGGATTCGTGAGAGCCCACAACCAGTCGGCCAGCGAATCAACAGAGCGGACGGCCTCCTCCGCGCGCAAGCCGAACTCCAGTTCCAGCTCGAGCACAAGAGCTACGCCCGGGTCGATGCGACGCACCGCGGCTAGGTATTGCTCGAAGACCCCGCGCGCCATTGGCCGCTTGGTGCCGGCGCGGCTGGCGCCAGAAATGCCTAGTTGCGCATTGCTGAGCCAGTCAGCAAACGGACGACGCTTGATTCCCTCGAGCGCAGTCCGAATGTGCGCCACATTGTTGGCGATCGTGCGCTTCGTGCGGCCGCGCGCTGCCATATCAGCTGCCCACGCTTTGACGTGCTTCGCTTTAATGTGCCCCGTTGTGTGTATCTGAAAGCCAGACTCCCACAGGAACCGTGCAAAACGCCCGAGCGATTTCTCGCGCCCTGTGAAGGTGAGATTGGCCTGTTTCCCACGCGAACGACGCGCGGCACGGCACAGGTCGGCCGTAAGTGACTTATGAGACATGTGCACCCCGCAATCCAGTGTTGAGGCTCGACCCCAGTCGCCTCCCCTGACCGTTGGAACGGAGCCCCGCATTGAGCGCGGCCGGGAGACAACAAACGGGGGCATGAGCCTCGGGCTGGTGAGTTCGAGAGCGTTCTGCGCCAGCGTGCTGACGCAGCCCTAAGCACACCAGCCCATCAAGGCCGGTCTGCCGCGGGTGGACGCTTCTCCCCGTTTGTTCCGTGTTTTGGCTGTTCGACCGATCAGGGGGCGCCACTGCCCTGACCGCGAGAATTGATAGGTGCCGGACGAGCCGACACGACATTGCAGACACCGCGACCGAGCGCGCCGCCGCTCGTCACAGGGACGAAAGCGACGGACGCAACGGGGCGCGGCGTTGGCGCTGGGGAGCGCACGTCACGGATTGATGCCGAATGAACGGCGAACGGGATTGCACAGCACGCCTTTCGCAGAGCGCAAAAGACGAATTCATTGCCTCGTCTGACGACGGAGCTTTTGCATGGCCCATCAGAAATCGATGGACGCAATTTGGGCGTAGGCCCTGCAAATTCATCACGGCTTTCGGTTACCGAATGCCGCGCCCGCAAAGCGGGCTTACTAAATGGCTGGAGATGTCCCAGCTAACGTGTCGATGCCTGAACCTAGGCGAGGTGGTACGTGCGCAGAATAGTCTGAAGATCGATGCGTGCGCAAGCATTTTTCTCTCTGAATCGCGTCCGACCAATTCGAGGCCCGCCACCGATAGTCGCAGTCCCAGAGTGACGCATGCGATCTTTAGTAACGGCTATCACTTTGCGTCCGCTTTCGCAAAGTGATGCTTCCTACTCGGCATGCGAGGCGGGGATGTTAGGATTTCGCGACACCCGCATTCGCGGCGCGTACTCTTCCCCATCGACCGCCCATGCTCGTATGCAAATAACATGGATCGACCTCTTAGCTTTGGCGGCCATCCTCTGGCTCGCATTTCGACAGACCCGCCTTAAGAATCTCGAGGCGCAAGTACGTTGGCTCGAAATTCAATGCAACACGCACGAGATGAACATCAAGAAGCTGCACTTCTTTCGCGACATCGAGGCACATGCACTGAAAGACGATCTGACTGCCGAAGAACGGCGAGCGCTACAGAGCGACCTGGACGATAAGCTTCGCGAGCTTTCAGATCGCAATAAGGCATTGATGAAACAGACCACCAACGAATGATCCACTGACGTCACATTCCAGAGTCGGCGAATGGCGTATTTAGCGTTCGCTTGCCCTGTTCGCGTTTCTCATTGTCCACGCGATACGCATCGATTCCCGCGAACGGATTTGTACCACCTCGAACTGATGTTTCGAGACTCGCATTTGCCATACGCTCGTCGTCGAACTGCGGATCGATCTCGTACAGGTAATTACGCAGTCCGTCGAAGTTATTCAAGATCGCGTCAAGTTTTGCGTGAACACGTTCCAGCCGTGTATTGAGATACCAGCCGTGTGCGAACCAGAGCACAATGGCGGCACCAATTACGGTTTTCTCTACGTCGCTGCCAAACATATAGATCTCCCTGAGGGCGTTCATTTTTGACGAGCAGCACTGGTGGATTGCCGTCCTTCTTCGCGTTGCGTATTCTATGTTGGATCTTTCGGGATATATCTCATGAGCGTCGCGCCAGCCGTTGTCGGAACCGTGGTCGCAGCTAACACCGCAGGTGTTGGCACTGGCGGTCAGGTCCTGATCTACATCGCGGCGGCTATACTGTTTGGCCTTGTCGGACTCGTCCCATTGCTCGCTAGCGCGCCAGCAGCTACCCGGCGCCAGTCAGATTGGACCCTTGTCGAACGCGATGTCCCGCAAGCAGGACAATCGGAAGTTCTCCTGCCCCAAAGCAGCGTGATCATCGACGGCGACATCAGGGAGGTCGCAGAACCGCTGAAGCTGGCGGGCGGAGATCCCCGATGGGGCCGCTGATCGCCATATGTCCTTCATGGGCGGGTCGGGGCCGCGAGCTGCGGAATCATCAACGCAGGAACGTACTGCAACTGTCGCGTTATGCCATTCATGAGGCCACCTGTGACGGGTGCCCGTGCCCCGGCCGCTCTCGCGTCCAGATAGGGTAGAAACGACTGCGGATTGAGCAACATGTCGCCCAACTGGTTGTTCAGCCGCGCGCCGACGAACGACCCGTTCAGCAAACCGCCGACGCCGCTGCCAAGCGCAGAGCCGACACCAGCGCCTGCCGGGCCAAACATGGCCGCTCCGCCCGCAGCGCCAGCCGCTTGCGCCGCACTACCCAGAACTCGGCCGATCGCACCACCCTGGAAGTTGGAGCCATACAGTCGACGCGGCAACCAGCCGTTGGCGGTGATGTTGTACGCAGTGTCGCTTCCCGGCGATCGGATCGAGTTTGAAACGGTTGCGCGCTGGAGGTCCTGCCCGATGCCCTGTAGTGTGTTGAGAGCGGCCGGGTCGATGCCGAACTGCGCGCCATTCATCGCCTTCGTAAGCGCCGACCGGTACGGCATCATCTGGATCTGGGGAACCTGTCCGGCATTCATTGCCCGCGTTCCCAGCCCGTTCGCGATCTGCTGACCTACCTGCATGGTGTTGACCGGGGTGCTCATCTGCGCATAGGTGTCTGACGCCTGCTTGACGCCCGGGATATAGGTCAGCGTCCAGTTGTCGATCTTTTGCTGCAGAGCCTTCAGCGAACCGGCGCGAGCCGTGTTCCCCGCACGCTGTGCTTCGCCGATCATGTCGTCCAATGCGCGCGAGGTGTAGTCAAGCGCCGACCCGTTGATGGCTTTGGAAGACGGTGTCGGCCACACCGGCTGAATTCCGCGACCGACAGAAGCATCCAGCGAGGCAGTGGCGTTGGCGCGTTGCATTGCTTCCTGCATCTCCGGTATCTGCGCATAGCGCATGAAGGCCGGGCCCACGTTCGCGGTCGACCGATGCGCGGCGTCGTATAACGGTTGGGTCGTGGCTGTACGCGCCTGTTGGGCGGCCTGCAGATCGACCGGCGTTTGCGCAACACCCATCAGCGCTTGCCAGCGCGCATTGTTGTTGTCGATATTGCGTTGCTCGAGCGTAGTCCTGAACGTGGGATTGCTGTTCGCGGCGGCTTTTTCAGTCTGCACCAGGAACGGCGTTGCACCCGCTTGGGCGGTGGTTGGCACAGACCCGGGCACATAGGTCGGCGCGCTCCGGATGTTGCTTGCGACCTGTGCAGCATCATCGCCCACGGCATTAGCGAATTGCCGACCAACATAGCCCCGCGGATTCAAGATCGGAAACGCCGCGCCATACAACGCGCGGCCAGCACCAGCGACACCACCCAGCAACGCAGGCAAAGCCGCTCCAGTCCCTGCACCTATCAGTGCATTCTTGCCGGCCTGTTGCCAGTATGGCTGGCTCGCGTCGATCGAGCCAGACGCAGCCGACAGCGCAGCACCGGTTGCGGCATTTCCCACTCCGGCACCAATGAGGCGCCCCGCAGTGCCGCCCATCATCGGAAGCGCTGCAATTCCATCACGAATCGCCGCACCAGCTCGAGCCACGCCTCCCATGGGAATGAGCATCGGGGAGATGATGGCCGATGCCTGCTCTCCCGGAGACGCTGTCTGACGGAACCGTTGGTCGCTTGCGGCCTGGGCGGCGACATCGCTGTTCGCCGTGTTAGCAAGCCAATCGCCAAGCGCAGAGCCACGAACGCCAGGAATCATGTTGGCTCCGCCAGCAATGCCCTTCTCCAGGAGATTGATCGCGTTGTTGCCGAAGCTGCTAACACCGTGCAAAGCACCGGCTCCGATCTGCTGCAGGTTGCCCAACGTGTCAGGCGATGCGCCGCCAGCAGCGAGATCAGCGGCTTGTGAATTGCCCTGGGGGTTAGCTTGAGCTGTCGCTCCGGGCGCCGTGGCGCTGATCTTTTCACCCGCAGCGGCATCGGCCGCAAACCGTTGGGCGATTGTCATTGCAGGCGCAGGCTGCGCGGGACCCCCAGCTGCACCAGCAGCAGCGTCAGCGGCAAACTGGTCGGCAAGACTCATTGAAGCGCGCGGCGCGCTCGCGGTCTGCATATCAACGCCATTCATTTGCTTCTCCCTTGATGAATTACCAGTGTCAAAACGACGGAACGATCGTGTAGTTGTCGGTCGCGCCGTTCCTGATCAAGTTGTTTGCATCGAACCCGCTTGCCGAATACAGAGCGGGTTGAGCCGGTACAAACACCCCTTGGACGCCGGTCGTGTTGTTTCTGACGAGGATGTTTCCTCGCCACTCGTTGGACGGCGACCATGTGAACAGCGTCGCTGTCGTCGGAGAGTTCCAAACGACTTCCGACAAGAACACGTCGAAGAAACGTGCTGTCCCGTTCAGCCAGTCGATGGAACGCTGGAGCGATATGGCGCCCGTCTTCACACTGCCGTCGTAGCGCCCGGTCTTGCCCAGCAAATCAGTAAAGCTGATCGGCGGAGCGCTCTTTCCCGCGAGCGACAGCACCATCGGGTCTAACATGCCGAGCGGAAGAGCTCGCCCAAGTTCGTTGGCGATTTGAGACATGGATAACGGCAAAGTGGCTGGTAACGTCATTTCGAATCCTTGCGATTGAGAGTGTTGGGAGATCAGTCAGCGGTACAAGCGATCGAGGTCATGCCAGGTCGTACCTTCGGGCACCTCCTCGAAGGGCATCCCTCCGGGACGGGCAACAAGTCGAGGCCTGTTTTCCTTGTCGCCAAGCGCGGTTATTACGATCAGACTCGCTGCAGTAGGCGGCGTCTGCCGCTGTTCGAGCTGCGTGATACGCGTTTTAAGGTTGTTGCCCGCCATTACCTTGCCCTCCAGTGATCACGATTCGTTTTGTCGTCCGGCGTCGGTTGCGGCGCCTGCCCTAACCTTGCGAACGAGAAATCTGCCTGCCACACGTTGACGCCTGATTTCCGCGATCGCCTGTTGCTCCAATTCAGATGCTGACTGGCCGGCTGCACACGGCGTATAGGCTCCGTTGACCGTTACGCCATCAAATCCGTTTTCGTTATCCGGAGCGATGATCCGGCGAATGATGATCGGCGCGTCGCTTTTGCCCCGTCGTTGTTCCAGGTACCCCACGCGCGTCTTAAGACTGCTGTTGCTTGCCATTTCCGTTTCCCTCCAGTGCCTCGATTCGCTTTACAAGATCATCGACCTCGACAATCCTCATTTGCGCAGTGAGTACCTGCATTACCGCGGTGGCCTCGTCCGGTGTGATCTCGCCCGCGGCCATTGCCGCCATCACTGCTTCTCCCTGCTCCGCCAGAGAGCCGCTCAAACCCTGAAGGCTGATCGGTTGATCCTTCGACTTGATCGCCGGAATGCAACGGTCGATACAGATGCGTAGCGCGGTTGTATCGCCCGCCAGCGCCAGCTCAACAGCCTTCTTCACAAGATCCGCGGCGTGCGGTTGCAGCAGCTCGCGCAGCGCCGTGCGCTTGTCGCGTGCGCCCTTCGGCTTGCCTGCCGGATTTCCGCTTTGCCCTTTCCTGAATTGGCCGCCACTCATTGCGCTGCAATCTCCCTGAAAAATTCACGTCAGAACTGAACATCGTCATCGGCAAACCCGGCTTCACCGGACGCACGCTTGTCGCCCGTAACCGTGACTGCCTTTCGCTTGCGCGCCACGTGATACGCCGTCAGGACCTTTTGCGCGACCATGCTGACGCTTGGCTTTACAGAGCCGTCTCGAGCCTCGTACGTGCTGACCTTGAGCGAACCAGTGAGCGACACGCTGTCGCCGTCCTCGAGCGCCAGCATCGCTGTCTTGGCCTCGTCGTCGAACACCACGACGTTCACGAACAGCGCTTCGCCGTCCCCGTCCGCAGCGCGGACATTCGCGGTCACAAACGTCTTGCCGGCGCCAGAGCGTCGTTGCTCCGGCTTTTTCCACAGCTTTCCCGCCACCAATGCATCGATCATTTCGCTTGCCCCGCCTGAATGACCCGCCAGATTTCCCGCCGCTGCGCGCTTGCTGCGGCATCCCCAGATCGGGCCCTGACCCGCTCGACGATTTCCCGAGCCGGCCCGAAATTGCCGCGCTTGCCTTCGTGCACCGCCCGCATGAAGTCGCTCCATGACTTGAGGCGCTCGTCAGACGTTCCCATGCAAACCCTCTCGCTGTTCGTTCCAAAGTTTGGCCTGTCCTGTCGCTCCGCCTCTGTAGATGGCCTGTTGAATCAGTCCCACGTATGTCGAAATCCCGTTACGGTTTCCCGACCGATTTCCCGTTCCGAACCCCTTAGGGGGTTTCGGGAATCGGGAAAGAATCGGCGTCCCGAAACTTCCCGAAATCGGGAAAATCGGGAAAGTGCCTACGCTGCCCATATCCAGTCCTCCCGCATTTCGTACGTGCCGGAACCCAGCAGACTGGTGAGCGCGGATTCGGTCCGCTCGCGCTTGCGCTTCGGCTCGACTGGAAGGACGGCCATGATTGCTTCCTTGGCGTCGTCCAGACGGACGCAGGGGCGGCCGACCGGAGCACCGCCCTTGGCGAAGTCCCGCGAATCCTTCAGCAACTGTTTGAGCACGCGGATCGCGATCTTTGCGTTCGCTCCGCTCGGCGGCTTCCGGGAACTCTGATCGCTGGACATGGATCGCTGGTCATCGGGCTCAACGACGCAGCTCGTGATCGGGTCGCCGTCGTCATCGGTGCCAAGTTCGACGGAAACGAGGCGGAAAGCCTGCGATTCACCGTCCACGCCATCGCGGGATTTGGCGACCTTGAAAGACCTGTGATCTCCGTCGCGCGAGACCTCGAGACAGCCGTCCATCGCGCCAAAGAAGGACGAGTGGCCGCGGGCACCGGCGGATGTGTCTTTCCCGGTGTGATGCACGATCAGGGCGAGGCCATCTATTGCACGCCGCAAGGCGTCGACGTTCTGCAGGAAAGCGCCCATCGAGTCCGACGTGTTCTCATCGCCACCCGGCATGCATCGCGCCAGCGTGTCGATCACAACCAGCCCGACCGGACCAATCCGGGTTTCTGCGGCGCGAATGGCAGAGACAAGTGCATCGAGATCTGCCACGCCGCGCAGCAGATCGACCGGCGACGGGACGATCTCCATCGCAACGTCTTCGAGGTCTTCTCCCAGAGAAGCACGCAAGCGGTCCGAGATACCAGCTTCGCCTTCCGCAGCGACATAGACCACGCCCGTTTTGTTGACGCGCCGCCCGAACCACGGCAAGCCGCGCGCAACAGCCAGCGACACGTCGAGCGTGAGAAACGTTTTGCCGGACGCAGAAGGCCCATAGATGGCCGCGACACCCTTTGCCGGGAATACGCCCTTGATCAGGTACTTCTGGCGCTCGCCGGCCAGCAGCTCGCTGACAGGAACGGCGCGGATATTAGTCGCAACAACGCTCGGTTGGTCGCCGTCGAAGCCGTCCGCTCTCGTTTCATCACGGTACTGGGTGATGTCAAAGACAGGCGCGCCATCAATCCAGTCGCGGAATTCGGGTTTCATGCCGCCTCCCGCAGGTAGTCGTTGGCATCCTGGCCCGCAGTCGGAGACATTGCGATGCGAACCTCTCGGTCCTCGCTCGCCCATGCGATGGCGCACGACTCGGCGGCCCGCTGTCCAGCGTTGTCGTGATCTGCCGCGATCAGTAGCGAGTCGACGCCGGGAAGGGTCGGGAATTTCGCGAGATTGCCGGCGTCAATCAAGGCCCATGCCGGTCTGAAGACTTGCGCGATGCTCAGCGCCGTTTCGATGCCCTCCGCCACGGCAAGGCCATGCGTAACCGCATCGTCGGGCCAGAGACGAATGACACCGCCCGCCTTGCGGTGACCGCCCAGCAACATGCGAGGCGGCTCGACGGCGGCTTTGGTGCCGTTTGCATTGATCCACGTCCGGTGCAGACTGATGGGTGCGCCAGAGACGATGTCGGTGACGAGCGCTGCAAGGCATGGTCCGGCGAACCCGTTCGGATGACGCCCGTTTGGATCGAACCGAAGCGCACCATCCGCTGGCGGGACGATGCATTGCCGGTTCTCGAGATAGGCCGCGCCAGCATCACTAACGGGACCGAGCCCGTGCCAGTAGGAAAGCCAGCGCGGATCTATGGTCGTGCGGATGTCGCGTTCGGGCTGCGGTGCGACCCGCACGGGGACGAGGCGGCGGGCGGGCGACGTGTCTGTCCATCCGGCGTCATGCGCGGCGCGAAAGAGCGTGCCGGCGCCGATGCTGCCAGATCCGAATGAACGCCAGACGGTCGTAGCTTCACGCTCGCCACCGAAGTTACCGCCCGATGCGCACCAGGTGACCCAGTCATCCACATCGAGCCCAGCAGCTTTGGCCGCCATGCCGATGCGAACCCATTCCGAGCGTTCGCAACCGGCGTCGAGATGAAAAAGCGCTGAACGCGCGCGGTCGATTTCGGTCAGCAAGGCGAAGCCTCCTGCACCAGGTGATAACGCGCTACGCGATGCTTGCGTCCTTCCGGCGTGTACTCATGCGCCCATACGGTCATGATCTCGTGACCGATCCGACGCAGCTCCATGACTCTCGCGGCGGGATGAAGCACATCTATCTGATGCCGCGCATCGATCGTGGAAAGAGAGCGATGCTGACGCAGGAATTCAAGAATCCGGCGCCGTTGAGCATCAGCGTCGTTTCCGTTAAACTGCCCTTGGTCTTTACTTTGAGCCGCACCTTCGTGGGTTGCGGCTTTTTCTTTATCTGTCATCCGACCTCCTCAAGCAGCCATAGCCTGATGCGCTTGATAGGCGGCGGGATCTTTCATCCAGCGATGCACTTCCTCGTTGCTGTAGACGGTGCAGCGCTCGGTCCAGCGCTGCGGCTGGGGCGCACGGCCTTCCTTAACGAGTTTTCGCCACGTCTCGCGACTTACCGGGATGAAGTGACGGAGCTGCTCCCATCGGGAGAACCCGACCACGGGAAGCGTCTCTGGGACTTTGCTAATTTCGGTATCTGCACGCATGCTTTGTCGCTCCTAGGCGTCGTTTGCATGTGGGCAGAATCGCAGCCATGAATCGGGCTGGTAAGTGAGGGAGTTACATTTTCCCTATCGGTGGCGCGACAGACGGTGACTAGTTGTCTGGGACAGGGACGCGATGGAGTTGCGAAACGTCGACAGGTGGGTGTCGGTTGGCGTGTTGGAGAGATGCGAGATATGCCGCGCACCGCTCCGCGCCCAAGAGGAACGCGCGAAGCCTTTGGGGGTCCCGTACGTCCGGACCACGATCCGTCGCGACGTTTGTGATCATGTGCGCCATCCACAGATGCAGCACGGAAGCAAACTCCCGTCTGACTTCCTCAAAGTACTTTCGGTCAACGCGATCGGAATCGAGATCCGCGTAAATTTCTGTCAATCTGTGTTTGGTCGCCCGGTAGTTCGTCTCCTTCAATTCCTGCGCTTGTCGGTACGCCTTTGCGAGCGATGGCTTTGAATCAGGTGGCGCAAGAAACATCTGGACGAATGGCCACGCTGCCGCCATTCCCCTGGCCGTCGATGTTTTCGCACGTTGCGCTATCTCGGGACGAGAAACGTCAGCGCACGATGTCAGAAACAGATATTCGTCGGCCGACAACACGACGCTCTGGCCCATCGCCGCGGCTCGGTCGTGACGGATGTACAGCGCAAAGGCTTTACGCGCCAGTTCATCACTCGGAAAAGCCATCAAGGCGGCGACTTCGTCGACGTCGACTTTGAGGTCTGGCATTCGATTCTGCATATCTCGACGTGGCGAAGTTGGGTTGAGTCTCCGCCACACATGATACCTGTGCGCCATTCGGCCAAACTCTGCGGCGCCGTGTCTGATGTGCCGTCGCATGTCAGAACGCGATCCGACCAAATACGGCGATGCAGTTGTAACCGTCCTTCCCGGAAGGGGGAATGTATACGACCTCTGCAGACACCCGCTTGTACTTGATACCGAAGCTCGGCAGCGCTCCCGGTCCGTGCCAACCCGAACCGTTCAGATAGCCAGCACGGATCGCGGCGAAAGCAGAGAGATTGTCGGTGAGCGGCACCGAATACTGGTAGCCACCGTACAACGCATACGCTTGCTGATGAAACGTGTCGTGATACGTCAAACCGCCGACGAACCAGCCAGACGGCGTGAAGCGGTATTCGAGGCCCCCGCCCCAGTTGTACTGGTTCACGTTATAGCCCGTCTCGCCGGCCGGGACATCGTGGCCGAAGTGCCACGATTTACCCATCAGGACAAGATCGGTTTCCGCCCTTGCGCTTGCGCACGCGAGCAGGCCCGCAGCCGCAGCTGCGATAAACTTGCAAACAGCCATGATGCGACCTCCGTAACAGGTCGTGTTGTGGTTAGGGACGGCTGGCGCGCCAACGCCTTCCGTCCCGCCTTTCTCAATGAATGAATGTGTCTGCTACGCTTCCTCCATGCACGGTGTATCTAGTCCCGAGCAAACATCCGTCTTAGGTTGCCGTGTCGGGTATTGAATGCGCATGTCGTTGTGCGATGCACGCGATCTGACTTCTGCGTGCGCCACGGTCGAAGGTCGACTTCGCCTGAGCCAAGGCTTGTCGCAATGCGTCCAATCGCACGAGGATCGCGGCGCGGCTACGATCGTCGAGTGAAAAGCCACCCTCGTTGTCGCAGGCACACATCTGCAACAGACCGATACCTAGATTTGCTTGGGCGCGGAATGTCTCCATGTATTGGTCCGGCGACTGCGGCAACCCGTCGACCTCGTCCCGTAAGGACTTCTGCGCTTTCTCGATGGTTTCGGACCTGTCGCTTCTGACCTCGAGATGCTCGTCGTCGGTCATGTCGACGCAGACCTTGTAGCGCTCGCCGCTTCGCCCGATCTTTACGATGCGCTTTGCACCAAAGATGGCGGCCTCGAACTCGTTTCTCTTTCCTCCACGGGAACCGGTATGCAACCAGTGCACTTGCACAAGCCGAGCGAGAAGCAGTGCGTCCCGATGTCCCTCGAATCTGACGTAGGACACAAATTTGTTACCGAATAACGCCGATCTGCCGTTGCCACAGCGCGGGATAACTTCTATGACGACAGTGCCCGCGGGAGTGGTGAGTCGCCCTTTGACGTGATTGCACTGGGCCTTCCACCGGACCGGTTCCATGGCCGTCGATCCCATTGCGTCGTCGACGTGTGTTCTGAGACGCGACATGAATGAACTGGAGAGCCAAGTTTCCACGGCATCAGCTTTGCCGTCGCGAAGCCAAGGCACCACTCGATTGAGCAGATCAGCATCACCGAATTGAACTGCCAATTGCATCACTTGCGCAGAACTGGTCAGGCGCTCGTTTGCGGGGACGGTGCGAATCCGTGCCTCTTGGCGCTGCGGGCGCACCAGCGCAATGACGTTGTCATGCATGGCGCGCCTCGCTGTAGTTCGCGCCACACGACTCGGCGCGCGCATTGATGTCGTTCATCAACATGTCCGACTGCTGCACGATAAGCCTCGCCAGAGTGCGTTCGGTTTCCGTGGCAACGAGCTTTTCCAATGCCCGGGCCAACGCACAGATGTTATCCGACGTTTCTTGGGATAGTTGATCGATGTTTTGGAGCGCGACGATTGCGACATCGAGTTCGGTCTTGACCGGCTGTGGTTCGCCCGAAGTGGGAGATATTTCGTCATCGATTCGCATATGACCTCCTAATACACCGCATCATTTGCGGCGAGTTGAGATGAAAAGCGCCTGAGCTGCCAGTCGCGGATTTGGACGAGTGCGGCCGCCCATTCGGCTGGTGACAGCTGGCGCCACTCATTTTCCGGCTTTGGCCACACGCGCCGCACCCGAAATGCCTCGATGTCGTGCCACGCAGGACTTGCCGGGTTTGCCGTTGTCGCGGGGCTGTATAGCGCCACGAATGCCGGAATGCCGGCCATTCGCGCGAGCTGGTGGATGACGCCCGTTGCCTTCTCCTGTCCGATATCGCGAGCGACCTCGACAAGAGCCAGCGGGAGCTTGTTGTCGTAGCCGTACTCGACAAATAGCACGCTATCCAGATCGGCCATCGTCATCGACGTGGCCTGACGCCTGCCCAGGTAGCGCTCAATCGACCGCGGTCGATGCCATACGCCATAGGCGCGATCGCGGATCAGGAACCGTTCTTCTTGCATAGTTATCGATCACTCGTTCTTTCTCGATTTTTCTCGAAACGTGTCTTGACCAAAGCATTCAGCCTTTCTTGCAAGTACGGTTAGCAAGAGAAGCAGATCAAGCATTTTTGCCGCGTGTAACGGGTTGATATGCCCAACCCAGTTCAACTCCCCGGACTCACTGATCATTACCTGAAGGCATGAGGACGACGGGATTTGCAGACAATCCGAATGCTCTGCAGCCCGACGGCTGCGGTATGCGCACAAATCCACCGTTCCTGCTAACGGTGCCCCCGGAAGCGGCCGGCTTTTGCGGCGCCCCAGAGGATGTTTCGTGAGTCGGATTTCAGAAATTTCGCTCATATGCCACCCTGTTGATTTGATCCACTCAGTGAGTGTGCACCGCGCCTTCGCCGACCCTATGCATACATTGGCGAGGATTGGCAATGAATGTAGCACGGTGCTTTATTGATTGCAAGCACGGTGCTACATATAATGCGGCATGGCCCGCGATGAACCTCAAGTCAATCTCCGAATCCCTGCCGCCTTGAAAGACAGGCTAGACAAGGCATCGGACAGGAACAAGCGCTCACTTACCGCCGAGATCGTTGCGCGGCTGGAAGAGAGTTTTTCCAAAGATCCAGCCCCGGTTACTCAGGTCGATCCGTATACACTGGACCTGTTCGCTGAGAAGGTCGGTCAGGTGCTTGACGAACGTGAGAAGAAACGCGCAAAGCGCTAGACGATATGCGCCGAGGCAAGCGACCGACTGCGGCGCAGTTCTTCATGTCGACGGTAAAACCAACCGTCGATGAGTACCTGGCCGACGTGAGCAACGTCCGGCGCGGACGTTTGGCGACGATCGTCCTGTACCACATGACTGATCATGCCGCGCTCGAGGGTTATGAGGGACGTGATCGCCAGGAGATGCAAGCTCGTGTTGATAGGTTACGACAAGAGTTGGTGAGCGCGTGCCCCGATTTCGCACTGGTTCATGACATAGCCGATGCATCAAAGCATGCTGTCCTGTCGGTGCCGAAAAAGTCGCCGCGCCAGATATCGACATCGGGGCAGATCCAGCGCATTGCAGGAGCGTATATGGGCGCCGCATATGTGACCGCCCCATACAACACTGGCTCTGCGGTCACGGTCACGTTTGATTCCGGGCACACACGTCCACTTTCTGGCATCGTGCGACAGGTTTTGATGATGTGGGAAGCGAAACTCTTTCCGGTCGGCCCAACGCGGCCGTAGACACCGCCGCATGCGATAGCTAACCTTGCCGCCCTGTACATCAAGTCCTATCGTTCAGTTGCTCGCGTGGTGGCGAGCGCCATTGACCATAGGTTCGGCCTCGCCTCGGCGGGGCCGTTTTTTCAATTTCTAAAGCGTCTCGCGAGAATGTCGAGTTGGCCGAAACGCCGCCATCGGTTATCGGTTCTTGGCTTCTTCGAACGTCAATGCAGAGAAATTCGTCATCTCTCTGAGAATCTTCACGACGTACGACGATCTGGTCTTTTGCTCAATTTCTCGTATGGACTCTTGTGGCAGAATGCCCGCACGGCACAGCGTCTCAACGTAATCCCACTCAGATTTTTCGAGTACCAAACCACCATCAAACCTGTCGTCGTTCTTTAAGCTGAGCAACTTTGCCACTTGCTGCGAGAGCTCGGCTGTAGCGCGCACCTTCGACAAAGCAAAAACCTCGGCGGAGCCGTTCCGGGTTAGATGTTGATGCAAGTACACCCGTTGCCCAATAACGCCACCAATCTCCTTCGTAGAAAAGATAAAAAACTCTCCGAAGAAATGCGGAATTCCACCTGTCCGATAGTCACCGGCCGACACAACTATGAAGACGTCGCCCAAGGCTGGGAAATGCGGAGACTTGAGACGGAGCAATTCAGAATATTCGTTGTTATCCATGTCATCTCCTAGGTGTGGAGACGTGAATATACAACCGTCATGCAATAGTCGCTAAAGCGCTCCCGAATATTCGTCAGGCATATTCGATGCAGATACGTTTTATCCACCCCACAGTAGTGCTAGGATGCGCACCAACGCTCAGGCCGGGCACCAGAAAAATATCGAAGGGGAACGATGGCTACGTCACGAACGCTCAAAATAACGGACGATAAGACCGCCTTCGCGGCTCTCGAAAAAGCATTGCAAAAGGAGCTCGCGGATGCTACATACAAGCTGGAGTTCGTCGACTGGCCGAAGGTCACCATCCGGTTAAATGGCCCTGGTTACAACAGTTCCATTACGTCGGACATCGCGGAAGCGATCGTTGAAATTCAAACGGCATTGAACCGGGCGTATTCCCGACTGGTACACGACAGCCCCGACTCTCGCTCGCTGACCGCCGCTGAACGCAACAATCTGCGGTTCAAAGCGAAAGTGAGCAAGGGCTCGTCGTTGATCAATATCGACCTCGGCGACTTCGCAAAAACACTCAGCACGGAGCTGTTAAGCAAAATGACGCCCGATCAGCTCGTCATCTCTGTCCTCGGTTTAGGCGCGATCGCAGCCAGCGTCGTAGCTTACAAGGGATATTTGAAGGTGCGATCGGACGACAGGAAGTCGCAGATCGACGCCGACAAGCAAATCGCACTGAGTCAGGAGGAAACAAAACGCCTCGACACGCTAGCAAGAGCAATGTCTGCAAATGCAGCAATTGCAGCCGCGAGGACGGACTTCGACGACGCGCGTAACTCGCTGCTGAAAAGCGTTGGTGACGCCAAAACGCTCGCGGTTAATGATGTGACGATCGATCGCGACACCGCTCGAACATTGTCTCTCGCCAAACGATCACCGTCCGAAGAGGCCCAGCTTAATGGAACCTACATGATCCTCAGTACCGACTTGCGCGCGACTGATTACATCAAGTTACGGGTGCGCCGCGTTCAGGACGAAAAAGAATTTTCAGCAACGTTTCAAGACAATAGCCTTGATCGAGCTCAGATAGGGCTGCTCCAATCGGCCGAGTGGGGTAGAACACCCGTTTATCTGAGCATTAATGCAACGATCCTCCGCGGCGAGGTTACGACCGCCAGCATCATTTCAGTTACGGCACAACCGGCTTCGGCCGCACGGCGATAGGTCCGCTGAAATTGGACCGAACGCGGAACTCGCATACCCGAGAGTTTAGCCAGCTTGACCTTAGGCTACCCTACAAGCTATGCTTGTAATACCAAATGGGTTGCGACTACGCGGCCGGCGCTAGGCTCCAGGGACTACCTTGGGGCCTTTCGCTTTTCTAGGGGAAGATTTTCAGGCCGTTGCCATTCACCACCCCGAAAGCACCAGCGAAGAACTTTCTCTCGAGCACTTCGAAAGCGCGATTGGCCTGCCCCGGCCGTAGAACCGACAGGCCGATCGGCCTTGCCATGAGGTCGGCGAGCTGCAAACCCTCCGAGTTGGATCTTTTGTCGCAGATAACTATGTCGAAGTTGTAGGGTGCGCCCGACCGGTTATCGCCGTCGCAAACCCTCCGAAACGCGAGCTCCAGATCGGCGTCCTCCTTTGCGCCGCGCGCCTCGCATACGACATGCGTGAGCGCCTCGTGTTGCCCCTGCAGCCTGAGGAATGCCCTCACGCGCTCAAGTCCGTACTGAATGCCGATGTGGTACGGATTGAACGGATGCGCGTAGCGCGCGCGTAGCCTCTGTTTTTCGATCACGACGGCAATGACGGTGAGGGGTAGATCGTCGATGATCGCCGTCAGCGCGTTTAGAAACGCCTCGCGCGGCTCCTTGCTGAGCTTCGAGAACGGGCCCCTCTTCCGTCGGATGTCGATCTCGTGCAGGACGACGCAATCGTGGCCGAAAGTGTCAAATTTGAGACGCTTGATACTCGGCACAAGCGTGTCCGCGTAGTCGGTCTTCTTCACGATGCAAAAGCAAAGCACGAACAGCGGATACTCCGCGTCGATTGACGTCAGGCTGTGGTCGCCGCTTTCGTCCACGAAGACTATGTAATCGCTATTCACTGCGTTTTCGCCCCCAAATGTTTCGTCGATCATAAACGCGCAGCGATCTGCTCAGACGTCTCTCGGTAGTAGTGCTGCATCAAGACCTCCAGGTCCTTGATACCGCTGATTCGAGACAAGGTGAGTACGTCGGCCTTTCGCGCGAGACGCGTGAGCGCTTCGCCGCGGCTATCGTGAAAACGCGGGTTTTAAGTGAGCAGCGCGTCGTCGGCCGCCCAGAAAGACGCCGTAAGTAGGGAGCGCAAATCGACGTCGTTCGTCCTTACGATTTCGAAGGGTATCGCTGCAACCAGTCAAGCACGCTGCGAACAACCTGCTCCGCCGTGAGAACCGCATCCCGCGCCTTTTCGGGCTGCAGATCGGGTGGTCCACCAGGAAAATCCTCAAGCATCCGCCCTGCGTGAATTCGCTGCCGTGCGCTGATCAGCATGCTTGCCCGCGTCTGCACTGACTTATCCAGTATCGCAGCTTCGCCGCCATATCCCGCGCTGGTGACCAGTTCCTCCAGCTTCCATCTTGAAGGCCGTTCCGTAAATGATTTTGAGCCCATGACACCAAGACCAAGCGTCTGGGCGTGCGACACGACGAACGTGAGCGAGGCTTCAACGAGCGCGGCCGCGAGCGTCGTCACAGTGACTGGTGCAGTTTGCGTGCTCGCCTGCCGCAGTTCCGCCACCATCTGGTTCCACCAAACGCGGAATGGACCGGTGCCAAGGGATTCAAGCGCCTCCGCGAAAGCCTTGAAGGGTTCAGCGGATTCTGGGCGACCATCTGAGCGCCGTGCTATGACGTCTTTCACCGCAGCATAAGCTCGCTCGCGAGACTCGTTTCGACGCGCCTGCGTAAAGTTGCGTTGTTGCGTCAGTTGCGTGCTCGGGGCGGCGAAGGCTTCCCTGCCTCGCGCATATCTAAGGATTCCTTCCTGCTCCACCAGAATACCGTTCAACACCATCATGGTCACGGCAACCTGGACGTCATTCCGTGAAAGTCCCGCGGTATTCCCACGCTCGACAATAACAGTGCGCTCAAGCCGTGCGCTCTGTGCCCCGTAGACACGCGCAGCTTCGTGCATCTCGGCGAAGACGAAATCAAATGCCTTGGGGTTCCGGTAATCCGGGGCCTCGGGCGGGTAGAAAATCAGCCACAGCACGGTATCGTTCGGCCCCGGCATTAATCGGCCGCCAACGCCGTACACCGTGGCTACGTATGGCATCGCATCTGAAATTTCTCCCGGCAGAAGCCCAACGCTACGCCCGGCTTCGACGAGCTCGCCAAAGGTCAAACCTGGGTCCGTTGGCGCAAGGTAGATGCTGCACTCGATGCAAGACTTCAAGAAACCAATCAGGCGATTTCGGTCGTGAATTGTCTGCATGGCTTGGTCGAAATGGAGCACAGAAAGGAGTCGTGTGATTCTAGCGACTTCCTTGGCGCGGAGCCCACACCGTGTAGACCGAGCGGCCGTCGTCTGGGGGTTGTTCTGGGGGTTTTTTGTCCGCTGCGGATTCAAACCTCCAGTACTGATATGCTTTTTTCGGAACTATTTCATTCCGGCCCTGGCACCAGTCATCCGCCTTCTCTTCTCTTCTCTTCTCTTCTCCCCTCCCGTCGCTCCCCCGCTGCACCGGCTTCGAGCCTCAACAATCAAACCGCTACCGGCGCACGCCGCTCCTTGATCCGATAACCTACCCACATCACAAGGAGCCAGATCGGCACAAGCATTACCGACACGTTCAAACCAGGCGTCATCGCAAGAATGACGATCACCATCGCCATGAACGCGAGGCAAATCCAGTTGCCGAACGGAAACCACAACGACCTGAACACGAGCGTCTGCCCTTCTTCGAGCATGGCCTTCCGCGTTTTCAGATGCGTGAGACTGATCAACACCCAGTTGAGCACGAGTGCGGCGACCACGAGCGCCATCAACACATCGAGCGCCTTCGCCGGAATCAGATAGTTGACGATCACGCACGAGAACGCGGCAGCAGCCGACACGCCGATCGCCCTGTACGGCACGCCGCGTGCATTGACCTTGAGCAGCGCCTGCGGCGCGTTGCCCTGCTCCGCGAGCCCATAGAGCATGCGACTGTTCGCGTACACACAGCTGTTGTAAACCGAAAGCGCCGCGGTCAACACAACGACGTTAAGCGCATTTGCGGTCACGCTCGAGCCAATCTGCGAAAAGATCATCACGAACGGACTGCCGCCGGCGGCGACCTGGCTCCACGGATACAGCGAAAGCAGCACGGCAAGCGAGCAGATGTAGAAAATCAGTATGCGATGGATCACCTGGTTCACGGCCTTCGGGATGCTCTTTTGCGGTTCCGCCGCTTCCGCTGCCGTGATGCCGATCAGTTCGAGTCCGCCGAACGAAAACATGATGACGGCAAGCGTCATGAAGAGCCCGTGGAAACCGTGCGGAAAGAAGCCGCCGTCGCGCCACAGATTCGTCACCGTTGCCTGCGGACCGCCTTCGCCGCTGATCAGCAGATAACCGCCGAACACGATCATGCCGATCACCGCGGCCACTTTGACGATCGCGAACCAGAACTCGGTTTCGCCATAGGCCTTCACATTGGCAAGATTGATCGCATTGACCACGACGAAGCACACGAGCGCGGACAGCCACGCGGGCACGCCGGGCCACCAGAAATGCACGTAATGGCCGACCGCCGTCAGTTCCGCCATGCTCACGAGCACGTACAGCACCCAGTAATTCCAGCCCGACAGAAAGCCCGGGAAATCGCCCCAATACTTGTATGCAAAATGGCTGAACGAGCCAGCCACCGGTTCCTGCGCGACCATCTCGCCGAGCTGCCGCATGATCAGAAACGCGATGAATCCGCCGATCGCATAGCCGAGAATCATCGACGGCCCGGCTGCCTGCAACACGCTCGACGAGCCGAGAAAAAGCCCCGTGCCGATTGCGCCGCCCAACGCGATCAGCTGGATATGACGGTTTCTCAGACCGCGTTTCAGACCGTCGTGATGAGGTGAACTATGCAAGATGCCTCGCTCCATGGTGTGGAATCGGATTCCGGCCGAACTTGTGGTTCGCCCGAAAAAAGGCGCCATTGTATCGTTCGTCCGGGTTCCTACATGTTAGGTCGCGCGTCGCGCGCAGGTCGGGTGCATGGACGGCAATGCGCTTCGTCGCCGGCCGCGTGACCAACCGCACCGTCTGCGACGCATTAGCGGTTGCTACGCATTCGCGGGTTAGGTATGTTGCCGTAATCCCGGCTCGGAAAAGGATGCAACATGTCGACAAAACGTCTGCTTTGTGCCGTTTTTCTGTGCCTGTCGACGGCCGCCGCGATCGTGCAGTACGTCCACGCACAAACCGCGTCGTCGGCTGACGGGCCGGTGCGTAATATCGTGCTCGTGCACGGCGCGTTCGTCGACGGCTCGAGCTGGAACGGCGTCATTGCGCGCCTGCAGAAGAAGGGCTACCACGTCAGCGCCGTGCAGAATCCGCTAACGTCGCTCGCCGACGATGTCGCCGCCACCCGGCGCGTGCTCGCGCAACAGGACGGCCCGACCGTACTGGTCGGCCATTCGTGGGGCGGCGAGGTCATCACGGAAGCAGGCGCGGACGACGCGAAAGTGGTCGGCCTCGTCTATGTCTCGGCGATTGCGCCCGACGTCGGCGAATCGCCGATGGACATCCTGAAACGCGGGCCGAAAATGCCGGCCGGCGACAACATCATTCGCGACGCGAACGGCTTTCTGTGGCTCGATCGGAACGAGTATCGCGCGAGCATCGCAGCGGACGTGCCGGCCAATCTCACGCGTGTCCTCGCCACGGCGCAGCAGCCGATCGCGTCGGCCGCGTTCGATGAAAAAGTCGACAAGGCCGCCTGGAAAACGCGGCCTTCGTGGTACATCGTCACGACGAAGGACCGCGCGGTGTCGCCCGATGTTCAGCGCTCGATGGCGAAACACATCGGTGCGAAGATCGTCGAGATTCCATCAAGCCATCTCGTCACGGTCGCGCACGCCGGCGCGACCGCGGATGCAATCGACAAAGCTGCGCGCGAATTCAGCAAGCAGTAGTAACGGCGCGGTCGCGGTCTGACTACGCGGCCGAACGCGAGACAACGAGCAATCGCAGATTCAGCAAGCTGTCCTCCCCGCCGTGCGTAGGTAAAATGCACGGTTTCGTCGCGCAACGTGCGCGCCGGTGCGGTCCCGCACACCGTCCATCACCGGGTCATGAATCTCGAAAGCATTCTTTTCTCGCAGGGCTTCGGCTCGCGCCGGCAATGTCGCGCGCTGATCGCGGACGGCCGCGTCGCAATCGCAGAGGCCGTGCTGACCGATCCCGACGCGGACCTCGACGTCGCCGGTCTCAAGTTCACCGTCGACGGCATCGCGTGGCCTTATCGCGAGTTCGCTTACCTGGTCCTCAACAAGCCGGCCGGCTACGAGTGTTCGCGCGAGCCGCAACATCATCTGAGTGTGTTCAGTCTGTTGCCGCCGCAGTTCGCTGCGCGCGGCGTGCAAAGCGTCGGCCGCCTCGATCAGGACACCACCGGTTTGCTGCTGCTCTCGGACGACGGCAAGTTCGTCCACGCATTCACCTCGCCGAAGCGAAAGGTGCCGAAAGTCTACATCGCCACGACGCGCCATCCGCTCGACGATCCGCAACTCGACGCATTGCGCAGCGGTGTGCTGCTGCATGGCGAGACAAAACCGGTCGCCGCGGTGGCGGCACATGCGCGCGACACGCGCACGCTCGAACTGACCGTGCTCGAGGGCAAATACCATCAGGTCAAGCGCATGGTGGCGGCGGCGGGCAATCGCGTCGAAGCGTTGCATCGCGAACGCGTCGGTGGCTTGGCATTGCCTGCGGATTTGCCTGAGGGTGCGTGGCAATGGCTCGACGACATCGAACTCGCCGCGCTGCGCAGTAACCGAAGCGGCAGCGGCAACTGAAGCGGCAACTGAAGCGGCGGCCGCGCGAACCAAACGCGAGCGTCTACGTGGGACTCCGTACGAAACCGCCGCGAAACACCGCGGCAGCGCTGCGACGCAGCATGCCGTTGCCTGCCCCGCCTTCTATACTTGGTTTCACAAGGAGTAGAAAGATGAGGGAGGGGCGCCATGATCCACTACGGCAATTTAGCGATTTCCTACGTGATGATGGGTTTCGTTTGTCTCGCCGCACTGACGTTGATCGGCGTTGTCGTCGCGATGCACGTCAGGCACAAGTACGACCCGAACTCGTCGGTGCGTTGATCGGCGGCCTCTTGTGTTTTCTGCTGCTCGAGGCGTTGCCGGGACTAATCTGAATGCTCGCGCATCGAGCGCAGAAAACCGTCGACATCGGGATAGCGCAGGCGCACCTTCAACTCGCGCTTGAGCCGCTCGTTCGCAAGACGCCGCGACTCGCGCATGAACGACAACATCATCGGCTCGAGCTGTTGCTCCGCTTCGGCACGCGACACGCGCGGCGCGCGAGGCAGTCCGTACGCGTCCGCGACGCGGTCGAAGTATTCGCCCATCTTTAGCGTGCTGTCGTCCGACGCGTGAATCACGCGCGAGGGACGGCCGTGCGTCGCCATCCGCAGCAGGATCGCGGCGAGATCGTCCGCGTGGATGTGATTCGTGTAGACGTCGTCGGCGTCGACAAGCGCAGGCGTGTGCCGTTCGAGACGCGCGAGCGGCAAACGGTTCGCCGCGTAGATGCCCGGGATACGGGCGATGCATGCGCTGACGGCGCCGCGTGCCGCCGCGCGACGCAACTGCCGCTCCGCCGAGACGCGCCGCTTCGCGCGTGCGTTCGCCGGCGCCACCGCCCGCGTCTCGTCGATCAGCGCGCCGCCGCAATCGCCGTACACCCCGCTCGTGCTCGCGTAGACGATGCGCGGCAGCACGCGCGGGCGGCGGGCTCGCTGTGGCCCGTCGGGTACAATATGCGTTTGGGCTGTTGCGTAGGGTGTCCACGCGGCGCGCAAGCGCCGTTGTCTGCCGATAGGCGTATGCGACACATGCTTCGCGCGCGTAATACGTGTGGTACGCGCGGTCCGTATGCGTCGCGCGGCAAGCGTGGCGAGCAGCGCGCGCGTGCGCGCGTCGTCGTCGCCGGTTTTCGGCGGCGGCGCGAGATGCAACACGGTCGGCGCAAGACCGGCAATGCGTGCGAGGCTGCGGCGCATGTCGAGATCGCCAACGAGCGGAATCGCGCCAGCCGCACGCAGTTCGGCGCAACGACTGGCATGGCTCGTCAGCGCGAAGACGCGCGTGGAGTGCCGCAGTTGCCGCAATTGCTGTACGCAGCGCGTTCCGACATCGCCGCATCCGACGATCAGCACGCGCGGTCTGCGCAAGGTTCGTGTCGCATTCATCGTGCACGCATTGTAGCGGTCAATGGCTGCTTGCATCGGCGCATGACGCAGGCCCGGTGCGGCGGCGCGAGCGGTCGCGGACCGCGCGATGAAGCGCTCCCACGAATTACTGACTTTTCGAGTTCGATTGATCTATGGCTTTTAACGTAACGATCCGGCAAAGCGGCCGGCAGTTTCAGGTGGAACCGGATGAACCGGTGCTGACCGCCGCGCTGCGCCAGGGCATCGGCCTGCCGTACGGTTGCAAGAACGGTGCGTGCGGCTCGTGCAAGGGCACGGTCCTCTCCGGTCAGGTCGAGCAGCGCCCGCATTCTTCGTCAGCGCTGTCCAACGATGAGAAAACCCGTGGCATGGCGCTGTTCTGCTGCGCGACAGCGAGCTCGGACCTCGAGGTCGACGTGCGCGAGATCAGCGGCGTCGGCGACATGCAGGTGAAGAAGCTGCCGTGCCGCATCAACTCGATCGAGCGCAAAGCCGACGACGTCGTCGTGCTGAAACTGCAGTTGCCGGCCAACGAGCGTCTGCAATATCTGGCCGGGCAGTACCTCGAATTCATCCTGAAGGACGGCAAGCGCCGCAGCTATTCGATGGCCACGCCGCCGCACGACGAAGGACCGATCGAGCTGCATATCCGCCATATGCCCGGCGGCACGTTCACCGACCACGTCTTCGGCGCGATGAAGGAACGCGACATCCTGCGCTTCGAAGCGCCGCTCGGCACATTCTTCCTGCGCGAGGATTCGGCGAAGCCGATCGTCCTGCTCGCGTCGGGAACGGGCTTTGCGCCGATCAAGGCGATCATTGAGCATGCGGTGTTCAAGAATCTGCAGAGGCCAATGACGCTCTACTGGGGCGCGCGCCGCAAGAAAGACATCTACATGCTCGAGCTCGCCGAGCAATGGGCGAAAGATATCCCGAACTTCAGGTTCGTGCCGGTGCTGTCGGAGCCGGACGCGAGCGACGCGTGGACGGGCCGCACCGGCTTCGTTCATCGTGCGGTCATCGAAGATCTGCCAGACTTGTCCGGCTATCAGGTGTACGCCTGCGGTGCACCGGTGATGGTCGAATCGGCGCAGCGCGATTTCACGCAGCATCATCGCCTGCCCGAAGAGGAGTTCTACGCGGATTCGTTCACGAGCGCAGCCGATCTCGCGCACCCGGTCTGATCGGCCGTCTCGCAGCGTACTTCCGCAAATTTATGGTTTACATCGCCGCCGGCCTTGTCGTATTCTTGCGCCCATGAACCGCATCCAGTCCGAACTCCGACGTCGCCGCTCGCCGCTCCCTTAGGGGCGCGTGGCTTCGTTATGAATTCGCGTCGGTGCATCACACGTCACACGCGATTCGGATCATGAAAGCCACGGCATGCCGTGGCTTTTTTGTTTGGCGTGTGGCTTTTTCTGTTTGCATATTGCATTCCCTTACCGCTCTCTTGCGTTCTTCTTTCCCTGCTGCCCGGAGCCCGTCGCCATGAATTTCAATGAGTACCCGATCGAGTCGCTGATGTACATCACGAACCGGCCCGAAGTCGTCTTTACGCACGGCAAGGGTTCATGGCTCTACGACAATACCGGCAAGCGCTACCTCGATTTCATTCAGGGTTGGGCCGTCAACAGCCTCGGGCACTGCAACGAAGGCATGATCGAAGCGCTCGACAAGCAGGCGCGTCTGCTGATCAACCCGTCGCCCGCGTTCTACAACGAACCGATGGCGCAGCTCGCGGGGCTGCTGACGCAGCACAGCTGCTTCGACAAGGTGTTCTTCGCCAACAGCGGCGCCGAAGCGAACGAAGGCGCGATCAAGCTCGCGCGCAAGTGGGGCAAGAAACACAAGAACGGCGCGTACGAGATCATCACGTTCGATCACAGCTTTCATGGCCGTACGCTCGCGACGATGTCGGCAAGCGGCAAGGCCGGCTGGGACACGATCTACGCGCCGCAAGTGCCAGGCTTCCCGAAGGCCGATCTGAACGATATCGCCTCGGTCGAAAAGCTGATCAACGAGAAGACGGTCGGCGTGATGCTCGAACCGATTCAAGGCGAAGGCGGCGTGATTCCGGCAACGCGCGAGTTCATGCAGCAACTGCGCGCGCTGACGAAAAAGCACAACGTGCTGCTGATCGTCGACGAAGTGCAAAGCGGCTGCGGCCGTGCAGGCACGCTCTTCGCCTATGAGCTGTCGGGCATCGAGCCCGATGTGATGACGCTCGGGAAGGGCATCGGCGGCGGCGTGCCGCTCGCCGCGCTGCTTACGAAAAACGAATTCGAAGTGTTCGAGGCCGGCGATCAGGGCGGCACGTACAACGGCAATCCGCTGATGACGGCGGTCGGCTATTCGGTCATCTCGCAGCTGAGCGCGCCGGGCTTCCTCGAAGGCGTTCGCGAACGCGGCAACTATCTGCGCGCGCAACTACTCGATCTTTCGAAGGAACGCGGCTTCGAAGGCGAACGCGGCGAAGGCCTGCTGCGGGCGCTGCTGCTCGGTAAGGACATTGGCAGCCAGATCGTCGAAAAAGCGCGTCTCATGCAGCCGGATGGCCTGCTGCTGAACGCCGCGCGACCGAACCTGCTGCGCTTCATGCCGGCCCTCAACGTCACGAACGACGAAATCGACCAGATGATGAAGATGCTGCGTACCGTGCTCGATTCGCTTTGACCAATAACTGAGTGTGCCTATGACTACGCCTGCGACGTCGAACCCGAACGGAATCTCGATCCGCTGTTTCGCCGAGAGCGACACCGAACAGGTGATCGCATTGTGGCGCGACGCGTTCCCCGAATACCGCGATCCGACGCGCCCGCAGCGCAATCCGCAGTTGTCGATCGCGAACAAGCTCACGACGCAGCCCGAACTGTTCTTCGTCGCGATAGACGATGAACGTGTGGTCGGCACCGTGATGGCTGGCTATGACGGGCACCGCGGTTGGATGTATTCGCTCGCGGTGGACAGCGCGCGGCGCCGGCGCGGCATCGGCACACAGCTCGTGCGGTACGCCGAAGCGGCGCTCGCGGCGCGCGGCTGCCCAAAAGTGAATCTGCAGGTATTGAGCGCGAAGGGCGAGATCCGCGCGTTCTACGAACGGCTCGGTTACAGGATGGATGACGTAGTCAGTCTCGGCAAGCGGCTTGGCGAACTCTCCGATCACGCTTCGAGCGACCGCGCCGGGGCGCCGCAACCTGCTTGACTCGCCATGCGCGCGTGACAAAGCGCAAATAGAACGGATCGAATAGCCAAAAACAAAGGGCTGCGTGCATCGCCTGCGCGCAGCCCTATTTCTATTCGCATCGGCACCCGGCTACCTGAAGCCGGGCAAGCAGTGCCATCAGCTTACCTGCTCACTCGCCGAGATACGCCGCACGCACCTTGGGATCGTCGAGCATCTGCTTCGCGTCGCCCGACATCGTGACCGTGCCCGAGTCCATCACATAGCCGCGATTCGCAGCCTGCAATGCGAGACGCGCATTCTGTTCGACGAGCAGCACCGTCAAGCCTTCCTTCGAAATCTCGCGCACCACTTCGAAGATCTTCTCGACCATGATCGGCGAGAGCCCCATCGACGGTTCGTCGAGCAACAGCAGCTTCGGCTTGCTGATGATCGCACGCGCCATTGCGAGCATCTGCTGCTCGCCGCCCGACAGCGTGCCGGCCAGCTGCGTCGCGCGTTCCTTCAGTCGCGGAAAGAAGCCGAACATGCGGTCGACGTCCTTTTTGATGCCGTCGTTATCCTTGCGCAGATAGGCGCCCATCTGCATGTTCTCGAGGATCGACATGCGCGCGAAGATGCCGCGGCCTTCGGGCACCATCGCGAGCCCGCGCTTCAGCAGCTCGTGCGCGGGCAGGCCCTTGATCGACTGGCCCATATACTCGATATCGCCGGCCGAGTACGGCTTGAGACCCGTGATCGCCTTCATCGTCGTCGTCTTGCCCGCGCCGTTCGCGCCGATCAGCGTGACGAGCTCGCCCTGCGCGACTTCCATGTCGACACCCTTGACCGCCTGGATGCCGCCGTAGTTGACCTGCAGGCCCTTGATTTTCAACATCGCCGTAGCCATCAGTGGACCCCCGCGCCGAGATATGCCTCGATCACCTTCGGGTCCTTCTGCACGTCTTGCGGCAGACCCTCGGCGATCACCTTGCCGTAATCGAGCACTGTCATGCGGTTGCACAGGCCCATCACCAGTTTCACGTCGTGTTCGATCAGCAGGATCGTCTTGCCGTCGCTGCGGATCTTGTCGAGCAGCTTCGTCAGTTCGACCTTTTCGGTCGCGTTCATACCGGCCGCCGGCTCGTCGAGCGCGAGCAGCTTCGGATCGGTCGCGAGCGCGCGCGCGATCTCGAGGCGCCGCTGGTGGCCATACGACAGGTTGCGCGACGTGTAGTCCGCGTATTGCAGCACGCCGACATACTCGAGCAGCTCGAGCGCGCGTTCCTTGATCTCGCGCTCTTCCTGGCGCTCGGCCGGCGTCTGGAACACCGCGCCGAACAGGCCATGCTTCGTGCGCACGTGACGGCCGACCATCACGTTCTCGAGCGCGGTCATGCCGCCGAACAGGCGGATGTTCTGGAACGTACGCGCGATGCCCGCTTTCGCCACCTGATACACCGCGGTCGGCGTGTAGTTTTCGCCGTCGAGCTTGAATTCGCCGGAATCCGGCGTGTAGAGGCCCGTAATCACGTTGAAGAACGTAGTCTTGCCGGCGCCGTTCGGGCCGATCAGTCCGTAGATCGAACCTTCCTCGATCTGCAGGCCGACGTCGGACAGCGCCTGCAGGCCGCCGAAGCGTTTGTTCACGCCCTTCACGGACAGTCGAATGTTTTTATCGCTCATGTGTTTCTCCCCGGCCTTATGCGCGCACCGGCTTCTTGCCGCTGCGTTTGGCCAGCTTCGCAATCTTGTCCTCGTGCTTCGGCGACGGCCACAGGCCTTCCGAGCGGTACAGCATGATGAGCACCATCGCGAGACCGTATAGCAGCTGACGGATCACTTCGGTATCGACGATTTCATGGCCGAACAGGAAATGCTGCAGCGGGCCCATCGTCGAGCGCAGGAATTCGGGGAACACCGCGAGCAGCACCGCGCCGAGAATCACGCCCGGAATGTGCCCCATGCCGCCCAGCACCACACAGGCGAGCACCACGACCGATTCCCAGAACGTGAACGACTCGGGCGACACGAAGCCCTGGAAGCCCGCGAACATCGCGCCCGACAAACCGCCGAACGACGCGCCCATCGCGAACGCGAGCAGCTTCACGTTGCGCGTGTTGATGCCCATCGCCTTCGCGGCGATCTCGTCTTCGCGGATCGCAGCCCACGCGCGGCCGATACGCGAGTGCTGCAGACGCGTACAGGTCCAGATCACGAGCAGCGAGCACAGCACGAACAGGTAGTAATACATGTACACCGACGGGAACGTGAACCCGAACAGCGTATGCGTTTGCGACAGGTTGAAGCCGGCGACGTGCACCGGATCGATGCCGGTGATGCCCTTCGGCCCGTTCGTGATGTTCACGGGACGGTCGAGGTTGTTCATGAAGATCCGCACGATTTCACCGAAGCCCAACGTGACGATCGCGAGGTAGTCGCCGCGCAGCCGCAGCGTCGGCGAACCGAGCAGCACGCCGAACAGCGCCGCGAGCGCCATCGCGAGCGGCACGACGATCCAGATCGGCGCGTGCAGGCCGTTCGGGAACATCGCGGCGATCCACGCGAACTGGGACGTGAGGTGCGGCGACGTAAGCAGCGCCGCGGTGTACGCGCCGATCGCGTAGAACGCGATGTAGCCCAGATCGAGCAGGCCGGCAAAGCCGACCACCACATTGAGGCCGAGCGCGAGCATCACGTACAGCATCGCGAAGTCGAGCACGCGCACCCAGTAGTTGCCGCCGGCTGCGCCGATGATCATCGGCGCAGCGATCACGAACACCGCCGTGATGATGCCCACCACCAGCGTCTTCGTAACGTTCTTCTCGGGGATGAGCGTCGTGGACGGCTCGATCGGTTGAATTGAGGTCATGGTTATCTACTCCTGTTGGCCCGATATCGCCCGAGGTCAGGCACGATCCGCAACACGTTCGCCGAGCAGACCCGACGGACGGAACACCAGCACGACGATCAGCACGACGAACGCAAACACGTCCTGGTAGTTACTGCCGAAGACGCCGCCGGTCAGGTTGCCGATATAGCCGGCGCCGAGCTGTTCGATCAGGCCGAGCAGCACGCCGCCGACCATTGCGCCGCCGAGGTTGCCGATACCGCCGAGCACCGCCGCGGTGAACGCTTTCAGGCCCGGAATGAAGCCCATATAGAAGTGCGCGTTGCCGTACTCGGATGCGATCATCACGCCGGCCAGCGCGGCAAGCGCGGAGCCGATCATGAAGGTCGCGGAAATCACGAAGTTCGGATTCACGCCCATCAGCGATGCATTGGCCGGGTTCTCGGCGATCGCGCGCATCGCGCGTCCGAGCTTCGTCTTGTGCACGAGCAGCAGCAGGCCGGCCATCACGACGAACGCCACGACGATGATCACGATTTCAGTCATCGAGATCACGGCGCCGGGGTTGGTGTCGGTCGCCTTGATCACGTTGATCGGGTCGGTCGGCAGCAACTGCGGGAAAGCGAGGGGATTGCGGCCCCAGATGATCATGGCGATCGTCTGCAGCAGGATCGATACGCCGATGGCCGTGATCAGCGGCGCGAGACGCGGCGCGCGGCGCAACGGCCGGTAGGCGACGCGCTCGATCGTGTAGCCGACCACCGAGCACACGCAGGCGGCGATGATCAGCGCAATACAAAGCGTCGGCACGTTACCGAGGCCCGGGAAGTGATTCTGCAACACGCCGATCGCCGACAAGGCGACCATCGCGCCGATCATCAACACATCGCCGTGTGCGAAGTTGATGATGCCCAGAATGCCGTACACCATCGTATAGCCCAGTGCGATGATGGCGTAGACGCTACCAAGCACCAGTCCGTTGATGATCTGCTGGATGAAAATATCCATTTAATGCTCCTTGGCCCGTGCGACTGGATTCACGTTCACGACCGGCCGGGTTGGCGGTCGTGCATTACGGAATCGCAACGGCACTGCGGTACTGATATAAAAGACCGGTAAGGGTTATTCGTATCGAACACGCGCGCGGCTGGGTCGCAACCACGCCCGCGTTCGATGCGGATGCAAAAACGGCACCGATGGATGGTTCGGTGCCGCCACGCTTTATTCCCGTCATTACATCTTCACGACGTCGAGAACGGTTTTCTTGCCGTCCTTGAAGTCGTAAAGCGTAATGGCGCCTTCTTTCAGATCACCCTTGTCGTCGAATGCGATGTGACCGATTACCCCGTTGTAATCGGTGGACGGCATCGCAGCCAGCACCTTGGGCGCGTCGATCGAATTGGCGCGCTTCATTGCGTCGACGATCACGTATACGGCGTCGTACGTGAACGGTGCGTAAATCTGCACCGGCGTGTGAAAGCGCGCGTCGTACTTCTTCTCGAAGTCCGCGCCACGCTCCATTTTCGAAAGCGCCAGTCCTGCTTCCGAACATACGAGGTTCTGCACGGCTTGACCCGCCAGTTCCTCTACCTTGTCGGTGCACACGCCGTCGCCGCCAAGGATTTTTGCCCTGATGCCGAGCGCCGCCGCCTGTTTGGTGAACGGTCCGCCCGTTGCGTCCATGCCGCCGTACATGATCACGTCCGGCTGAACGCTTTTGATTCTCGTGAGAATGGCCCGGAAGTCGGTTGCCCGGTCATTCGTCGCCTCGCGCGCGACGATCGTCGCGCCGCTCGCCTGCACGGTCTTCGCGAATTCGTCGGCGAGACCTTTGCCATATGCGGTCGCATCGTCGACCACCGCGATCCGCTTCGCGTTGAGCGCCTTCGTTGCATAGTTCGCGAGCGCGGGACCCTGCTGTGCGTCGGTCGCAACCACACGGTAGGTGGTCTTGAAACCCTGCTGCGTATAGGCAGGATTCGTCGACGACGGCGAAATCTGCACGATGCCCGCATCGCTATAGATTTTCGACGCCGGAATCGACACGCCCGAATTCAGATGCCCGATCACGGCGACCACGTGATCGTCGACGAGCCGCTGCGCGACCTGGGTGCCCGTTTTAGGGTCGCCTGCATCGTCTTGCGCATCGAGTTCGAGCTGGATCTTGCGGCCGTCGATCGTAAGACCCTGCGCATTGATTTCCTCAACCGCAAGCCGCGCTCCGTTTTCGTTGTCCTTGCCCAGATGCGCAATAGGGCCAGTCAGCGGCGCCGCGTGGCCGATTTTCACGATAGTCGCCGAATTCGAGTCGCCGTTTGCCCCGCTCGCGCCCGTCGGCCCTGCCGACGCAGCCGCGGCCGTCGCTGCTGCCGATGCCGCCGTGCTCGCTTCACCGTCGTTCTTCTTGCTGCACCCGGCCGACATCACGACCGCGGCCGCGATAGACACGGCGAAAGCAAACTTGAAATGCATTAAATAGGTCTCCTGCGCCTTGCAAAATCCGATGTTCCGAAGCGCCTGAAGCCTTAAGAACGCGCGCATTGTAACTCCAATTATGGGATGGGCAATATTCTTGAATGCGCAGGGTTTTCCTGCATTGCAACCGCTTTTTGAGATCCGTATCGCGCATTTGGCGCAACCGGGTTGCAATGCATTTTCATGCCGCAGTTGCACCATTTGAGACAACACCGCGTTTTGCTTGCGAGCCTTATGGCTGAAGGAGAGAACCGGCTTTTCGAACGACGCTGCGCCTGCTCCGCGCACCAAAGTCGGACGACTTCGGAAGCACCAATTCGGTGCGAAATGGGACGGCATTTACCGCTTTCCGAACACTTAAATAGGGGAACGATTCGCGGTTCGTCACCAAATTACGCCGCAAATTTGGTAAAAACTGTGCGCGCAGACACACCAGGAGTGGCTTTCAGGTGTGATATGGAACTTATTTATCGAATGCCCGGTTGAAAAAAAGCGCGTCGTCGACGCGGTCGGGACGCGCTTTCTTCGACGCGACCGGAGCCGGTCGCTCCGATCGCCTTGACCTCAGGCCGGCAAACCGAGCCCGCGCGGTAGCGGGAACGCGATGTTCTCCTCGATACCGTCGAGCGCGCGCACGTTGCGCACGCCCATCTCGCGCAGACGGCTGATCACGGCCTGCGCAAGCGCTTCCGGCGCCGAGGCGCCCGCCGTGACGCCGATCCGTTTCTTCTCCACGACCCAGTTCGGGTCGATCTGGTCCGGCGAATCGACCATATACGCAGGCACGCCGAGCTTCTCCGCGAGTTCGCGCAAGCGGTTCGAGTTCGAACTGTTCGGGCTGCCGACCACGATGACGACGTCGCACTGCGGCGCCATGAATTTCACGGCGTCCTGACGGTTTTGCGTCGCGTAACAGATGTCCTGCTTCTTCGGCTCGCGGATCTGCGGGTACTTGGCCTTCAACGCCGCGATGATTTCCGCGGCATCGTCGACCGACAGCGTGGTCTGCGTGACATACGCGATACGGTCGGGGTCGGCGAGTTCGAGCGCCTGCACATCCTCGATGTCTTCGACGAGGTACATGCCCCGCTCGGTCTGACCCATCGTGCCCTCGACTTCGGGGTGGCCCTTATGGCCGATCATCACGATGTCGAACCCTTCGGCGCGCATCTTCGCCACTTCGATATGCACCTTCGTGACAAGCGGACAGGTTGCGTCGTAGACGCGCAACCCGCGCGACTCCGCTTCGGTGCGCACCGCCTTCGACACGCCGTGCGCGCTGAAGATGACCGTGCTGCCCGACGGCACTTCGTCGAGCTGTTCGATGAAGATCGCCCCCTTTTTGCGCAGGTCCTCGACCACATACGCGTTATGGACGATTTCATGGCGCACGTAGATCGGTGAGCCATACAGTTTGATCGCGCGCTCGACGATCTCGATGGCGCGGTCGACGCCGGCACAGAACCCGCGTGGCTGCGCCAGCAGGATTTCCGTTTCGGCGAGAGTCGTGTCCATGATGCTCATGTTTACAGGATTCCGATGATTTTCACTTCAAACGCCAGCGCCTGGCCGGCGAGCGGGTGATTGAAATCGAACAGGGCTGAGGTTTCGCCGACCTCTTTCAGCACGCCCGCGTAGCGGCCACCACCGGGCGCATTGAATTCGACGAGATCGCCGGGAGAAAAATCCTCACCGATCATGCTGTTTTCGCGCAGCGTGGCAAGCGACACGCGCTGGATCAGATCCGGATTGCGCGGGCCGAAGGCCTGCTCGGGCGTTAGCCGAAAGGTCGAATGGTGGCCGACCTTCAATCCCAGCAGAATATCTTCCAGCGGCGGCGCCAGTTGGCCTGCCCCCAAAAGCAGCGTGGCCGGCTTGTCGGCGAAGGTGTTGACGATCTCGGCGCCCTCGGCAAGCGAAAGCCGGTAATGGAGCGTGACGTGCGAACCCGGTTTCACTTCGGAGATGTCGATGATGCTCATGCAGTACTCGTTCGGTCGGAAGGCGCCGGGCGCCGCAGCGCCGAGCGGCCGTCAACGAGGCGGCCCTCGGCAGTGCGCGTGCGCCGCGGTGCATCCGGCGCGCCCTGCGGCTGCGCGTGTAGCGCGGCGCCGGGGTGTCTTACGCGAGCACGCCCCATGTCGGGGCACCCCGCGCAAAGGATCTATTGTAAGCCACATATCCGTGACCGGTCCGGACCGCTCGCCTGCGGCGCGAAGCCGCGTCACACTTCGCCGGGGAGGCTGCTGAAATGAACGACGGTATCTGCATCGCGCGCGAGCACGCGGCGCCGGGCTTTTTGCCGGTGCTGCAGGACCCTGCGCTGCCCGACGCTGCGTTGCCGGAGCCCGCCTTGGCAGCCCCGGCGTCCGTCGAGCCGGTGGCCCTGCCTGCGAAAAAAACCAAACGCCGCCGGCGGGGCGCGTCGCCGAAGGACGACTTGCCGCGCGAGCGGCTGCTCAAGCAGGGACCGAGCGTGTTGTCGAACGCGGATCTGATCGCGGTCATGCTTTGCACCGGCCAGACGGGCCACAACGTGTTCGAGATGGCGCGCACGCTGGTGGGGCGCTTCGGTTCGATGCGGGCCATCCTCACTGCAACCGAAGACGACTTCGAAGGCCTGCACGGCATTGGCCGCGCCAAGATCGCGCAGTTGCTCGCCGTCATCGAAATGGTCCGGCGCGCGCTTCTCGAGGAACTCGAAACCCGGTCGCTGCTCGACTCGCCGCAGGCCGTCGACGACTATTTGCGTCTGACGATCGGCGGTCAGCCGCACGAAGTGTTCTACTGCCTCTACCTCGACGCGCGGCACCGGCTGATCCGGGCGGAAGAGCTTACGCGCGGTTCGCTCACGCAGATGGCCGTCTACCCGCGCGAAATCGTGCGGCGCGCGCTGCTGCTGAACGCGGCGGGCCTGATCGTCGCGCACAATCATCCGTCGGGCGCGGCGAAGCCGAGCGCCGCCGACCGGCAGCTCACACGAATGCTGCGCGACGCGCTCGCGCTCGTCGACGTGCGGTTGCTCGATCATGTCGTCGTCGGCGCGAAAGACGTATACTCCTTCGCCCGCAATGGCCTGCTTTGAATCCGCTTTGACTCCGCTTTGACTCCGCGTTGACTCATTCCGCGACCGCTTCGCGCGATTCCCGGCGGCAAAAAGTTTGATTTTGCGGGTTTTTTTCTGCTAGAATCGCGGTTTGCCTCTTTCCAACCTGTAACCCTGTTCGAAGCGCCTTCCAAGGTCTTCCGGAACGGACGGGAATCAACGGCAGAATCGCATGGCGGCGCGGAACTTCACAGCGTGTTGTTTCGAGCAGCGCAGTCAGAGCGAACAGTCGCCCCGGCGCCTCTTCCAGAAGCTTATACGGCGTTCGGGCTCAGAATTTAAAGCGTATTAGGAGTGCTCTCATGGCACGCGTATGCCAAGTAACTGGGAAAGCGCCGATGAGCGGCAACAACGTTTCCCACGCGAACAACAAGACCAAGCGTCGTTTTCTTCCGAATCTGCAAAGCCGCCGTTTCTGGGTTGAAAGCGAGAATCGTTGGGTGCGCCTGCGCGTTTCGACCGCCGGCCTGCGCCTGATCGACAAGAACGGTATCGACGCTGTGCTCGCAGACCTGCGCGCACGCGGCGAAGCGTAAGGAGCTACATCATGGCGAAAGGCGCACGCGACAAGATCAAGCTGGAATCCACTGCCGGCACGGGTCACTTCTATACGACCACGAAGAACAAGCGGAACATGCCCGAAAAGATGGAGATCAAGAAGTTCGATCCCGTCGTACGCAAGCATGTCGCGTACAAGGAAACCAAGATCAAGTAAGTCTGGTTCCTTCAAAAAATGCCCCGCCCAGTGCGGGGCATTTTTATTTTCGCGGGTCGATTCACCGCTATCCGCGCTGTCCGCCGACTCTTCCCTACGCTTGCTGGTTTTCCCCATCGGCCGATCGGCCAGCTTTCCCTCGGGGTCAGTGGCGCGTATGCTCTTTGATTTCCTACGGGCAAGCGGCATACCCATCGCCGCGCCAGCAAAACATGACGGAGATGCAGCAGATGAAATTCGATGTAGCAATTGTCGGAAGCGGTCTTGCCGGATTGAGCGTCGCGCTGAACCTCGCGCAGTCGCGGCGGGTGGCGGTCATCGCCAAGCGGTCGCTGACCGATGGCGCGAGCGACTGGGCGCAAGGCGGCATCGCAGCAGTGCTCGATTCCGCCGACAGCGTCGAAAACCATGTGCGCGACACGCTGGTTGCGGGCGGCGGGCTATGCGACGAAGCGGCTACGCGCTTTATCGTCGAGCACGGCCGCGAAGCGATCGAATGGCTGATCGCACAAGGTGTGCCGTTCACCAAAGACGACGCGGCCGAGCTCGGCTTTCATCTCACGCGCGAAGGCGGCCACAGTCATCGGCGCATTATTCACGCGGCGGACGCAACCGGCCACGCTGTCGTTGCGACGCTCACCGAACGGGTCCGCGCGCATCCGAACATCACGCTGCTCGAAGATCACCATGCGATCGATCTGATCACGTCAGATCGCCTTGGTCTACCGGGCCGCCGCTGCCACGGCCTCTACGCGCTCGATCTCAATACCGGCCGCACGGTCACGATCGAAGCGCCGCACACGGTGCTCGCCACGGGCGGCGCGGGCAAGGTGTACCTGTACACGACCAACCCCGACACCGCGACCGGCGATGGCATCGCGATGGCATGGCGCGCGGGCTGCCGCGTTTCGAACATGGAGTTCATCCAGTTCCATCCGACGTGCCTGTTCCACCCATACGCAAAGTCGTTTCTGATCACCGAAGCGGTGCGCGGCGAAGGCGGCCTGCTGAAGCTGCCGGACGGCACGCGCTTCATGCCCGCTCACGACGAGCGTGCCGAACTGGCGCCGCGCGATATCGTCGCCCGGGCGATCGACTTCGAGATCAAGAAACGCGGCATCGATTGCGTGTATCTCGACATCAGTCATCAGCCGGCCGCGTTCCTGCACGAGCACTTCCCGACCATCCTCGCGCGCTGCCTCGAGTTTGGCATCGACATCACGAAGCAGCCCATTCCGGTGGTGCCCGCGGCGCACTATACCTGCGGCGGCGTGGTGACGGATCTCGCGGGCCGCACCGATGTGGCCGGTCTCTATGCGGTCGGCGAAACGTCCTGCACCGGTCTGCACGGCGCAAATCGACTCGCCAGCAACTCGCTGCTCGAGTGCCTCGTGATCGGCCGCTCGGCCGCTGCGGCAATCGAACAGGAAGGCTTTCGCGCAGCCGTCCACGCGCAGTTGCCCGAGTGGGACGAGAGCCGCGTGTCGGACCCGGACGAGGAAGTCGTTGTCGCGCACAACTGGGACGAATTGCGGCGGCTCATGTGGAATTACGTCGGCATCGTGCGCACCGACAAGCGTCTCGCGCGCGCCAAGCATCGGATCTCGTTGCTGCGCGACGAGATTCACGAGTTTTACGCGAACTTCAAAGTCAGTCGCGACCTGCTCGAACTGCGCAACCTCGTCGACGTCGCGTCGCTGATCGTCGAAGGCGCGCGGTCGCGGCGCGAAAGCCGCGGTCTGCATTTCAGCCGCGATTGGCCAGACGCATTGCCGAAGGCACTGCCGTCCGTGCTCACGCCAAAACGCACGTCGAAGCGCACGCTGTAACGCAACCATCAAAACGAAAGGCCATCGCGCACAGCGTGTACGCGATGGCCTCGTTTGCTTGACGCGCCGGCCTAAATGATCCGCATCGAGTAATCGGTCGCGCGCACGTCCTTCGTCAACGAGCCCACCGAAATACGGTCGACTCCAGTTTCGGCAATCGTGCGAATCGTCTCGAAGTTCACTCCGCCCGACACCTCGAGCACCGCGCGCCCCGCCGTAATACGGACTGCGTCACGCATCGCTTCGAACGTGAAATTATCGAGCAGCACCGAGCGGGCACCGTGTGCGAGCGCCGTTTCGAGTTGCTCGAGCGTTTCCACTTCGATCTGGATCGACACTTTCGCGTCCAGGGCAAGCGCGGCCTTCATGGCCGCACCGACGCCGCCGGCCGCTGCGATATGGTTTTCCTTGATCAGAATGCCGTCATACAGCGCAAGCCGCTGGTTCGCACCGCCTCCGACGCGCACCGCGTACTTCTGCGCGAGTCGCAGCCCCGGCAGCGTCTTGCGCGTATCGAGCACCTTTGCCGGCGTATGGCTGATCGCGTCGGCGAAACGCCGCGTCGCCGTCGCGACGCCTGACAGCAGTTGCAGGAAGTTCAGCGCGTTGCGCTCGGCGGTCAGCAGCGAGCGCGCCGGGCCGCGCAGCGCGCAGACCGTCGTGTCCGCCGTCATCCGGTCGCCTTCGCGATAGCGCCAGCGCACGTCGATACGCGGATCGACGCGACGCATCACTTCGCCGAACCACATCACGCCGCATAGCACCGCCTCCTCGCGCACGATGATCCGCGCGTCGCGCATTTCGTCGGCGGGCACGAGATATCCGGTCAGATCGCCGCTGCCGACGTCTTCGGCAAGCGCGTCCGTGACGTTGCGCGCAAGCGCCGCATCGAGCGCATCGCCGTATTGCGCGCGGATTTCCGCGAAGAGCGGCGACACGACGTCGCCGAGATAGCCAGGTTGCTCGCCAGCACCCACCATGGCACCCATCAGGCCGCTCCCACGTTCGAAAACAGCGCGCCGTCACGCGCGAGATCGCCGCTTGCCTGCACGCGCTTCTTATGGCGGGCGGCAAAGTCGAGCATCCGGTCGATCGGCAGCTTTGCGCGCTCGCCGATGGCGGGGTCGACGAAAATCTCGTTGTGGCCGCGTTCGAGCACGTCGGCGAGATTGGCGAGTCCGTTCATTGCCATCCACGGGCAATGCGCGCAGCTCTTGCAGGTCGCGCTGTTGCCGGCGGTCGGCGCTTCGATGAACGTTTTGCCCGGCGCCGCGAGCCGCATCTTGTGCAGAATGCCAAGATCGGTTGCAACGATAAAGTGCGTCGCATCGAGCCGTTGCGCCGCGTCGATCAGCTGCGTCGTCGAGCCGACCACGTCGGCCAGCGCGACCACGCTTTCCGGCGACTCCGGATGAACGAGCACCTTCGCGTGCGGATATTCGGCGCGCAGCACCTCGAGTTCGATGCCTTTGAATTCGTCGTGAACAAGGCACGAGCCCTGCCACAGCAACATGTCCGCGCCGGTCTTTTTCTGGATGTAGCCGCCGAGATGCCGGTCCGGCGCCCAGATGATCTTTTCGCCGCGCGCATGCAGATCGGCGACGATCTCGAGCCCGATCGACGACGTGACCATCCAGTCGGCGCGCGCTTTCACCGCGGCGCTCGTGTTCGCATAGACAACCACCGTGCGGTCCGGATGCGCGTCGCAAAACGCCGAAAATTCGTCTGCAGGACAGCCGAGGTCGAGCGAACACGTCGCGTCGAGATCGGGCATCAGAATGCGCTTGCCGGGGCTCAGAATCTTCGCCGTTTCGCCCATAAACCGGACGCCGGCCACCACGAGCGTTTGCGCGTCGTTGTCTCGGCCGAAGCGCGCCATTTCGAGGGAATCGGCCACGCACCCGCCGGTTTCGTCTGCCAGCTCCTGCAATTCCGCGTCGACGTAGTAATGTGCGACGAGCACGGCTTTTTCGCGCTTGAGCAATGCGCGAATGCGCTCTTTCAGCGCACGTCTTTCCTCGGGCGACGGCGCCTGTGGCACCTTGGCCCACGCTTCGCCGACGCCGCAGGTCATCCCCTGCGCGAGCGGCCGATCGTACTCGATGGTCCTGATTACCTCATTCATCATTTCCTCAGTCCTGACTGGTGCAGGTGAAACGCGGCGACCACGTCATTCTTGTGCATTTCGGGGCCCAGAATGCGAAAAACCCCGCCAACGCGGGGTTCTTCTGTGACGTAGTCAGAGTTTAATGGATTTCGCCCGGTCAGGCGTAGCGCCGCAGACGCAGCGCGAATTCCTGCAGCGCCTTGATGCCGCTTTGCTCGGCGCGATGGCACCAGTCCTGCAATTGCGCGAGAAGCTGTTCGCGCGACGCGTTCGAACGCTCCCACATCGCCGCAAGCTCGTTGCGCAGTTCGATATACGTGCGCAGCTTCTGACTGTTCGCGAAGATTTGCGGCAGCTGGCGCTTCTGCGGCTCGTCGAGCCCCGCCTCTTCCTTGTGGAACCAGTTGCGCGCACCGCGCATCAGTTGATACTTCTCACGCGCGCCGACTTCCTTCAGATGCGCCAGTTCCTGGCGATACGCGCGCTTGAGCGCCTTGCCGTAGCGCGCCATGACTTCATAGCGGTTTGCGAGCACGGCCTGCAGCGTGTCCTGATCGAGCACGAGCTTGCCGGATCCCAAGCGCGGCGTAGGCGCAATCTTCTTGACCGTGGCGAGCCGGCATGCGGACAGGACGCGAATGTACATCCAGCCGATATCGATCTCGAACCACTTGTTCGACAGCTTCGCCGAAGTTGCGTACGTGTGGTGATTGTTATGCAGTTCCTCGCCGCCGATCAGAATGCCCCACGGGAAGATGTTCGTACTGGCGTCCGCCGAATTGAAGTTGCGATAACCCCAGAAGTGCGCGAGACCGTTGACGACACCCGCCGCCCAGAATGGAATCCAGACCATCTGCACGGCCCATACGGACAGGCCGACCACGCCGAACAGCGCGACGTTGACCACCATCATCAGGCTCACGCCGAGGATCGGATACTTCGTGTAGACGTTGCGCTCCATCCAGTCGTTCGGCGTACCGTGGCCGAACTTGCGCATCGTCTCTTCGTTCTTCGCTTCGGCGCGATAGAGTTCGGCGCCTTCGAGCAGCACCTTCCAGATGCCGCGCGTTTGCGGGCTGTGCGGATCTTCTTCGGTCTCGCACTTCGCGTGATGTTTGCGGTGAATCGCCGCCCACTGGCCCGTCAGCATGCCGGTGGTCATCCACAGCCAGAATCGGAAGAAATGACTGACTGCAGGGTGCAAATCGAGTGCGCGATGCGCCTGGCAACGGTGCAGATAAACCGTCACGCCAATAATCGTGACGTGCGTGACCGCGAGTGTATAGAGCAGGAGTTGCCACCATGAAAAGCGAAGCAGCCCATGAGCAATGAAATCAAGCAGCGAGTTGAGCAAGGCTATTTACCTGTGAGACGGAGAGACAGCGCGAACGCCACTGCAGAAGCATACAACGACGCGTGTCAAGAAAGTGAAAGCATGCGGCCGAGTTGGACGACATTCTACTTGAAGGGTTCCAAGTCGTTGTAAAAAATAAGAAATTTGTTGTGCCGCATCAATTCGGGTCATCACTGAATGCGGCGCGCAGACCCCACCGATGCGGGCGCTGGCGCTGCACTTCACATGATGAACCCACCGGCAACGACAGCTGTGCGTCGAACCGTCGCGCACCGATAAATGCTTTGTACAACACATCACGCGGCGGTTCCCGGCTCGTTCGCGGCGGGCGTGGCCAGGTTAACGGTATGCGCATCCGCAGTGCCCGCTCCGACGATCCGCACATCGCGTTGCGCATATGGAATCGAAACGCCGTTTTCGGTAAAAAGCCGCCAGATATTGCGATTGACCGCCGAGCGCACGCCCGACGTGCCGGTCGCCGCATCCGCGACCCAATAACCGAGCTCGAGATTGATGCCGTCCGGCCCGAAACCGACCAGATTCGGCGATGGCGCCGGATCCTCGAGCACGCGCTCGACACCGGTCGCGGCCTGCGCGAGCAGCGCCATGGCCTTTTCGACGTCGGTCGCGTAGGCCACGTGCACGGCTGTCTTCTGGAATCCGCGCGTCAGGTACGACGACTGGTTCTGCACGACGTCGGTGATGAGCCGCTCGTTCGGAATCAGCGTCTCGATGCCGTCGAGGCCGCGCACGACCGTATAGCGCGTGCGGATCTGCGTAACCTGCCCTTGCAGCGCGCCGACATTGATCGTGTCGCCGATGCGCAGCGACCGGTCGAGCAGAATGATGAAGCCGGACACATAGTTGCTCGCGATCTTCTGCAGCCCGAAGCCGAGCCCGACACCGAGCGCGCCGCCGAACACGCCGAGCACGGTGATATCGATGCCGACCAGCGACAGGCTGATCAGCACCGCTGCCAGTACGAACAGCGCACGGCCGACGCGCGCGAGCACGACCTTCAGATTCGCATCGAGCGTGCTCGAGCGCATCACGCGTTCTTCGAATGCGGCGCCGAGCCACATTGCCACCACCATCGTCCCGCACACCCACAGCAACCCGGATAGCAGCGACAGCAGCGTGATCTGCGTATTCGCAACACGAAAGCTCACCCCGGCCATCCAGGTCAGCACGTTGCCTTGGATACCCATCACCGTCAGCCCCATGCCGACCCAGACGACGAGCGACACGACGCGTTCGACGAGCGCGAGCCATGTGTGCGTGTGCCCGTCGCGGCCGAACGCGCGCCGCGCGAAGAAGAACACGATGTAGATGAGGCCGATGCCGACCAGCGGCACCAGCGCGAGATCGAGCAGCGCCGTATGGATGAAGCGTCCGGCAACCGCGCGCGCAATCCACACGAAGAACGCACCGATCAGCGGCAAGAATGCGCGATTGAGCGCCTCCGCGCCGAAGCGCAACGCCTGGTAGCGCGTCTCGCGCCGCGCGTCCAGCGTGCGGCGCAACAGCCGCGCAGCCAGCCACGCGAGCGCGAGCGCGCCGACCAGCACGGCGACCTGCCACAGCGTCGCGTGCTCGCCGAGATCGCGCAGCAGGTCAGTCAGCGGTTCGAAGAACGGCGTGTTCTGCATGGTCAGGGCGTATGCGGTTCCGTTCGGTCAGTGCGCGGCGCTTCGATCACCTGCTGCGCGCAACTGCCTGGGTTAGCTCCGGTCGACTTCAATCGCGCCGCTCGAGCACGGCGGCAAAGAAACCGTCGGTCGCATGCCGATGCGGCCACAGCGACAGATAGTCGCCCATTTCCAGGTCGATGCGCTGCTCGGCCAGCACGTCGCGCGCGGGAACGAGCGCGAACTCCGGATGCTCGGCGAGGAACTGCGCGACCACCGCCTCGTTCTCCGCTTCGAGAATGCTGCACGTCGCATAGACGAGCCGGCCGCCTTTTTTCACGAGACGCGCCGCGCTCGCGAGGATCGAGGCCTGCTTCGGCGTCAGTTCGCCGATCGATTCGGGCGACTGCCGCCACTTCAGGTCCGGATTGCGGCGCAACGTGCCGAGGCCGCTGCACGGCGCATCGACGAGCACGCGGTCGATCTTGCCCGCCAGGCGCTTGATCTTCGCATCGTGCTCGCTGTCGATCAGCACCGGGTTTACGTTCGACAGGCCGCTGCGCGCGAGGCGCGGTTTCAGCTTCGCAAGACGCCGCTCGGAAATATCGAACGCGTAGAGCCGCCCGGTCGAGCGCATCATCGCACCGAGCGCGAGCGTCTTGCCGCCCGCTCCCGCGCAAAAGTCGACGATCATCTCGCCGCGCCGCGGCGCAACGAGCGAGCACAGCAGCTGGCTGCCCTCGTCCTGCACCTCGATCCAGCCGTTCTGGAATGCATCGAGCTTCGTGAGCGGCGGCTTGTCGGCCACGCGCACGCCGAGCGGCGCGAACGGCATCGCGCCCGCGTCGATGCCGGCCTTTTCGAGCGCCTGCAAAACCTCGTCGCGGCTCGCCTTCATCGGATTGGCGCGCAGATCGAGCGGCGCCGGATAGTTGAGCGCCGCAGCCAGTTGCACCAGCTCCTCGGGCTCGAAACGCCTCGCGAGCGCGTCGTAGATCCAGTCCGGCAGATTCATGCGAATGCGCTGCGGCAAGCTCGCCGGGTCGATCTTCGATACGCGCTCGAGCCATTCGCCCTCCGCTTCGCTCACGAACGGCTTCAATGCCGTGCGGCCCGCCGTCTGCATCAGACCGAGCAGCGCCAGACGTCGCGCCGGGCTGCCGCTGCCGCTCTCGGCCAGATGCGCGAATTCCATGCGCCGGCGCAGCACCGCGAACACGGCTTCGGCAATCACGCCGCGCTCGCTGTGGCCGAGCTTCGGATGCGCGCGGAAAAAGCGGCTCGTCGTCGCGTCGGCGGGGCCGGTGAACTTCAAGACTTCGGCGAGCAGCGTCTCGGTCTGGCCAATCAGAAAACCATGCAGCCTCATGCACCCTCCGCGGTGGCGTTGCAGTCGGCCGCGTCATTCGCGCGGCCCATATCGTCGAAGAAAAACGCTTGCGGCTCGGGCGGCGTCAGAACGACGCGCTCGCCGTCGAGCGCGAGCCGCCCTTCGACGAACCAGCGCACTGCGCGCGGGTAAATCAGATGCTCGGTCGCGAGCACGCGCGCGGCGAGCGCCGTTGCGTCGTCGCCGGCGCGCACCGGCACGGCCGACTGCGCGACAATCGGCCCGTGATCGAGCCGGGGCGTGACGAAATGCACGGACGCGCCGTGCACGCGCACGCCGGCGTCGAGCGCCTGCTGATGCGTTTTCAGGCCCGGAAAGCTCGGCAACAGCGACGGATGGACGTTCAGCATGCGGCCCGCGTAACGTTCGACGAAGCCATCGGTCAGGACTCGCATGAAGCCGGCCAGCACCAGCAGATCGGGCGCATAGGCGTCGATCATATTGGCGAGCGCGACGTCGAACGACTGCCGGTCGGGAAACTGGCGGTGGTCGACCACCGCGGTAGGAATGCCTTGCGACGCTGCAAACTGCAGCCCGGCGGCGTCCGGACGGTTGGCAATCACGGCGGCGACGTGCGCCGGCCAGCGCTCGCGCGCGCAGGCGTTCGCGATTGCCTGCATGTTGCTGCCCCGTCCGGAGATCAGAATAACGAGTTTTTTCATCGGCGGATTTTACCATCCGGCACCGCGCGAACCGCGACGCGAAGCCGTCGGCGGCCTTGAGCGTTTATAATCGTGTGTTTTGCGGGGATCGGTCGTGCTTCATTGATCGCATCACCTGTCTCATGAACCCGGTATCGACGACGGGTACTAACCTCAGGCATTTACCGCAGCCCGCTATCGTGAGAGTTTTTCGGGGTCTTCCCAATGCCGAGAGCCGTGCGCCCTGCGCGCTGACCATCGGCAATTTCGACGGTGTCCACCGCGGCCATCAGGCGTTGCTCGCGCACGTGCGCGCAGCCGCCGATGCACGCGGCTTGCCCGTCTGCGTGATGACCTTCGAGCCGCACCCGCGCGAATTCTTCAACCCGGCCAGCGCGCCGCCGCGCATCGCGATGCTGCGCGACAAGCTCGAAGCGCTGCGGATGAACGGTGTCGATCGCGTCGTCGTCGAGCACTTCAATCAACGGTTCGCAAGCCAGTCGCCCGATGCGTTCGTCGAGCGGATCATCGTCAACGGGCTGCACACGCGCTGGGTCATGATCGGCGACGATTTCCGCTACGGCGCAAAGCGCGCCGGCGACTTCGCATCGCTGAAAGCGGCTGGCGAGCGCTTGGGCTTCGAAGCCGAGCAGATGCCGACGGTGGCCGATCCCTCTGGCGCGCGTATTTCGAGCTCGGGTGTGCGAGCGGCATTGGTCGCCGGCGACCTCGACGCGGCGCGCGCCGCGCTCGGCCGCGACTACGTGATCAGCGGACATGTCGTGCATGGGCTCAAGCTCGGCCGCGACCTCGGCTTTCCGACGCTGAATCTGCCGATCGCCCATAAGCGGCCCGCGCTGTCGGGCATTTTCGTCGTGCGCGTGCATGGCATCGAAGACAAGCCGCTGCCCGGCGTCGCGAGCCTCGGGCTGCGTCCGACCGTCGACGATTCCGGCCGCGTGCTGCTCGAAGTGCATCTGCTCGACTGGCATGGCGACGCCTATGGCAAACTCGTGCGCGTCGAGTTTCTGAAGAAGCTGCGCGACGAGGAGAAGTATGTCGACCTCGAAAAACTGTCTGCCGCGATCGCGCGCGATGTCGCGAGCGCGCGCGCGTGGTTCGAAGCGCTCGAGCCGGGTCGCGCGCCGGGCAGCCGGTCAACGAACTTCTCGACCTCGGCAACCGACCGAATTAGATAAACGGCCATCGTGCGTGCGGAACGGAACCGTGCGCACCGAAGCGTTCTGAACCGACGGGTTCGACCCGAAGCCGGCACAGTCCGCCGGACGGGCCCGACGGTTCGCAAGCCGCGCCGCCTCGTACTACCGGTCGCGCAATCCCGGGCAAATCCGCGCCGACCGCCGACATGGGCGCCAACACCGTATTCACCGCTACGTCACCATGAGCAACAAGAAAGCCGATTCGAAACCGCAAGCCAAGTATCCGGTCAACCTGCTGGACACGCCGTTCCCGATGCGCGGCGACCTGCCGAAGCGTGAGCCGCAATGGGTCAAGGACTGGCAGGAGCGCAAGGTCTACGAAAAAATCCGCGCCGCCTCGAAGGGCCGCGCGAAATTCGTCCTGCACGACGGTCCGCCGTATGCGAACGGCGACATCCACCTCGGCCATGCGGTGAACAAGATCCTGAAGGACATGATCGTCAAGGCGCGCAATATGGCGGGCTTCGACGCGGTCTACGTGCCGGGTTGGGATTGCCACGGCATGCCGATCGAAATCCAGATCGAAAAGCAGTTCGGCAAGTCGCTGCCGGCCGCCGAAGTAATGCAGAAGGCGCGCGCGTACGCGACCGAGCAGATCGAGAAGCAGAAAGCGGGCTTCCGGCGCCTGGGCGTGCTCGGCGAATGGGACAACCCGTACAAGACGATGAACTTCGCGAACGAAGCCGGCGAAATCCGCGCGCTCGCGAAGATCATGGAAAAGGGCTATGTGTTTCGCGGCCTGAAGCCCGTGAACTGGTGCTTCGACTGCGGCTCGGCGCTCGCCGAAGCGGAAGTCGAATACAAGGACAAGACCGATCCGACCATCGACGTGCTGTTCGCGTTCGCGGAACCGGACAAGACCGCGCAGGCATTCGGTCTTGCGGCGCTGCCGCGCGCCGAAGGCGGCATCGTGATCTGGACCACGACGCCGTGGACGATCCCCGCGAACCAGGCGCTGAACGTGCACCCCGAAGTGGTCTACGCGCTCGTCGATACGCAGCGCGGCTTGCTGATCCTCGCCGAAGAGCGCGTCGAAGCGTGCATGAAGGACTTCGGTCTGCAAGGCCGCGTGATCGCAACCGCGCCCGGCGCCGCGCTGGCGAACCTGCGCTTCCATCATCCGCTATCGTCGGCGCATCCGGCCTACAAGCGCACGTCGCCCGTCTATCTCGGCGACTACGTGACGACCGATACCGGCACCGGCATCGTTCACTCGTCGCCGGCGTATGGCGTCGAAGACTTTGTCTCGTGCAAGGCGCACGGCATGGCGGACTCCGACATCATCAGCCCGGTGATGGGCGACGGCCGCTATATCGAATCGCTTGCGCTGTTCGGCGGGCTGTCGATCTGGGTTGCGAATCCGAAGATCGTCGACGCGCTGCGCGAGGCCGGCACGCTGCTGCGCAGCGAGAAGTACACGCACAGCTATATGCACTGCTGGCGCCACAAGACGCCGATCATCTATCGTGCGACGTCGCAATGGTTCGCCGGCATGGACGTGAAGCCGCGCGACGGCGGCAGGACGCTACGCGAAACCGCGCTCGAAGGCATCGAGGCGACCGCGTTCTTTCCGTCGTGGGGCAAGCAGCGCCTGTTCGCGATGATCGCGAATCGCCCGGACTGGACGCTGTCGCGCCAGCGCCAATGGGGCGTGCCGATGGCATTCTTCGTGCACAAGGAAACGGGCGAACTGCATCCGCGCACGCTCGAACTGCTCGAGGAAGTCGCGAAACGCGTCGAAGTGTCCGGCATCGAAGCGTGGCAAACGCTCGATCCGCGCGAACTGATCGGCGACGACGCGAACCTGTACGAAAAGAACCGCGATACGCTCGACGTCTGGTTCGATTCGGGCACGACGCACTGGCATGTGCTGCGCGGCTCGCACAAAGACGAACTGCAATTCCCGGCCGACCTGTACCTCGAAGGTTCGGACCAGCACCGCGGCTGGTTCCATTCGTCGCTGCTGACTGCGTCGATGCTCGACGGCCGGCCGCCGTACAACGCGCTGCTCACGCACGGCTTCACCGTCGACGGCGAAGGCCGCAAGATGAGCAAGTCGCTTGGCAACGGCATCGATCCGCATGAAGTGTCGAACCGGCTCGGCGCGGAAATCATCCGTCTGTGGATTGCGTCGACCGACTATTCGGGCGAGCTGGCGATTTCCGAGGAAATCCTGAAGCGCGTAACCGAAAGCTATCGGCGCATCCGCAATACGCTGCGCTTTCTGCTCGCCAATCTGTCGGACTTCGATTACGCGCAGCATGCGCGGCCCGTTGGCGAATGGCTCGAGATCGACCGCTACGCGCTCGCGCTGACGGCGAGCCTGCAAACCGACGTCCTCGCGCACTACGACAGGTACGAGTTCCATCCGGTGGTCGCGAAGCTGCAGACGTTCTGCTCGGAAGACCTCGGCGGCTTCTACCTCGACGTGCTGAAGGACCGCCTGTACACAACCGCGCCCGACTCCGCCGCGCGCCGTTCCGCGCAAACCGCGCTGTATCACATCGCAAACGGGCTGCTGCGTCTGATGGCGCCGTTCCTGTCGTTCACCGCCGAAGAAGCGTGGAAGGTGTTTCAGCCGCACAGCGAGACGATCTTCACCGAGCTTTATCACGCTTACCCCGAGGTGCCGGACGGTGCCGCGCTGCTCGACAAGTGGGCGCTCCTGCGCGCGGTGCGCGGCGACGTGACGAAGGCGCTCGAGGAAGCGCGCGTCGCGAACCTGATCGGCTCGTCGCTGCAGGCCGAAGTCGAGCTGCGCGCGAGCGGCGCGCGCTACGATGCGCTGGCCAGCCTCGAAGACGATCTGAAGTTCGTGCTGATCACGTCCGCGGCGAACGTCGTCAAGGTGGAGAGCGAGACGGACGAAGGCGTCGAAGTGATTGCGTCGAAGTATCTGAAATGCGAGCGCTGCTGGCACTATCGCGCGGACGTCGGCGCCGATGCCGACCATCCGACGCTGTGCGGCCGCTGCGTGAGCAACCTGTTCGGCAACGGCGAAGCAAGGAGCGCGGCATAATGTCCAGAAGCCTGTCGAAATCGGCAAGCGGGTCGCTTGCGCCATGGCTCGGCGTCGCACTGATCGTGATCCTTGGCGACCAGCTGACGAAGATCGCGATCGCGAAGGTGTTCGCGTACGGCGAGTCGCACGTGATTACGCCGTTCTTCAATCTCGTGCTCGTGTTCAACCGCGGCGCGGCGTTCAGCTTTCTCGCGATGGCGGGCGGCTGGCAGCGCTGGGCGTTCACGCTGCTCGGTATCGTCGCGGCGCTCGTGATCTGCTATCTGCTCAAGCGCCACGGCACGCAGAGAATGTTCTGCACCGCGCTCGCGCTGATTCTCGGCGGCGCGCTCGGCAATGTGATCGACCGGCTGATGTACGGCCACGTGATCGATTTTCTCGATTTCCACGTCGGCGGATGGCATTGGCCCGCGTTCAATCTTGCCGACAGCGCCATTACGATCGGCGCCGTGCTGCTCGTGATCGACGAATTGCGGCGCGTGCGCGGGGCACGCTGACGGGTGCTCAGACGTGTGCTGCGGGGTGTGCTGCGGCTTGTGCTGAGAGACGCGCTCAGACATGCGCTGGCACAGGCGCCGAAATGCGCGGGTAGGGTCGACGTCTAGTCGGAGACTTCAGTGGCAAACAAGCTGACCAACGATGCGCTCGCCGCGTCGACCGAACAACGCGATGATGCGCGCGACGCAGCCGCTGCGCCCGAAGCCATGATCGTCGGCGAGCTCGCCGGCAAGCATCTGGTGCTCGGCATGACGGGCGGCATCGCGTGCTACAAGATCGCCGAACTCACGCGCCTGCTCGTGAAAGCAGGCGCCACGGTGCAGATCGCGATGACCGAGGCGGCGACGCAATTCATCACGCCGGTCACGATGCAGGCGCTGTCCGGGCGCCCCGTCTACACGAGCCAGTGGGATGCGCGTATCGCGAACAACATGCCGCATATCGATCTGTCGCGTGAAGCGGACGCGATCGTCATCGCGCCGGCCTCCACCGACTTTCTCGCGAAGCTCGCGCACGGCATGGCCGACGATCTGCTGTCCACGCTGTGCATCGCGCGCGACTGTCCGCTGCTCGTGGTGCCCGCCATGAACCGTCAGATGTGGATGAACCCGGCGACGCAGCGCAATGTCGCGCTGCTGCGCGGCGACGGCGTGCAGGTGCTGGGGCCCGACTCCGGCGCGCAGGCGTGCGGTGAAATCGGCGACGGCCGGATGCTCGAGCCCGAAGCCACCTACGAAGCGATCGTTTCGTTTTTCCAGCCGAAGGTGCTCGCCGGCCGCCGCGTGCTGCTGACCGCGGGTCCGACCTTCGAGCCGCTCGACCCGGTGCGCGGCATCACGAACCGCTCGAGCGGCAAGATGGGTTTCGCGCTCGCCCGTGCTGCGCAGCAGGCCGGCGCGGACGTGCATCTGGTCGCGGGCCCGGTCGCGCTCGATACGCCGTGGGGCGTCTACCGCGAAGACGTGCAAACCGCTCAGCAGATGTATGAAGCGGTGATGCGCGCGGTACCCGACTACGACATCTTTATCGGCGTCGCCGCGGTGGCGGACTGGCGCGCCGAACATGTGAGCGAGCAGAAGATCAAGAAAACCGCGGATCGCGCGGTGCCTGCGTTCACGTTCGTCGAAAACCCGGACATTCTGTCCGCGGTCGCGCATCTCACGCATCCGCCGTATTGCGTCGGCTTTGCCGCCGAGAGCGGCGACCTCGACGTGCATGGCGAAGAAAAACGCGTGCGCAAGAACGTGCCGCTGCTGATCGGCAACCTCGGTCCGCTGACGTTCGGCCGCGACGATAACGAAGTCGCACTGTTCGAGGCAGGCGGCATCACGCGGCTGCCGCGCGCCGGCAAACAGGCGCTCGCGCGCGCGCTGATCGCCGAAATCGCGCAGCGTCTGCCGGACGCGAGCCTGATCGGCTAAACGGCCGCCGTGAACTTCGCGCTCGCCTTCGCGTGCCTCCCGCACTCTAGCTATCCAGGAGCGCTGCTGTCATGACGCTACTCTCCGTGCTCGACCAGACGCCCGTGATCGACGGGCACTCGGTGGCCGATGCGATTGCCGCAACGGTCGAACTCGCGCAACTGGCCGACGATCTCGGCTACACACGGTACTGGTGTGCCGAGCATCACGGCTTGCGCGGCGTGTCGAATCCGTGCCCTGAAGTGATGCTCGCGCACCTCGGCAGCGTGACGAAACGGATTCGCATCGGCTCGGGCGGCGTGATGCTGCCGTACTACAGTCCGTTCAAGATCGCCGAGCAGTTCCTGATGCTCGAGGCGCTGTTTCCGAATCGCATCGATCTCGGTGTCGGCCGCGCGCCGGGCGGCGACATGCGCACCGCGCAGGCGGTCGCGGCAGGCGCGTACAATCGCGGCGATATTTTCCCGCAGCAGGTGGCCGATCTGATCGGCTTGATGAACGGCACGCTGCCTTCGGATCACGTCGCGTACGGCGTGCTGCTGCAGCCTCAAATCGACGCGCGTCCGCAGTTGTGGATGCTCGGTTCCAGCGACTTCGGCGGCATGCTCGCGGCGCAGCTCGGTATCCGCTTTTCGTTTGCGCATTTCATCAATGCGCATTTCGGACATGCGGTCGCGCAGGCGTATCGCGAACGCTTTCAGGCGGGTCACGAGGCAAAGCCATATCTCGCCGCCGCCGTATTTGTGATCTGCGCCGATACCGAGCGCGAGGCCGCGGACCTCGAAAAAGCCGTCGATCTGCGCCGCGTGCAAATGGCGTATGGACTCAACGCGCCGATTCCGTCGATTGCGCAAGGCGTCGCGCAAGAATACGGCGCGCGTGAGCAGTTGATCATCGATCGCGAGAAGCCGCGCAGCATTATCGGCACGCCGGAGTCGGTGACCGAGCGCATGCGAGCACTGCAGGAACAGTTCGAGGCCGATGAACTGATCGTGCTGACCGTCGCCGGCAGTTACGAAGCGCGGCTGCGTTCTTATCAACTGCTTGCCGAGGCGTTCGAGCTCGGTCGCTGAGCGGACCCGGATACTGCGCCGCGGTTTTCCCCACTTCATTCCAAACCCGAACATAAATTCGACCTGCATGAAACTCGACCTGAAGATTCTCGACGCGCGCATGCGCGACTATCTGCCCGCCTACGCCACGCCGGGCAGCGCGGGCCTCGACCTGCGCGCCTGCCTCGATGAACCGCTGACGCTCGCGCCCGGCGGCACGGCACTCGTGCCGACCGGCCTCGCCGTGCATGTCGGCGACCCCGGCTATGCGGCGCTGATTCTGCCGCGTTCGGGGATGGGTCACAAACACGGCATCGTGCTCGGCAATCTCGTCGGCCTGATCGACTCGGATTACCAGGGCCAGCTAATGATTTCGACGTGGAACCGCGGGCAAACGACATTCACGCTGAACCCCATGGAGCGGCTCGCGCAGCTCGTGATCGTGCCCGTCGTGCAGGCACAGTTCAATATCGTCGACGAGTTCGCCGCGAGCGAGCGCGGTGAGGGCGGGTTCGGGAGTACCGGCAAGCACTGACTTGCGACGCGGACGCGGTAACGACACTTCGGTTGCGTTGGCCCCGACGTGCGGGAGGCAAAATAAAAACGGCGCGGGTTGAAGAACCCACGCCGTTTTTTCCGAAGAAGACGGACGACTTCAGTCCACTTCCACCGCTTCCGGATTCGGATTCCGCGGCGGCAGCGACTGTTCGTCGAACGTCAGCTGGACCTTGTCTTCCTGATCGACATCGACCGTCACACGGCCGCCGTTCATCAGCTTGCCGAACAGCAGTTCGTCGGCCAGTGCGCGGCGGATCGTATCCTGGATCAGGCGCTGCATCGGACGCGCGCCCATCAGCGGATCGAAACCGTGCTTCGCGAGATGCTTGCGCAGGTTGTCGGTGAAGAGCGCGTCGACCTTCTTCTCATGCAACTGGTCTTCGAGCTGCATCAGGAACTTGTCGACCACGCGCATGATGATTTCTTCATCGAGCGAGCGGAAGCTGATCGTCGCATCGAGACGATTGCGGAACTCCGGCGTGAACATGCGCTTGATGTCGGCCATTTCGTCGCCGGTTTCGCGGCGATTCGTAAAGCCCATCGACGACTTCTGCATCGCCTCCGCGCCCGCGTTGGTGGTCATGATGATGATCACGTTGCGGAAGTCCGCCTTGCGCCCGTTGTTATCGGTCAGCGTGCCGTGGTCCATCACCTGCAGCAGCACGTTGAAGATGTCCGGATGCGCCTTCTCGATTTCGTCGAGCAGCAGCACGCAATGCGGCTTCTTCGTCACGGCTTCGGTCAGCAGACCGCCCTGGTCGAAACCGACATATCCGGGCGGCGCGCCGATCAGACGGCTGACCGCGTGACGCTCCATGTACTCGGACATATCGAAACGGATCAGCTCGATACCGAGCGTGAACGCCAGTTGCCGCGCCACTTCGGTCTTGCCGACGCCGGTCGGGCCCGAGAACAGGAATGCGCCAATCGGCTTGTCGGTCTTGCCGAGACCCGCGCGCGCCATCTTGATCGAAGCAGACAACGCGTCGATAGCCGGATCCTGGCCGAACACGACCGCTTTCAGGTCGCGATCGAGCGTTTGCAGCTTGCTGCGATCGTCCTGCGACACGCTTTGCGCCGGGACGCGCGCGATCTTCGAGATGATTTCCTCGATCTCGCCCTTGCCGATCGTGCGCTTCTGCTTCGATTTCGGCAGAATCCGTTGCGCCGCGCCCGCTTCGTCGATCACATCGATCGCCTTGTCCGGCAGATGACGGTCCGTGATGAAGCGCGCCGACAGTTCGGCCGCGGCCGACAGCGCACCCGACGAGTACTTCACGCCGTGGTGCTCTTCGAAGCGCGACTTGAGGCCACGCAGAATCGCAACCGTCTGCTCGACCGTCGGTTCCGTGACGTCGATCTTCTGGAAACGGCGCGACAACGCTGCGTCTTTCTCGAAGATGCCGCGGAATTCGGTGAACGTCGTCGCGCCGATGCACTTGAGCGTGCCCGACGACAACGCCGGCTTCAGCAGATTCGACGCATCGAGCGTGCCGCCCGATGCGGCACCCGCGCCGATCAGCGTATGAATTTCGTCGATGAACAGAATCGCGTGCGGACGCTCTTTCAGTTCCTTCAGCACGGTCTTGAGACGCTGCTCGAAGTCGCCGCGATATTTCGTGCCGGCCAGCAGCGCGCCCATATCGAGCGAATACACCTGCGCATCGGCCAGGATATCGGGCACCTCGCCGCGCATGATGCGCCACGCAAGGCCTTCGGCGATCGCGGTCTTGCCGACGCCGGCCTCGCCGACCAGCAGCGGGTTGTTCTTGCGCCGGCGGCACAGCACCTGCACCACGCGCTCGACTTCCGCTTCGCGTCCGATCAGCGGATCGATGCGGCCGTCCTTCGCCATCTGGTTCAGGTTCTGCGTGAACTGCGCGAGCGGCGTTTCCTTCTGCGCGGCTGCTTCGTCCGATTCGGTGTTCGAATCGCTCGCCTTCGCCGCATCGGTGCTGTTCGTCTTCGCGATGCCATGCGAGATGAAGTTCACCACGTCGAGGCGCGTGACGCCCTGCTGCTGCAGGTAGTACACCGCGTGCGAATCCTTCTCGCCGAAGATCGCGACGAGCACGTTCGCGCCCGTCACTTCCTTCTTGCCGTTCGACGTGGACTGCACGTGCATGATCGCGCGCTGGATCACACGCTGGAAACCCAGCGTGGGCTGCGTATCGACGTCATCCGTGCCTGGCACGGTAGGCGTGTTGTCATGAATGAAGTTGCGCAGGTTCTGCCGCAGGTCTTCGATGTTGGCCGCGCAGGCGCGCAGCACTTCGGCAGCTGTCGGGTTGTCCAACAGCGCCAGCAAAAGATGTTCGACCGTGATGAACTCATGCCGCGCCTGACGTGCTTCCATAAACGCCATGTGCAGGCTGACTTCCAGTTCCTGGGCAATCATGCTTCCTCCATCACACACTGCAGCGGATGCCCGGCCTGCCGTGCGTGGGTAACGACTTGCTCGACTTTGGTCGACGCGATGTCCCGCGTGTAGACCCCACAAACTCCCCTGCCTTCGCGATGCACCTTCAGCATTATCTGCGTAGCGGTCTCACGATCTTTATTGAAATATTCCTGCACGATCATCACGACGAATTCCATCGGCGTGAAGTCGTCATTCAACAGCACTACCTTGTACATGGCCGGCGGTTTCAGCTTTTGTTCCTGCCGCTCCAGTACCGTGTTGTCCTGCTTGTCCGGGATAATCGCCATACACCCATTCTAAACAACTCGGACAGGCCCGCAATCCTGTCAAAACCCAACCGGCCGACCAGCCGGCCACGGCCGGTAACACATCGGCCGGGACCCGCGGGCGTTGGCCCGTCGCGCTTGCGCAATGCGCGGGGCCGATCGCGGAACCAGCCCTCCGGTATGTCCTCATTCGTTCCAGTTCGCGGCGCAAAGGCCGCTGTCCGAAACGAGTATCGCACAACCTGCGCCAGCAGACGTTAAGCTCGCCGCGGATGCAGAAGCGTCCGACGGCACGCGCCCCGAAAAGCCCGGCTACACGCGGCATGTGAGTCGATTATGCGACTTTTCAAGATGGACCGCTTGGGCGACCGCACATAAGAAAAGAAGGAAAAACCCTGGAAATTGGTTCTTTACAACGGCGCACATAGCGTCTCAAAATTTCCTTGACACTCGAATAAAGAGACTCAACAATCAAGCTGGCACTTTTTTCAATGCGCGGTCTATACGAAAAAATGCCGTTGGTGAGCTTGTGAGGAGGGGCGGCTGCATTTCGCGGTCGTTGGGCTTTTCGAGGGCTCGTGTGATTGAGATACAGGGGAAGTTGGTATGGCAACCGGTACGGTCAAATGGTTCAATGACGCGAAAGGTTTCGGATTCATTACGCCCGACGAAGGCGGTGAGGATCTGTTTGCACACTTTTCGGCTATCCAGATGAACGGGTTCAAAACCCTCAAGGAAGGCCAGAAGGTGAGTTTCGAGGTCGTGCAAGGCCCCAAAGGCAAACAGGCATCGAACATCCAGGCTGCTGCCTGAATTTGTTCGATTCCCGTACCCTTTAAAGAACCCGGCTTCATGCCGGGTTCCTCGTTTACAAAGCGTGACGGCTTTTGAAGCACGGCACGTTTGAAAGCCCAGTTATTGAGACCCGGCCTCACGCCGGGTTTTTTCTTTTTCGCTTTTAAGAATCATAATCGGCGCGCCATTGAACGCGGCGGTCTAGACGACTTTCAGCGTCGCCATCATTCCGAGATCTTCGTGTTCGAGAATATGGCAGTGAAACATCCGCTCGCCCGGCATTTTCTGCACAGTGGCAATGCGCACTGTTTCACCCGGCTGAACATTGACCGTGTCGCGCCATGCGAGGTACGGCTCCGGCGTCCGTTTGCCGTTTCGCTCCCGCTCGACAACCTGAAACTGCGTGCCGTGCAGGTGGAACGGATGGTCCATGTCGGTACGATTTTCAATCGACCAATGCTCGACCTCGCCGCTGCGGCTCGTGAGCGCAATGCGAGACGCATCAAAGGTTTCGCCGTTGATCAGAAATTTCATCCCGGCCGGCATCTCGTGCATCGTCGCGCCCGGCCGATGCATCGCGGTCATATCCATCTCTTCGGAGAAGACGACGGATTTTCGCGGCGCCGAGGCGCCCGCCGGAGGCGCCAGCGCTTCGATCGTACGAAGCGGCGATGGAAGCGGATGCAGCGTCGGCTCGGCGCCTGCGCCTGTGCCCGCGCCGCCGGCCGGTGAAAAACGCACGTCGGCGAGCACACGGGCCGGATCGGGCGGCAAACTGCCGTGCTCGCCGCCCGAGCCCATCGCCATTTTGCGGCGGTCGTAGACGGCGGCCGTCAGCGCGGTCTGCGATGGCCATTGGCCCGCGCGCACCACCAGCTCGGCGCGCTCACCGGGCGCCAGCAGCAGTTCGGTCAGGCCGTCGCGCGCGTCGCCGAGCAGGCCGCCGTCGGTGCCGACCTGCACGAACGGGTAATTGACGCCGAGCGACAGCCTCAGATACCTCGCATTGCACGCGTTCCAGACGCGCCATCGCTCGTCGCGCGCAACCACGAGGCGCGGGCGCCGCGCGCCGTTGACCAGCACGAACTGACCCTCACGGCCATTCATCCAGTCCATCATGTCGTTCGGCGCGATCGAGCCGTCGGCGGCGAGTTTGAGGTCGGTCAGGAACAGATGGCGTTCAGGCAACGCGGCAAGAGGGTCGTCGGCCGCGCGCACGACGATCGGCCCGGCAAGGCCGCGGTACACCTGCCCCGCCGACAACATATGCGGATGCGGGTGATACCAGTACGTGCCGGCGCTGCCGCGCGGCAACGTGAAGCGGTAGACGCGCGATTCGCCCGGCGCGACGGGGTCGAACGGATTGCCGTCCTGATCGGGCGGCACCGGCAGGCCGTGCCAGTGCACGGTCGACGGCTGCGGCAGGCGGTTCACGAAGCGTATTTCGACGGTATCTTCTTCGTGCACGTCGATCAGCGGACCCGCGACCGGACCTTGCGCCGCGTCGCCGTACAGCCAGAATGGCGTCGCCTTGCCCGGCATCAGTTGCCGGCGCACCGGCTGCGCGACGAGCGTTGCGCGAAACATGCCCGGATCGCTGCTTTCGTTGGCGAGGCGGCGCAACGTCGCGAGCGGCGCGCCGGACGGCAATGCGTTCGGCGATGCGAGCGCGACACCTGCGTCGTTCGCGCTGCCCGCATGCGACGCCATGCCGCGCATGGCGGCCGTATCATGCGTGCCGTGCATGTCGCCCATGCCTTCCATGCCCGGCATGTCCTGCATATCGTGCCCGGCGTGCTGCGCGAGCGCGCTGCGCACGCCGAAAGACCCTGCGGCAGATGCGACGGCGGCGCGCAGCGCACGAGCCAGAAATTCCCTGCGAATCATCGGTTGTTCCCTGTTCATACCGCAACGTTGCATCGCGAGCATGGCAAGTGACAGCACAATGACGATGCGCACCAACGTATTCGTTTCCCGCAGATCGGGCGATCAGGCGTTCATTCGCGGCGAGCGCCCAGCATAACGCAGCTCCTGCGTTCGCGCGCCGAAGCGGAACGCATGGTGCGAACTCGATGCGCGCGCAACGAAAGCGAAAAGCGCGATTTCGAACAGTGCTCGAAAAAAGAACCCCGGCAATCGCGACGCGATCCGCCGGGGTTCAATCGCTCGATTCGGGCCGCGCGAAACAGCAGCAATCGGGACCCGAACCGCGATTACATATTCTCGATCATGACCTGACCGAAGCCCGAGCACGACACTTGAGTCGCGCCTTCCATCAGACGCGCGAAGTCGTACGTCACGCGCTTCTGCAGGATCGACTTCTCCATCGACGAAATGATCACGTCGGCCGCTTCGGTCCAGCCAAGATGACGCAGCATCATTTCCGCCGAGAGGATTTCCGATCCCGGGTTCACGTAGTCCTTGCCCGCGTACTTCGGCGCGGTGCCGTGCGTCGCTTCGAACATCGCGACGGAATCCGACATGTTCGCGCCGGGCGCGATGCCGATGCCGCCCACTTGCGCGGCGAGCGCGTCGGAAACGTAGTCGCCGTTCAGGTTCAGCGTCGCGATCACGTCGTACTCGGCAGGTCGCAGCAGGATCTGCTGCAGGAACGCGTCGGCGATCACATCCTTGATGACGATTTCGTTGCCCGACTTCGGATTCTTGAATTTCATCCACGGGCCGCCGTCCACGAGTTCCGCGCCGAATTCCTTCTGCGCCAGCGCATAGCCGTAGTCACGGAACGCGCCCTCGGTGAACTTCATGATGTTGCCTTTGTGCACGAGCGTGACCGAACGGCGGTCGTTGTCGATCGCGTACTGGATCGCCTTGCGCACGAGGCGCTCGGTGCCTTCTTTCGACACCGGCTTCACGCCGATCGCCGACGTGTCCGGGAAACGGATTTTCTTCACGCCCATTTCGTCGCGCAGGAACTTGATGACCTTCTTCGCCTGCTCCGATTCCGCGGCCCATTCGATGCCCGCGTAGATGTCTTCCGAGTTCTCGCGGAAGATCACCATGTTGGTTTTTTCCGGCTCGCGCACCGGCGACGGCACGCCTTTGAAGTACTGCACCGGGCGCAGGCATACGTACAGGTCCAGTTCCTGGCGCAGCGCGACGTTCAGCGAGCGGATGCCGCCGCCGACCGGCGTCGTCAGCGGGCCCTTGATCGACACCACGTATTCCTTGACCGCGGCCAGCGTTTCTTCCGGCAGCCACACATCGGGACCGTACACGCGGGTCGCCTTCTCGCCGGCAAAAACTTCCATCCAGTGGATCTTTTTCTTGCCGCCATACGCCTTCTCGACCGCCGCATCGACGACCTTGATCATCACCGGCGTGATATCGACACCCGTACCGTCGCCTTCGATGTACGGAATGATCGGCTGGTCGGAAACCTTGAGCGAGAAATCCGCGTTGACGGCGATCTTGTCACCGCCCGTCGGAACCTTGATGTGCTGATACGCCATGATCGGACTCCAGTGATGGATGGCTGTGCTGTGAAAGCAGATTGGGGACCCGCAAAAACCGGCACTCCCGGGCATTCCCGGGCATTCCTCTTACCGCGCATGCCTGACGTCCGTGAGCCGCCAGGCCGTTATTCTAGCCCACCGTCGTACGCGAACGCTGCCGCGGCCCGGTCCGCGAAGGCCGGGCAGAAGCCGGAGAAAGGCCAGCACGGCCAGACCGGACCCTCGCGGGAAAGCAGAAAGACATCGGCATGCCTGCTCAGAAGCGTGATGTCATAGGTCTTATATAAGACATAAGACTGAGCGCTCCGTATTATGCATTAATATCGCGCCATTTACCATGTTTGCGGCTTGCGTCCGCGCGTTCATCTCCTGCGTCCTATTCTCGCGCCTTTACGGCGCGAACGCCGCCATTTGACGTTACTACTCCATTCATCAGCACAGATTCCGCGCATGACGCTGCTCGCTCTGAACAAGCCCTACGGCACGATCTGTCAGTTCTCGCCGCACGAAACGCGCGCGTCGCTGGCGGACTGGGTGCGCGTGCCCGGCGTCTATCCGGCGGGCCGGCTCGATTCCGACAGCGAAGGTCTGCTGCTCCTCACCGACGATGGCGCGCTGCAGACGCGCATCGCCGAGCCGCGTCACAAACTTGTCAAACGCTACTGGGCGCAAGTCGAGGGCACGCCGCGCACCGCGGACCTGAAGACGCTCGCGCGCGGCATCGATCTCGGCGACTATGTGACGCGCCCGTGTCGCGCGGAGTTTGTCGAACCGCCCGCCGCGTTGTGGCCGCGCAATCCGCCGATCCGCTACCGCGCGGCCATTCCGACGACGTGGATCGAACTGTCGATCACCGAAGGCAAGAACCGCCAGGTGCGTCGAATGACGGCCGCGGTCGGCTTCCCGACCTTGCGTCTCGTGCGCGTCGGCATCGGCGCGCTCGACATCTTCGCGCTCGGCCTCGAACCGGGCGAGTCGACCGAACTGTCCGCACGCGCGCCGTGGGACGGGCTCGCCTAGGCAGCGTCGTCCGACTCGCGGCGCACCGTCGTGTGCCGCAAAAATTCGCGAGCTTTCGTCCGCCGTTTCGTCAACCGCGTCGCGGCATCACGCGTTACACGACCCAGATGCCGCGAGCTGTCCGGCATTCAGCCTCGCAAGCCGTTCGCACCACCCGGCACATCGCTGCCGTGTGTCGCGCGCGACTCGCAGCTCGCAACCGGCTCATGAGAATTTCCGCGGAAATTTGACGAACCGGCTGTCAACCGAAAGGTGGATGGCACGTTGAACGACATGACTCGACCCACGGGTCATCTGGTTAATTAACTAAAGCTGAGGATTTCACACAATGAACAAGCTCATCGCCGCTCTGGTCGCTGGCCTCTTCGCATCTGCTGCTTTCGCACAAGCTTCGGCTCCGGCCGCTGACGCAATGGCTCCGGCTTCGTCGGCACACAAGGCAACGAAGAAGCACACGAAGCACGCTTCGAAGAAGAAGGCAGCACCGGCAGCTGCAGCTTCGGCCGCTTCGGAATAAGTTCGAAGAAATAACGCAGTCAAGAACAAGCCATACCTGCCGTTCTTACGGCGTTGAAAGGCAGATCGCCGCAAGGCCGTCTGCCTTTTTCTTTTTCTGTGCGCTCGCGTAACATTCGCGGTTCATCTCTGGAGAAGGAGCACCGTCGTGCGATTCAACCCGCGCTCGCTATGGGCGAATTTTGCGGCGCGCCTCGCGCTTGCCGTTGCGTTGTCGGTCGTCGCGTTGTCGTTTGCCGCCTTGCCGGCGCGCGACGCGTTTGCGCAAATTCCGCCCGGCGCGAAGCAGCCCGGCGACTTCCCGCGCGTGAAACTGACGGCCGGCATGTTCGTGATCGACGCTGCCGTCGCCGCGAACGATCCGGATCGCGAGCAAGGCCTCATGTATCGTACGGAGCTCAGGCCGAACGAGGGCATGCTGTTCGTGTTCAACGAGACCGCGGTGCACTGCTTCTGGATGAAAAACACGCTGATTCCGCTGTCGATCGCGTTTATCCGCGCGGACGGCACGATCACCGACATCGACGAGATGCAGGCCGAAACCGAGAACAACCATTGCCCGCGCAACAATGGCGTCTACGCGCTCGAGATGAGCAAGGGCTGGTTCGAGTCGAAGGGCATCAAGCCCGGCATGAAGATTCAGGGCCTGCCCCAGCCGCAGCAGGCGGCACAGTAGGCAGCCACCGTAGGCAGCCACAGCAGCCAGCCACAGCAGTCAGCTGCAATGCGCGGCTGCAATCAGCAGCCGACGCTCGCGCGTCGCGCCGGCTCGCAGGCTCGAGTAACCACCTGAATTCCCGCTGCGCGCGAAGCGGGCACGGCATAAAGCCGGTTTTGTACACCGGGTGTGCAAACCGGCTTTTTTGCGCCTGCAGGCTTCCGCTTGCTGCCGCACCGTACTTCCCGCAATTGCGGCGCAACCGACTCCGCGCGCCCCACCCGCTTGCCCCGGCGCGGAAGATTCAAGCAAAAGGGGACCCGACACGCTATCCTTATATTCTCTGCCAGACGCGCCGCAGCCGACCGGACGGGTAGGTCATCCACCGGCGGAAAAGGGGCGGCGCGCTATTTCATGGAGGTTCACGTGCCCCGCAAGACTCCTATCGAGCGCTATCGGAATATCGGGATCAGCGCTCACATCGATGCCGGCAAAACTACCACCACCGAGCGCATCCTTTTTTACACCGGCGTGACTCACAAGATCGGCGAGGTTCACGACGGCGCGGCGACGATGGACTGGATGGAGCAGGAACAGGAGCGCGGCATCACGATCACGTCGGCTGCCACAACGGCCTTCTGGAAGGGCATGGCCGGCAATTATCCGGAGCACCGGATCAACATTATCGACACCCCTGGTCACGTCGACTTCACGATCGAAGTCGAGCGCTCGATGCGCGTGCTCGACGGCGCGTGCATGGTGTACGACTCGGTCGGCGGCGTACAGCCGCAGTCGGAAACCGTCTGGCGCCAGGCAAACAAGTACAAGGTGCCGCGCATTGCGTTCGTCAACAAGATGGACCGCGTCGGCGCCGATTTCTTCCGCGTGCAGAAGCAGATCGGCGAGCGCCTGAAGGGCGTCGCGGTGCCGATCCAGATTCCGGTCGGCGCCGAAGAGCATTTCGAAGGCGTGGTCGACCTCGTCAAGATGAAGGCGATTGTCTGGGACGACGAAAGCCAGGGCATCAAGTTCGAGTACCGGGACATTCCGGCGAATCTCGTCGAGCTCGCGAACGAGTGGCGCGAGAAGATGGTCGAGGCCGCGGCCGAGGCCGACGAAGCGCTGCTCGAAAAGTACCTCGAAGACCACGAGAGCCTGACCGAAGAGGAAATCAAGGGCGCGCTCAGAAAGCGCACGATCGCCAATGAGATCGTGCCGATGCTGTGCGGCAGCGCGTTCAAGAACAAGGGCGTGCAGGCCATGCTCGACGCGGTGATCGACTATCTGCCGTCGCCGGTCGACGTGCCCGCCATTCTGGGCCACGACGAAAACGACAACGAAGCGGAACGCCATCCGAGCGACGACGAGCCGTTCTCCGCGCTCGCGTTCAAGATCATGACGGACCCGTTCGTCGGCCAGCTGATCTTCTTCCGCGTGTATTCGGGCGTCGTCGAGTCGGGCGATACCGTCTACAACGCGGTCAAGGAAAAGAAGGAGCGCCTCGGCCGTATCCTTCAGATGCACGCGAACGAGCGCAAGGAAATCAAGGAAGTGCGCGCGGGCGATATCGCGGCCGCCGTCGGTCTCAAGGAAGCGACCACCGGCGATACGCTTTGCGATCCGAACAAAGTGATCATCCTCGAGCGGATGATTTTCCCGGAGCCCGTTATCTCACAGGCTGTCGAGCCGAAGACGAAGGCCGACCAGGAAAAGATGGGCATTGCGCTGAACCGCCTCGCGCAGGAAGACCCGTCGTTCCGCGTCAACACCGACGAGGAATCGGGCCAGACGATCATCTCCGGCATGGGCGAGCTGCACCTCGAAATTCTCGTCGACCGGATGAAGCGCGAGTTCGGCGTCGAGGCGACGGTCGGCAAGCCCCAGGTCGCGTATCGCGAGACCGTGCGCACGAAGGTCGAAGACGTCGAAGGCAAGTTCGTCAAGCAGTCGGGCGGCCGCGGCCAGTACGGCCACGCGGTGATCACGCTCGAGCCGAATCCGACGAAGGGCTATGAATTCGTCGACGCGATCAAGGGCGGCGTGATTCCGCGCGAATTCATCCCCGCTGTCGACAAGGGCATCCAGGAAACCCTGAAAGCGGGCGTGCTCGCGGGTTATCCGGTCGTCGATACGAAGGTCACGCTGACGTTCGGTTCGTATCACGACGTCGACTCCAACGAAAACGCGTTCCGCATGGCCGGCTCGATGGCGTTCAAGGACGCGATGCGCAAGGCGAAGCCGGTGCTGCTCGAACCGATGATGGCCGTCGAAGTGGAAACGCCCGAAGAGTTCATGGGCAACGTGATGGGCGACCTGTCCGGGCGGCGCGGCATCGTGCAGGGCATGGAAGACATCGCGGGCGGCGGCGGCAAGCTCGTGCGCGCCGAAGTGCCGCTTGCCGAGATGTTCGGCTATTCGACGTCGCTGCGCTCGCTCACGCAGGGCCGCGCGACGTATACGATGGAATTCAAGCACTACGCCGAAACGCCGAACAACGTGTCCGAAGCGATCATCAACTCGAAGCATAAGTAACCGGCATTCGCCGCTGTAGCGAAAGCTCGTTGCGAAGGCCCGTTCTTGACGAACGGGCTTTTTTTCGCCTGCGCACGCGCCGCCATGTCAGCGAGCGTGCGTGTCAATTTTGGTCATGTCAGAATGGACCGCGCGGCCCAAGGCGTCGCGCAAGGAGACAACCGATGAGCCACGACCACGACCACGATCACCACGGCGACGGCAATGATGCCGCGCACGAAAAGCACGATCAGTCGATCGACTGGCGCGAGCACGGCGTCAAGGTGATCCGCGGCGACCAGCTCGACACGAATACGGCGCAAACGCCGGGCATGAACCGCGCGGCCGCGATCAACGCGGCGCGCGTAGGCGCGCAGAAAATCTGGGCCGGCACGGTGACGATCCATCCAAATGCGAAGACGGGCGCGCATCATCACGGCGCGCTCGAAAGCGTGATCTACGTCGTGCGCGGCCACGCGCGGATGCGCTGGGGCGAGCACCTCGAATTCACCGCCGAAGCAGGCCCGGGCGACTTCATCTTCGTGCCGCCGTATGTGCCGCATCAGGAGATCAATGCGAGCACCGACGACCCACTCGAATGCGTGCTCGTGCGCAGCGACAACGAGGCAGTCGTCGTAAACCTCAATATCGACGCCGTCGAGCAGCCGGAGACGGTCTACTGGGTCGATCCGATCCACAAGCATCCGCACCAGCACTGAAACACCACCGCCCTTTTCCGCACGACGCCTCATGACGCCGACCGCCACGCGCCTTCGTCTTCCGACACGACAGATCGTCACGCTCTACGCGTTGCTGATTGCCGCGAACCTCGGCGCATGGGCGTGGGCGCTCGTCGCGTTGCGCCACTATCCGCTGCTGCTCGGCACCGCGCTGCTCGCGTATGGCTTCGGTTTGCGGCACGCCGTCGACGCGGACCATATCGCGGCGATCGACGCGGTCACGCGCAAGCTCATGCAGCAGGGCAAGCGGCCGCTCGGCGTCGGCCTCGCATTTTCGCTCGGCCATTCGACGATCGTGATCGCCGCGACGATCGGCATCGCCATCACGGCGTTGTCGCTGCATAGCCGCTTCGACGCGTTCAAGGCCGTCGGCGGTACGATCGGCACGATGGTATCGGCGGTATTTCTGCTCGTGCTCGCGGGCGTCAATCTGACGATCCTGCGCGATGTGTGGCGCCGTTATCGGCATGTGCAACGCAGCGGCGGCACCCATGGCGGACACGCCGATGGCGGCAACGCTGATGGCAGCAAAGCAGCGGCCGATGCGAGCCTCGAAGCCGCGGCCCATGCGGCCGCGCCGGCCGGATTGCTGTCGCGCGCGCTGAAGCCGCTCTTTCGCATCGTCACGAAAAGCTGGCATATGTATCCGGTCGGCGTGCTATTCGGCCTTGGCTTCGACACCGCGACCGAAATCGGCTTGCTCGCGATCGCCGCGGCCGAGGCCGGCAAAGGTCTGCCGCTCTATTCGATCCTCGTGTTCCCGGCGCTCTTCACCGCGGGCATGACGCTCGTCGATTCGACCGACAATGTGCTGATGGTCCACGCGTACGGCTGGGCGATGGACGACCCGAAGCGCAAGCTCTACTACAACGCAAGCATCACCTTCGTGTCGGCACTCGTCGCGATCGCGATCGGCGGCGTCGAAGCGCTCGGCCTCATCGCCGACAAACTCGGCTTGTCCGGCCGCGCCTGGGATGCAATCGGCGCGCTCAACGCACGATTCGGCACGCTCGGTTATGGCATCGTCGCGACCTTCATGGCGTGCTGGATCGGGTCGATCCTGTTTCACCGCTGGCGGCGCGCACCGTCGACACGGTAACTGCGATAACGGCGGTTAGCGCGATAAGCGTCGCAAGCGTAGCGCGCGCTGCAACAACGACGCATTCGCCATCGCAGCGCCGCAAGTCTTCCGTGCTTCACCGCGTGCTTACCGCGCGGCGAAGCACGCGGTAAGCACGCGCAAGCCCGCGCGATCGAACGCCCACCGTTGTCAGCGCGAGACAAGCCGCTCCGGTTTCTCGTGATCCGCAGGGCGGTTCGCGGCCGCAAACACGCCGCAGTGCAAGGCAATCGCTTACACTGAGTCGTCATCCATCGTCGCAGTACCGCTCGCACCGCCGCGCCGCCCTGGCTTTCTCGCGAGGCCGCGCGCGACGCTCAACAGAACGGACCGGACTATCCATCGATGAAAATCCCCGCGGACCACCCGTACCTGCCGTCGCTACGACGGGCTCTCGACACCGCCCGCAATGAAGCCGACCCGTACGGCAATCATGCAATCGACGAATTCCTCGCTGGCCGCCTGTCGCGCCGCGAACTGTTGCGCTACGCGAGCGTAATCGGACTTTCGCTGGCCGGCACGGGGCTTTTCGCCGCGCGCGAAGCGCGTGCGCAAGGCGCGTCGAACGCGACGATCCGCATCGCGCATCTAATGCCGGCCGGCGCCGTCGATCCGCTCACCGTGACGGACGCCGGCGGCCTCGCGCTGCTCAATCAAACCGGTGAATTCCTCGTCGACGACGACAGCGAAAAGCTTATGCTGCGACCCGCGCTCGCCCTGTCGTGGAAACCGGACGACAAGGGCAGCGTGTGGACCTTCAAGCTGCGTCAGAACGTAAAGTTCAGCAATGGCGAACCGTTCACCGCAAAGGACGTCGCCGCGACGTTCGACCGGCTGACCGACCCGGCAGCCGGCTCGGCCGCGCTGTCGGTATTTAAGGGCGTGCTGTCGAAGGGCGCGACCAGGGTCGTCGACGATCACACGGTCGAGTTTCATCTCGACGCGCCGACGGGCAACTTTCCGTACTACGTTTCGTCGGACAACTACAACGCGATCATTCTGCCGGCGAGCTATAAAGGCGATTACGAAAAAACCTTCGTCGGCACCGGCGCATTCAAGCTCGAAAAGTATCAGCCGAAGGTCGGCGCGTCTTTCGTGCGCAATCCCGACTACTGGGGCGAAAAAGCGCTGCCCGAACGCCTGCAGTTCACGTTCTACGCGGATCAGCAGGCGCAGATTCTCGCGCTGCAAGGCCGTCAGGCCGATGTGATGGGCACGTTCACCGTGCAGGGCGGCCGCGGGCTTCTGAACAACCCCGAATTCAAGGTGATCGGCGTGAAGTCGAGTGCGCACCGGCAGATTCACATGCGCAACGACAGCCCGCAGTTCAAGGACAAACGCGTGCGCCAGGCACTGGCACTCGCGATCGATCGCGATGTAATCGTGCGCGGGCTCTTTCAGGGCCGCGCGCAGGTCGGCAACGACAGCCCGTTTGCGCCGGTGTTTCCGTCGTCCGACGCAGGCGTGCCGCAACGCAGGATCGATGTCGCGAAGGCCAAACAGCTGCTCGCGCAAGCGGGCGTGCCGAACGGCTTCGACATTACGCTGACCACTGAAAAGTACATGGAACTGCCCGATCTCGCGGTCGTCGTGCAGAATTACGCGAAGGCGATCGGCGTGCGCATCAACCTGAAGGTGGAAAGCCAGTCGACGTATTACGGCGCGGGCGTGCCGGGCAAGTCCGACTGGCTCGACTCGCCGCTCGGCATCACCGATTACGGCGCGCGCGGCGTGCCGAACGTATTCCTGAAAGCGCCGTTGACGAGCACAGGTACGTGGAATGCTGCGCACTTCCGGAATTCGCAGTACGACCGGCTTGTGGCGAATTTCGACGCGGCGCTCGACATCACGTCGCAAAAGCGCATCTCCGCCCAGATCCAGACGCTGCTGCTCGATGAAACGCCGGTGATCATTCCGTTCTTCTACGATCAGTTGATAGCGGCACGCGCGAAGCTGAACGGCGTGCGTTTTACTGCGCTCGCGCAGTTGTATTTCGATCGCGCGGTGATCGCCGCGTAGCCGGCTCCGATGTCGACTTCCGCCTCTTCCGCTTCCGCCGCCCAGCGCGGCACTTCGGGCAACACGGCGCGCGTTGCGCGCTTTCTCGCGACGCGTCTCGCACTTGCGCTCGTCACGTTGTGGCTGCTTTCGGTACTCGTGTTCGCCGGCGGGCAGTTGCTGCCCGGCGACATCGGCCGCGCGATACTCGGCCCGCTCGCCGACGCACGCGCGGTCGCCGCGCTCAACCATCAGCTCGGCGCGGACCGCCCGCTGCTCACGCAGTACACGCAATGGATCATGCATCTGCTGCACGGCGATATGGGTATGTCGTATGCGTTTCGCGAACCGGTTGCGCCGTTTATCGGCAGCGCGCTCGCGAATTCCGCGAAGCTCGGCCTGCTCGCGTTTATCGTCGTCGTGCCGCTCGGTATCGCGGGCGGCGTATGGGCCGCCTTGCACGAAGGGCGCTGGATCGACCGCACGATCAGCGTCGCCGGGCTATCGGCGACCGTGGTGCCGGAATTCGTTTCGTCGATCGTGCTGATACTCGTGTTCGGCATCTGGCTGCGCTGGCTGCCGATCGAAGCAGCCGCGCCGCCGGGCGCGGGCGCGCTCGAACAGTTGCGGCATCTGATCCTGCCGGTGCTGCCGCTCGTCCTGATCTTTTTCGGCTACATCGCGCGAATGGCGCGCGCGGGCACCGTCGAAGCGCTCGATGCGGACTACACGCGCACGGCGATCCTGAAAGGCTTGCCGCCGCACATCGTGATTTTCCGGCACGTGCTGCGCAATGCGCTGCTGCCGACCATCACGGTCTCGGCGACGCAGCTCGGCTATATGATCGGCGGGCTCGTCGTCGTCGAGACGCTGTTTCACTACGAAGGCATTGGCTCGCTGATCTACAACGCCGCGAAAGCGAAGGACTTTCCGATGCTCGAGGCTGGCGTGCTGACGGTCGGCGTCGTCTATACGGTCGCCAATTTCATCGCGGATGCGCTGCACGTGACGTTGAATCCGCGTCTGCGCGTACGGAGCGCCGAATGAGGAGCACCTTATGACGAGCGCCGCACCGGGTACACCCGAAGCGCGCGAGGCGGGCGCCGCGGCAGGCGCGACGACCGCGACGACCTCCGCCGCGCCGCCGCCGCGCGCGCAGGATCCGCGCTACGAGCGGCTGCTGTTGCTGCTGCGCTCGCCGAGCTTTGTGATCGGTTTGCTCATCGTGCTGTGGTGGGTAGCCTGCGCGATCGCCGGCACATGGATCGCGCCGCACGACGCTTACGCATCCGATCCGCTCAATTCGCTGCTGCCGCCCGATCGCACGCACTGGTTCGGCACCGATCAGCTCGGCCGCGATGTCTGTTCACGCGTGATCGTCGGCGCGCGCGACATCCTGACGATCGCGCCGCTCGCGACGCTCGTCGGCACGGTCGCGGGCACCGCGCTCGGGCTGACCGTCGGCTATTTCGGCGGCTGGGTCGATCATGTGATCGGCCGCGCGATCGACGCCGTGCTCGCGTTGCCGCTCGTGATCGTCGCGCTGCTCGCGCTCGCCGCGGTCGGCGCGTCGAACCTCACGGTGATACTCGTGATCGGCATCACGTTCATGCCGATCACCGCACGTACCGTGCGCGCCGCGGTGCTCGCCGAACGCCATCTCGACTATGTCGCCGCGGCGCAGCTGCGCGGCGAGCACGCGGTCTACATCATGTTCGCCGAAATTCTGCCGAACGTGCTGCCGCCGATCATCGTCGAAGCGACCGTGCGTCTCGGCTATGCGATCTTCTCGGTCGCAACGCTGTCGTTTCTGGGCTTCGGCATCCAGCCGCCTTCCGCGGACTGGGGGCTCGCGCTCTCCGATTCGTACACGCTGATGGCCGGCGGCGCATGGTGGACCGTCGTGTTCGACGCCGCGGCAATCGCATCGCTGGTGGTCGGCGTGAATCTGATCGCCGACAGCGTCGAAGGAGTATTGGACCGATGAGCGCGTCGCCGGCCGCAGCATTTCCCGCGTTCGATGTGTCGAAGCGCGACCGTTCCGATGCGCTGACGATCGTCGGCCTCACAGTTGCTTACCGTGTGCGCGGCCGCGACCGGGAGGTGCTGCAGGACGTGTCGTTTCGCGTGCGGCGCGGCGAAGCCTATGGTCTCGTCGGCGAATCGGGCTGCGGCAAATCGACGGTTGCGATGGCCGTGCTGCGCTATCTCGCGCGCAATGGCCGGGTCAAGGCGGGCCGCATCGCGATCGACGGCGACGATGTCGAATCGTTCGACACGGCCGCGCTGCGTGCCATGCGCGCGAATGCGATCTCGATGGTCTATCAAGACCCGTCGCGCGCGCTGAACCCTTCGCTGACGATCGCGCGCCAGGTCGCCGAAGCGTTCGAGGTATCGGGCGCGACCTACGACGAGGCGATGCAACGCACGCTCGAGATGCTGCGGCGCGTGCGCATCGCGGCGCCCGAACGCGTGATGGATAGTTATCCGCACGAATTGTCGGGCGGCATGCAGCAGCGCGTCGTGATCGCGATGGCGCTTGCGTCGAACCCCGCACTGCTGATTCTCGACGAACCGACGACCGGGCTCGACGCGACCGTCGAAGCGGAAGTGCTCGATCTGATCGCGCAACTGCGCAAGGAATATGGCACCGCGGTGCTGTTTATCAGCCACAACCTCGCGGTGATCGGCAAGATGTGCGAGCGCGTCGGCGTGCTGTACGCCGGCAAGCTCGTCGAGGAAGGCGCGACACGCGACGTGTTCAGCCGGCCGCGTCATCCTTATACGGTAGGCCTGTTGCGCTGCCTGCCGAGCCCGGGCCGCAGCAAGGATAGGGATCGGCTCGATACGATCGCGGGCAGCTTGCCGATGCCCGGTTCGATCGCACAGGGCTGCATTTACGCAGACCGTTGCCGGCTCGCCGACGATCGTTGCCGCCGCGACGCGCCGCCGCCGTACAGGATGAGCGCACAGCATGGCGACCAGATGTCGCGCTGTCACTATCATGAGCGCGCGACCGAGTTGCCGCGGGCGAATGCGCCGCAGCAAACCGGGCAGGCTGCGCAGTCCGCCGATTCCGGTCAAGCGCAAACGCACACTCATGCGCCACCCGTCGCTGCAAAGCCCAACGGCGCTGAGCGCGTGCTGCGCGCCGGTCACATCTCGAAGACCTTCCATGCATCCGGCGTCGCATTGCGCGCGGTCGATTCGGTATCGCTCGAACTCGCGGCTGGCGAAACATTGGGCCTCGTCGGCGAATCGGGCAGCGGCAAGACGACACTCGCCAAAATGCTGCTCGGTCTTATCGAGCCCGACGCGGGCGGCGTGCTCGAACTCGACGGCGAACCCTTGGCCTCGCGCGTGACACGCCGCAATGACGAGCAGGTGAAGTCGCTGCAAATTGTGTTTCAGAACCCGGATTCGGCGCTCAATCGCGCGCATTCGGTGAAGCGTCTGATCGGCCGCGCGCTGTCGCGGCTGACTTCGCTGCATGCGCTCGCGCGCGAAGAGCGGTTGACGACGCTCGTGGAAGCCGTGCGCTTGCCGGACCGCTATCTGGGCGCACGCCCGCGGCAACTGTCCGGCGGCCTCAAGCAGCGCGTGGCGATCGCGCGCGCATTCGCGGGCGATCCGCGGGTCGTCGTCTGCGACGAACCGACTTCCGCACTCGATGTTTCGGTACAGGCCGCAATCCTGAACCTGCTCGCGGATTTGCAGCGCGAGCATCAGGTGAGCTACATATTCATTTCGCACGATCTGCACGTGGTCCGGTATCTGTCGGACCGCATCGCCGTGCTATACGTCGGACGGCTGCTCGAAATCGGACCCGCCGCCGCTGTGTTCGAGGGACCGCATCATCCGTACACGGAGGCACTGCTATCGTCGGTACCGACACTCGATGCGCATGCAATGAATTCGGGCCGCGAGCGCATTCGTCTCGAGGGCGAGCCACCGAGTCCCGCAGAACCGCCGTCAGGATGCGTGTTTCATACTCGCTGCCCGCGTAAGATCGGCGCGATCTGCGAACAGCAGGACCCGCCGTTTTCCGATGCCGGCGACGGCCATCGCATCCGCTGCCACATCCCCGTCGACGAGCTTCGCTTACTTCGACGTCGCCGATGAAGCATCGCGCGTGCTGATTTCGCGCGCTCGTTTCAGCGCAGAAACGCCACGCGCGGCGATCCTATGGCCACCGGTCAATTTTCCCTAGATGCGACACCTTCGACGGCCGCCGATGACGCCGCCGCGGTGCTCACGCCAGTCGTGCCGCGCGACGATTCGCGTGATCCGCCAGCAAGCGCGCAGCCTGGCGGCGACCATCGCCTGCCAGCGGCGGCGGTGAGGTTTCGCTCCCCCCGGTCGAACGTCACCGCCCCGACCGTGACGGCCCCAGTCGACACATCAGTCGACACGACTGCGCGCCGAATGCCGTCCACGCGCAGCAACGGAACCAAAGCGCGCCGGGCGTCTCAGACTTGAGTCGCCGTTCGATGAGCGCTTGCCATGCAACAAACTTCACGTCGCGCTGCCGCGCGCGTTGCCGCCGGCCTGCTTTGCGCCGCGCTGTGCGTGTCTCTCGTGCCGCTTGCGCAAGCCGATGCAAACGCCTTCGGCGTACCGGCTCGATCGGTCGTGCAAGCAAGGCTGCAGTCCGCTCAGTCGCATCCGATGCCAACGACCGATCCGACCTTCTCCGCCTACACGCTCGAGCGGCTATGCGCGCGCAAAAACGACGCCGTCGCGCAGGGCCAATGCCTCGGCGCCGTTCGCGGCATCATTCATGGCTATCAATATGGCGTGCAGTTTCTCGCGCAACGCGCGCAACTGTCCGCAGGTGAAGCACAACGCGCGTCGCTGTGCCTGCACGACGTGAAGCTTTCGTCGATCATCGACGACTATCTTGCCGATGCGAATCAGGTCGATGCCGCTGCGCTGAAGGACACGCCCGCCGAAGTCGCCCTGCTCGGCTCCGTGCACATGCATCATCCGTGCAACTGATGGCCGCGAGGCAGCCGGTCGACAGCGACAGCCGATAGCGACAGCCGCGAGCCGCGCGCGGCGCCGCGCTCACAACATCTCGAGCGGCTGCTTGCGCAGCGGCGGACGGAAATGCGCATCGATCGCCGCGCAATCGTCGGCGCTCAGCGCGATATCGGCGGCGCGCCGGTTATCGCGCACATGTTCGACGCGTCCCGCCTTCGGAATCGCGAACACATCGGGCTGCTGCAGCACCCACGCAAGCGCGATCTGGAACACCGATACACCGTGCGCGGCCGCGATGTCGTCAAGCGGCGAACGCTTCGGCAAACGCGCGTGATCGACCGGGCTATAAGCCATCGCCGGAATATTGCGCGCCTTGAGCCACGGCAGGAGATCGAATTCCGGCCCGCGCCGCGCGACGTTGTACAGAATCTGATCCGTCGCGCACGCATCGCCGTGCGGCACGGCGGCGAGTTCGTCCATATCGTCGGCGTCGAAGTTACTCACGCCCCAGTGACGGATCTTGCCGGCCTGACGCAGCGCTTCGAAGCCCGCGACGGTTTCTTCGAGCGGCTCCGAACCGCGCCAGTGCAGCAGGTACAGGTCGAGCCGGTCGGTCTTCAGGCGCTTGAGCGAGCGTTCGCACGCCGCCTGCACGCCGCGCCGGCTCGCATTATGCGGATACACCTTGCTGACGAGAAACACGTCGTCGCGAACGCCCGCCAGCGCCTCGCCGAGCAGCGATTCGGTCGAGCCTTCGCCGTACATCTCCGCGGTATCGATGAGCGTCATGCCGAGTTCGATGCCTTCGCGCAGCGCGGCGATTTCCGCCGCGCGCTGCGACGTGCGCTCGCCCATCTCCCACGTGCCCTGCCCCAGCTTCGGAATGCGCTCGCCGTCGGGTAACGTCACGGTGGCGATATCGGTCGTCATTGATTTCTCCAGGAACGGTTGCGTTGCGCTGCTGCGAGTGTAGCGTTTTGGCCGCAACGCATCGGCACACCAGGCAAAAGCCCGCTATAACGCCGCGCGCCAATATCATAGAATTGCCGCTTGCCCTTCTTGCGCACAAGTCATGAACTCAACCACGGAAGACCGCTGGCGCGATTTGCGTCCGGACCCGGAAAACGATACGCCGCTTTACTTGCAACTCGCCCGCAAGCTCGGCCATGCGATTCATGACAACCGCTGGAACCCCGGAGAAGCATTGCCCTCGGAGCGTGTGCTGTCCGACGCGCTTGGCGTGTCGCGCATTACCGCGCGCAAGGCGATCGCGCTGCTCGTCGAACAGGGTTTGATCCGCCGCACGCAAGGCGCGGGCAGCTTTATTACGCCGCGCTATGAAGATCCATTGTCGCGCCTGTCAAGCTTCAGCGAGATGCTGCGCCGGCGGGGTTTCACACCCAGTTCGCAATGGCTTTCGCGCGAGATCGTGCCGGCGAATCGCGATGAAGTGATCCGCCTCGGGCTGTCGCCGGCGGCCGCCGTCACGCGCTTGCGCCGCTTGCGGCTCGCGGACGGCATCGTGATGGCCGTCGAAAATTCGACGTTCCCCGCTTCGGTGATTCCCGATCCGCATGCGATCGGCGATTCGTTGTATTCGTATCTCGAGCAGCGCGGTTTGTCGATCGTACGCGCGCTGCAACACTTTCGCGCGGTCAATGCGAGCGAGGAAATCGCACAGCAAATGAGCATTGCGCAGAACGAAGCGCTGTTGCTAATCACACGCGTCGGTTATACGTCGGACCAGCGCGCGATTGAACTGACCGATACCTATTGCCGTAACGACTACTACGACTTCGTGGCCGAGTTGCGGAAGTAGTGGACTGCTGCGCGGCGCAGGCATCGTTCGCCTCGCCGGCGATCCGGCCGGCAGACCGACGCGCCGGGCAGCGGGCGACGTCAGATGCACCGCACCGCACCGCGGATGACATGCTCGTGCGAAACCGCCCCGCCGGCCGCGAGGCGCTAGCTTTCCCAGCGCGCGTCATCAGTGCCGATCGGCACCGGCGGCCGGCCGTAGCGCGGCGGCGTCTCCGAAAGCTGTTCGGCAGGCGGCGTGCCGAGCACGCGGCCAAACGGCGAATCGACCGCTTCGAGCGAATGCTTCACATCGTCGAAATTCACTTCCGGCACGCGCCAGCCATCCTCGATCTGCCCGAGCGACTGCAACCAGCGGCCCGTTTGCGCAAGCGACAGCCGCACATGCCAGCTGCCGCCCTCGGTCGCGCGGCGCGCCAGCGCCACCATCGCGCCGAACGCGGCCAGGTAGCCGGTGCCGTGATCGAGCGCCTGACACGGCAGGTGCTTCGGCCCATCGACGCCGGCCGCGTGCGCCTCCGTATGCGCAATGCCGCTGGCCGACTGCACGAGGCTGTCGAAACCGCGCCGCGTGGCCCACGGCCCTGTATGCCCATATGCGGAGATCGAGACGCAGACGATGCCGGGCCTCAAGCGCGCGAGTGCCTCCGGTCCGAAGCCGCGCGCGGCGAGTGCGCCCGGCCGGTAGGCTTGCAGGAACACATCGGCATCGCGCGTGAGCGCTTCGAGTCGAGCGCGGCCCGCCGCTTCGCGCAGATCGAGCGTCGCCGAACGCTTGCCGCGACCCGTGTCGATCACGAGCGGCGCAATGTTCGGCAGATGTGGGCCATTGACGAGCAGCACCTGTGCGCCGTGCGATGCGAGCGCGCGGCCCGCGACCGGCCCCGCGATGATCCGCGACAGATCGAGCACGCGCACGCCGGAAAGCGGCTGGTCGGGTGGCTGGGCCGCTTGGGCCGCTCGAGCAAGCCCCCCGGCGCCGGCACGGCTTGACGACGCAATCGGCTGCGGCGGCGCGTCGCCAATCCGCTCGATCTCGAACAGCGGCAGATTCGCAATCGCCTTCGCCTGCTCGAGCGCCGCCCATTCGCGCGGCGTGCGAATCAGCGCAGCGGGCAAGCCCGCATCGGCGAGCGTCTGATCGAGCGTGGCGCCGTCCCGATCGCGAATCGCCTGTGCCACAGAAGACCGGTCGTTCGCGCAACCGAGGATTTTCAACACACCTTCGAGGTGATGCGGAAAATTCGTGTGCAGCTGAACCCAACGGCCGTCGCGCGTCTCGAAGAAGCCGAAGATCGGATTGCGCATGTCCAGCGGCGGGCCATCGTTCACGCGCAGGTACCGTTCGCTGCGAAACGCGGTCAGCGCACGTCGCACGTCGACGTGAACGCGTTGCCGCTGTCCGCTTTGCAGCCCGGTTTGCAACCGATGACATTCGGCGGCGGCCAGCCCCGTCGCCGCGATCGTCGCAGCCGCGAGCGTGCCGACGCGGAACACAGATGGCAACGCGGGATCGTTGCCGGTAATCGAAACGGCGTCGAGCGCCGCGGCGTCGCAGCCGGCCGCGGTCCACAGGTGGTCCAGGGCAATAAGAGGCGTCATGGTGGAAGCGGCTTCGCGCCGACGGTGGGAATGGCGACCAGTCTAGAATTCGGCCCCACATCGATCAATCTTGATTGTTAGAATCAATGTATATTGATTTGTCCGGTTTTTGCCGCCCCTTATGCCCTCCACCCGTCGTGCCAGCGATTCTTCGTCGAAGCGCCACCTCAGCGCCGATGAAGCCGCGCAAGCGCTCGGCATCAGCTTGCCGACGCTGTACGCCTATGTCAGCCGTGGCATGCTGCGCTCGTCGCCCGATGCAAATTCGAAGCGCCGCCTCTACGATGCCGACGAAGTGCGGCGCCTCGCGCGCCGCAAGGCCGACGGCAAGCGCGCAGGCAAAGTCGCGCAGAAAGTACTCGACTGGGGCGTGCCGGTGCTTGAATCGGCCATCACGCTAATTGCCGACGGCCGGCTCTTCTATCGCGGACACGACGCGATAGAACTCGCTCGCACTGCCTCGCTGGAAGACACGGCCGCGTTGCTGTGGGCGTGCAGCGAACGGCGCATCGCACAGGCGCCGGCGGCGCCGATCGCCGCCGCGCAGTGGTCCGCATGGCTGAAATTGTGGAGCGACAGTACGCCGCTCGATCGCGCGCTCGTGCTGCTGCCGGCCGCCGCGGCGCAAATGCCGCGCGTCTGGGCGCTCGGGCGCGACGCGCAGCTCGACACTGCCTGCGTGCTGCTGCGCCTCGTCGCGGCCGCCATGATTTCGGCTGCGCCGTCGAACGATCCGCTGCATCGGCAACTCGCCGCCGCGTGGGGCGTACGCACCCGGCCGCAGATCAACCTGCTGCGTGCCGCACTCGTCGCGTGCGCCGATCACGAATTGAACGCGTCGACCTTCACGGTGCGCTGCATCACCTCGACCGGCACGCATCTATTCGGCGCGATCGCGGGCGGCCTGGCCGCGCTCGCGGGGCCGCGGCACGGCGGCGAGACGGTGCGCATCGCGGCGCTGTTCGACGACGCCTCGCGCGCCGCCGACCTCGATCGCTTCCTCGCCACGCGTCTCGCTCGCGAGGAGCACAGCGACGCACGCAGCGCCGGCACGCAGGAAACGCTCGCACTGCGCCCGCCGCTGCCGGGCTTCGGCCATCCGCTGTATCCGGACGGCGACCCGCGTGCGAGGCTGCTGCTCGAGATGCTCGCCGACTGCGCGCCCTCGCGTTCACCGCTCGTGGAAGTGCAACGGCTCGCCGCGGCCATGCACGACACGGCCGGCGTCGAGCCGACCGTCGACTATGCGTTGGCTGCAATCGAACGCGTGCTCGCGTTGCCCTCGGGCGCAGCGTTTACGCTATTTGCGGTGGGCCGCGTTGCGGGGTGGATCGCGCATGCGATCGAACAGACAGCGGACGGCAGGCTCATTCGCCCGCGCGCCCGCTATATCGGCGCGTACGATATAAATGGTTGAAGTGCCGCGTTGGCCACATCCATTTGCCGCACGGATCGCGTAATTCGAAGCGGCGATTTGAGCCGACAACTCAAGCCGCCAGCAACCACCGCGGCAACCAGCTCCACGCCGACGTGCGCGTCAAAGGCCAGCCCGCCATACGCCGGTTGCCCGACAGCACGACGCGTGCGCCCTGATCGCCGGCGCTGAGCCAGGCAGTCACGCCGCGCGGCAGCCTGAATGTGTCGCCGCGGCCGAGCCAATAGTCTTCGGCGTCGCCTTCCATCGTCAGCCACACCTCGCCGGCCGTTACTTTGAGCAGGAGCGGCTGAGCGACACGCCACGCGGCCGCCGGCTCGCCGTGTTCGAGTTCGAAAGTTCGGATTTCGCGCATCGCAGTGCTCCTTGTAAAGCATTTCGGTACGTCGATTATTGACGTACGATGTCGCCAATCACATGCACAGTACCGAACACTTTCAACGGAACTGTGCAGTTGAAAAAACGGACACTTTTGCGAAGCGCAGGCGAAAGCCGATGGCCCGAACAAGGAGGCGCATGAAGCTCGATATCGAACTCGACCGCGAAAGCGGCGTGCCGCTCACCGAGCAGATCGTCAATGGCGTCACGCAATGGATCGGCTCGCGCACCGCGCACGCGGGCACGAAGCTGCCGTCGATCCGACAGTTCGCCGCCGACCACGCGATCAGCCGCTTCCCGGTCATCGAGGCATACGACCGGCTCGTGTCGCTCGGTTATCTCGACTCGCGGCACGGCTCGGGATTCTATGTCGCGCAGCGCGCACGCGCGGGCGTCGACCGCTGCCAGGGCACGTCGGACCCGCGGCGCGCCGAAGAAGAGTCGTTTCATCTGCTGCAGCAGATGAACCATCCGGGTGGAACGTTGAAGCTCGGCAGCGGCTTTATTCCCGAGGGATGGCGCGATATGGACAGTCTCGCGCAGGCCGTCCGCCACGTGTCGCGCACCGACGCCGCGAGCCTTGTCGATTACGCGACGCCGCTCGGCAACGCGACATTGCGCGAGCATTTGCGCAGCCGCTCGGCGCAGCTCGGCATGGACGTCGATGCATCGCAGATTCTCGTGACGCAAGGCGCAAGCCAGGCGCTCGACCTGCTGATGCGCTACATGCTGAAAGCAGGCGACACGATGTTCGTCGAAGACCCCGGTTACTACAATCTGTTCGGTCTGCTCAAACTGCATGGCGTGAAGCTCGTCGGCATACCGCGCACGCGCAGCGGCCCGGACCTCGACGCGCTGCAGGTGCAACTCGCGCAGCACCGGCCAAAGCTGTTTTTCGTCAACAGCGTGTTCCACAACCCGACCGGCACGACGGTCGCGCCGCATGTGGCGTTTCGCCTGCTGCAACTGGCGCGCGACTACGATTTCACGATTATCGAAGACGACATCTTCGCGGACTTCCAGAATGAAACAACCGACCGGCTCGCGACGCTCGATCAGTTCGAGCATGTGATTTACATCGGCGGCTTATCGAAGACCTTGTCGTCGTCGCTGCGCATCGGCTATACGATCGCGAGCCAGGCGATCATCAAGGATCTGGCCGACATCAAGATGCTGACGAGCGTGGGCGGCTCGCGCTTCACGGAAGCCGTGGCCGTCGCGATGCTCGAACGCGGCGTATACCGCAAGCACATCGAACGGCTGCGCCGGCGCATGGGCGAAGCGCTCGGCGCGTCGGTGCAGATGCTCGAGGCCGCCGGCTGGGAGGTGTTCGAAAAGCCGCTCGGCGGCAATCTGATCTGGGCGCGCGTGCCGCATATCGACGATTCGCGCGTGCTCGCCGAATGCGGTGCGCCGCTCGGCGTGACCGTCGCGCCGGGACACTACTTCCGTCCGAATGCCGAGACGTGCCCGTGGATTCGCATCAATGCCGCCTACACGCAGGACCCGCGCGCGCTCGCCTTTTTCGAGGCGGCGGCCAGGCTGTAACGGCCAGCGCTGCGCAACGCGCTTTCCGCTCGTGCACCATCCGGGCGCGAGGCCGATTCGCAGGCAGGTACGTTCCGTCCGATAGAACAGGCCGACCTCGCGCATCGGTATCGACCGATGCCGATGCAGATGCCGCATGCATCGCTGTCCTTACAGGCTCGCCGCTTGCAGCCGATGCGTGTCCGCACGCGCAACCTCTGCGCGCCGATACAGTTTTTGCTTAAAATATCGCCCGACCGGTTCAACCGGCTCGCCTTCGCACTCATGGCACAAACGACAACCTCCGAGACACCTCCCGTCAAGCCCTCTGCCCGATCGCTCACGGTCATGCTGTGGATCGTCGCGACCGGCTTCTTCATGCAGACGCTCGATTCGACGATCGTCAACACCGCGTTGCCGGCAATGGCGACGAGCCTCGGCGAATTGCCACTGCATCTGCAATCGGTCGTGATCGCGTATTCGCTGACGATGGCGGTGATGATCCCCGTGTCCGGATGGCTCGCCGACAAGCTCGGCACGCGGCGGGTGTTCATGAGCGCGATCTTCGTGTTCTCGCTCGGCTCGCTGCTGTGCGCGAGCGCGCATACGCTGCCACAGCTCGTGCTATGGCGCATCTTGCAGGGCGCCGGCGGCGCGATGCTGCTGCCGGTCGGACGTCTCGCCGTGCTGCGCGTATTTCCGGCCGAACGCTATCTGCCCGCGCTGTCCTTCGTTGCGATACCGGGGCTAATCGGTCCGCTGATCGGACCGACGCTCGGCGGCTGGCTCGTGAAAATCGCTTCGTGGCATTGGATCTTTCTGATCAACGTGCCCGTCGGCGTGATCGGCGTGATCGCCACCTTTATCTTCATGCCGGACTCGCGCAATCCGGACACCGCGAAATTCGATCTGAAAGGCTATCTGCTGCTCGTCGTGGCGATGATCTCGATTTCGATGGCGCTCGACGGCCGCGGCGAGTTCGGCTTCGCCCATGCCACGGTGCTCGTGCTGCTTATCCTGAGCCTCGGCTTTTTCACCGCATACGGACTGCACGCGGTGCGCGTGCCGCAGCCGATCTTCTCGCTCGACCTCTTCAAGATCCATACATTCAGCGTCGGCATACTCGGCAACCTGTTCGCGCGGATCGGCAGCGGCGCGATGCCGTATCTGCTGCCGCTCCTGCTGCAAGTGAGCCTCGGCTACAGCGCATTCGAAGCAGGCCTGATGATGCTGCCGGTCGCCGCGGCCGGCATGACCTCGAAGCGGCTCGTCACACGCCTGATCTTCCGTTACGGCTACCGGCGTGTGCTCGTCACGAACACCGTGCTGGTCGGCCTCGCGATGGCGAGCTTCGCGCTGACCGGGCCGAACCAGCCGCTATGGCTGCGGCTCGTTCAGCTTGCGTTCTTCGGCGGCGTGAATTCGATCCAGTTCACCGCGATGAATACGCTGACACTGAAGGACCTCGGCACCGGCGGCGCAAGCAGCGGCAATAGTCTTTTTTCGCTCGTGCAAATGCTGTCGATGAGCCTGGGCGTCACCGTCGCGGGCGCGATGCTGACGACGTTCACCGGCATCATTCCGCGCGTCACCGAAGCGAACACGCTGCCGGCGTTTCACGCGACATTCATTTGCGTGGGCATCATCACCGCGGGCACGTCGTGGATCTTCGCGCAACTCGCTCAGGACATCCGACGGCCCGCGGCGAAGACCGATCCGTCGGAGCGGGCCTGATCCTGCGCGTGAGCATCGCGGCCGGTCGCGACGAACCGCAACGGGGCGCGACGCACGCTGTTGCACCATCGATGTGCCGCCAACCGGCGCATGCGGCGTCCGCTGAAGCCACGCCACGCCTTGCCGGCAAGCCATCGGTCGAACGACGCGGCAGATTGTCCGCTCGCATGTTTCTTGCTGGCCGATCCTGTAAACTGAAGATTCCGCGCACCTGCGCATATTCGCGAATGATCGACACGATGAGCATGGTCGAACTCGACCCTCCCGGTTTTCAGCCGCCGCGCCCTGTCGCGGGGGAGGAAGGTTCCCGCCGCACGGTGCGCTACGGCGGCTATACCGTGTTCAGCGTGTTTCAACCGGTGTTTTCGGTATCGCATCGCCGCGCGATCGGCTATCACGCGTCGCTGCGCGTGCACGACGAAAACGCAATGCAGGTGCCGTCGCACGAAGTGTTTTCGCAAGCCGCGCGGCGCGGCGATCTGCTCGAACTCGGGCGGCTTGCCGAATCCTTGCACCTCGGCAATTTCAATGCGTTCGACAGTCACGACGAGTGGCTCTTCCTGAGCCTGCATCCGGCCGCGCTGATGGATATGAGCTATGGTGACGCGCTGCTCGCCGGCCTCAAGGCGCTCGGTCTGCCGCCGCAACGCGTCGTGCTCGAAGTCAGCGAGCAGGCGGGCGGCGAAACCACGCGCTTTGCGGAAATCATCGACGCGCTGCGCAAGTCGGGCTTTCTGATTGCGCTCGACGGCTTTGGCGCGAAGCATTCGAATATCGACCGCGTCTGGACGCTGCGGCCCGACATCGTCACGCTCGACCGCGGCATTCTCGCGCAGGCCACCGAGCATTCGCATATCGAGCGCGTATTGCCGGGCATCGTGTCGCTGTTGCACGAATCGGGGCAGCTCGTGCTGATGGGCAATCTGACTACCGAAAACGACGCGTTGATCGCGCTCGAATGCAATGTCGACTTCGTGCAGGGCACGTTCTTCGCGTCGCCGAGCGTCGAACCGGTCAAGCCGCAGGTCGCCGTGAGCCTGATGGACGACCTTTCGGCGGCGCTGCGCAAGCGCGTCGCAGCGCGCGAACAGGCGCAGGCCGAGCGGCTCGCGCCGTTCGTCGCGGCGCTCGAGCAGGCGAGCGCGCAACTTGCCGAAGGCGCGACGATGTCAGCGGCAACCGCACCGCTGCTCGCGCTGCGTGAAACGGCGCGCTGCTTCCTGCTCGATGGCTCGGGCCGGCAGATCGGCGACAACGTGCTGCCGAGCGGGCGCGCTTCGCAGCGCGCGAAGCGCTTCCGTCCGCTGTTGCATTCCGAAGGCGCAAGCTGGGAACGGCGGCCTTATTTCATCCAGGCCGTACGTGCGCCGGGACGCGTGCAGTTGACACCGCCGTATCTGTCGATCAATGAAGCGCACCTGTGCGTGACCGCGTCGATCGCCTCGCAGGCCGCGCACGGCATGCAGGTGCTATGCGTCGATATCAACTGGGACGGCGGGGCCGCACCGCGTCCATAACGACGGTTGATCCGCAATTTGCCGCAGCAGGCGGCGGATCGCGGACAGACTGAACGCCTGCGGTATCGCTTCTGCGTGATGTATCGGCGTCGGCATCGACCTCGCCGACGCGCAAGCAGCTCTCGTCGAGAAGCCGTCGCCGCGCCCTTCACGGTTCTCGATATGCACTCCCACGCTGAACAGACGCACGAGTTCGATGCGATCCTGAGCGTCGATGGCCGCGCGCAAGCGTTCGACCAGGCGTGCATGCTGAGCCGGATCCGCTGCTTTCGATGGCGCGCCCGCACGCTGCAACCGCTCTTTCGCACGATGCACGATCTGGCGGCAATGAACGGGCGTCTTCGCAACAATCTTCGCAATTTCCGCGTAGTCGCAGTCGAGCGCTTCGTGCAACACGAACGCCGCACGCTCGTCAGGCTTTAATCGATCGAGCAGCAACATAACGCCATATGACATGTCCGATGCGTGCAATGCGCGTTCGTCGGCGGCGGGAGCAAGCGCATCGGCCAGCCATGTATGCGGCAACTTCCCGGATACGTGCGATGCGCGCTCGGTCCGCAAGCGGCGCAAGCGGTCGATCGCGAGGCGCGTCGTGACCGTCGTGAGCCACGCGTCGGGCGAGCGGACGTCCGCGGCCGATGCACCGTGCCACTTGAGCCACGCGTCCTGCACGACATCTTCGGCTTCGGCGCGGCTGCCGAGCATGCGCTGCGCGTGCGCAACGAGCTTGCGGCGCAGCGCTTCGAAAGTTGCGTCGGACCGGGGCGACGCTCGCCCGCTCATGCCCTCCGTGCCGCTTGCCTGATCTGTTCCGTCCATTCCGCTCGCCTCCGTGCGTTGCGCGTCGTTATCCATTCGTCATGCTCCTCGATCGTCGCCGGAACTCTTCGGCCCTTCGGACCATGCTCCGCTACCTGTAGACGCACACCTTCGCCCGCCCGTGACAGCCGATCAGAAAAATATTTCGCGTCACGTCTGCTCGCGCCGACGCGTCTTCGCTGACAGGAATCGCGCCAACCCGTGTGCGACTCCTTCAAGTGAATTGACTTTTCTTATCGGACCCAGCGAGGACTTCATGCGCATGCATTACCCCACCCTGTCAGCTTCGGCCTCCGGCCTCAACCTCGTGCCGACCGTTATCGAACAGTCGGGCCGCGGCGAGCGTGCTTACGACATCTACTCGCGGCTGCTGCGCGAACGCATCGTGTTTCTGGTCGGTCCGGTCACCGAGCAGTCGGCCAGCCTGATCGTCGCGCAACTGCTGTTTCTCGAATCGGAGAACCCCGACAAGGATATTGCGTTCTACATCAATTCGCCAGGCGGCTCCGTCTATGACGGTCTTGCGATCTACGACACGATGCAGTTCATCAAGCCCGACGTGTCGACGCTGTGCACCGGCTTTGCCGCGAGCATGGGCACTTTTCTGCTGGCGGCCGGCACAAAGGGAAAGCGCTATGCGTTGCCGAACGCGCGAATCATGATCCACCAGCCGTCGGGCGGCGGACAAGGCACGGCGTCCGACGTCGAGATTCAGGCCAAAGAAGTGCTTTACCTGCGCGAGCGGTTGAACGCGCTGCTTGCCGAGCGTACCAGCCAGACCGTCGCGCAAATCGAAACCGACACCGACCGCGACAACTTCATGTCGGCCGACGCCGCAAAAACCTATGGGCTTATCGACGATGTGCTCGAAACACGCGCGGCCCTCGCGCGCGATGCCGACGCAAACGCAAACGCGCGATAATTGCCCGCCTTGCGGCATGTCGGATCATCGCGGCACGGCCGGATGCAATGAGCGAAACAGAAGCCCTCGTCGCGAGGGCTTTTTTGTCGATCAATGCTTGCCGTTGCGGTGCTGCGTGCGATCGAGTACTTTCTCTGTTTCTGACCGCGGCCTGGCGAAGCGGGCAGGCATTCCAATGGAGAAAAACCCATGGCGTCATCTTTCGACAACGTCAGCATGGCGCTGTTCTGCGACTTCGAAAACGTCGCGCTCGGCGTACGCGATGCGAAGTACGAGAAGTTCGACATCAAGCTCGTACTCGAGCGTCTGCTGCTCAAAGGCAGCATCGTCGTCAAGAAGGCGTATTGCGACTGGGAGCGCTACAAAGGCTTCAAGGCGGCGATGCACGAGGCGAATTTCGAGCTGATCGAGATTCCGCACGTGCGGCAATCGGGCAAGAATTCGGCCGATATTCGCCTCGTCGTCGACGCGCTCGACCTCTGCTATACGAAGTCGCATGTGAACACCTTCGTGATTATCAGCGGCGATTCGGACTTCTCGCCGCTGGTGTCGAAACTGCGCGAGAACGCGAAGCAGGTGATCGGCGTCGGCGTGCAGCGTTCGACATCGGACCTGCTGACCGCGAATTGCGACGAGTTTATTTTTTATGACGATCTGGTCCGCGAAAGCCAGCGCGCCGCCGCCAAACGCGAAGCGGCACGCGCGCCGCAGCCGTCGGCGAAGCGCGCGCCCGATGGCGACAAGCAGCGCAAGGAAGATCTCGATACGCGCAAGACGAAGGCGATCGAAATCGCCGTGCAGACCTTTGACGCGCTAGCGTCCGAACGCGGCGATAGCGGCAAGATCTGGGCGTCGGTGCTGAAGAACGCGATCAAACGGCGCAAGCCCGATTTCAACGAAACGTATTACGGCTTTCGCGCGTTCGGCAATCTGCTCGAAGAAGCGCAAGCGCGTGGCCTGTTCGAAGTGGGCCGCGACGAGAAGTCGGGCACTTACGTGTATCGGAACGTGGCGGCGGGGCCGATAGGCGAGGCGGCGGGCGAGGCCGCGGTAGAGGCCGCGATCGAGACCAGCGGCGAACCCGCAGGCGAGCGCGCGAGTCGCGGCGCAAGCGAATCGCAAGCCGCCGTGGAGGTGCTGCGCGAAGTCATCGACGGTCCGCAGGCCACGCTTGCGGCCTCTCCTCTCGAAGCGGCAGCGGAAGTGGAACGGGAACCTCGCGAACGCGGTGGACGCGGCGGGCGCGGTGGACGCAGTGGACGGGCCGCGGCAGGCGAAGCGCCGGCCGAACACGCCGGCACGCGCGGCAAGACGCGCACGGAACGCAAACCAGCCGCAAAACAAGCGAAGAAGCCGAAGAAGGAAACGGCGGAAGGAGCTCAGTCAGCGGAATCGGCCGGGCCCGTCAATGCGGAGTTGCCGTTCCACGCGGAAGCACCGCACGAGCAACACGAACAACACGAGCGACACGAGCAGCGCGAGCCGCACGAGCCACAGGACTCGCGGGAATCGCGGCACGAAGCCACGGCTTCCGCCGCTGCAAGCGGCTCGGCGGAAGCAGCAAAAGCCGGCAAGACGGCGCGCAAATCGACGTCTCGCGGGCGGCGTCCGCGCAAAGGAACAACCGCAACGACAGGTACGGAATGATCGTCGCGATGAGCTATCTCCCGCAACTCGCGCTGGTTGCCGGCGTCATGCTGCTCGCGTGCGCGAGCCCCGGGCCCGACCTGATGGCCGTCACGTCGCAGGCATTGGCGAGGCGCCGCGCCGGGCTATTCGCCGCATGCGGCATCGCCACGTCGCATGCGTTGTGGGCCACGCTTGCGAACTTCGGGCTCGGTTTGATCCTGGCGCAACTCGCATGGCTCTACGGCGCGATCCGCGTGGCGGGCGCACTTTATCTGATCTATCTCGGCATCAGAATGCTCGCCGGTTTGCGCCAGCCCGCGGGCCAGCTCGAAGCGCGCGCCGCAGCCGCGTCCAGCGCACTCGGCGCCTATCGCCGCGGTCTTCTGGTTGGCCTGACCAATCCGAAGGGGGCCGCATTTTTCGGCGGATTGTTCGTCACCGTGCTGCCCGCGCATGCGCCGTCATGGGCGCATGCGGCAACGGTCGGCGTCGTCACCGTGGTGTCGCTTGGCTGGTTCAACGCGATGGCCATCGTTTTCTCGATGCCGCGTGTGCAGAACGGCTACGGCCGCATCCGAAAGATTATCGACGGTTCGATGGGCACGATCCTGATCGCGCTCGGCGCCAAACTCGCGCTCGACCGCTAGTCATTCCATGACGCGCGGCACGGCCTTACGGCGTGCCGCCGCGCACTTGACGACTAGACGCGCGAGTTTGCGTCGTCGGCTTTGCGGCTGCTTTCGCTCGCATATCGTTCAGGCCGGCATGCGCCCGGTAATTCCACCGTGACCTGTGCGCCGGGCCCTGCGTTATTGCAGGCCATGATCGTGCCGCCGTGGCTCTCGATGATCGTCTTGCAAATCGACAGCCCCATTCCCATGCCGTCCTGCTTCGTGGTGAAGAACGGCGAAAAGAGCTTTTCATGATCGTGCGCCGCGAAACCGGTGCCGACGTCGCGCACGACCACGCGCACGCCGCCGTCCGCGCTCGCCGACGAAGTCACCGTCAGCACGCGCGCGCCGTCGACGCCGTCCATCGACTGGCTGCCGTTCGTCATCAGATTGATCAGTACCTGCTGCAGCTGCACCGCATGCACTTCGACGCGCGGCAGTTGCGGACACAACTCGAGCTTCAACACGACGCGATTCTTCGATAGCTGGGGCTGCGCGAGCAGCACCGTCTCCTGAATGATGCGATTGACGTCGTCGAACTTGCGCGCGGTGCCGTCTTTGCGCGCCAGCGCGCGCAGTTGCCGGACCACGTCGGTGGCACGCTGCGCATCCTTGATCATCCGCTCCACCGCGAGCCACGCCTCGCCGACATCGGGCTCGCCGCGCGCGAGCCAGCGCAGGCCGGCCGCGCCGTTCGCGGCGATCGCCGCGAGCGGCTGACTCACCTCGTGCGCAATCGAGGCGGTCAGTTCGCCGAGCGTGGCGATGCGCGTGGCGTGCGCGAGGTCGTCGTGCGCCTGCTGCAGACGCCGTTCGGCCTGCTTCGTTTCGCTGATGTCGATGACCGCGCCCGCATACTCGGATGTGCCGGCCTGATAGTCGACCGGATGCGCGAGCAGGCGAATATCTTTGACGCGACCGTCAGGCATCATGAGCCGATGCGTCGTGTCGACTTCGAGATCGCCGGCGCCGATCCGCGCGAACGCGCGCGTCGCCTCGTCGAGATCGTCGGGATGCGTGCGCGCGAACACCGCACGCAGATCGACCTTCGTGCCCGGCTCGTATTCGTAGAGCCGGTACATTTCGGGCGACCAGTAAAGCGCTCCCGTATGCGGGTTCAGCGCGAAGCTGCCGGTGTGGCTCAAACGCTGCGCGTCGGTCAGATACGCTTCGCTCAACCGCAAGGCGTCTTCGGCGCGCTTGCGGTCTTCGATATCGAGGATCGCTCCATACCAGCGCACGATGCGCCCCGTCGCGTCGCGCCTCGGTTTCACGATCGACATGCACCAGCGGTAGCCGCGCTCGTGGTTGCCGAGCCTGCATTCGCACGAGCCCTCGAGACCGCTTTCCAGCAGTTGCCGCCACACGCGCATCGATCGCTCGCGATCGTCCGGATGCACGGCTTCCTGCCAGCCCCAACCCTGCGCGTGTTCGAGCGGCATGCCGGTGAAACGCACCCAATGGTCGTTGACGAAATCGAGGTAGCCGTCCGCCTGGGTACTCCAGACCATCACCGGCACATGGCCCCACGGAAAGCGCAGGTCTCGTTCGCCCATGCAATCGGTGGCCTTGTCCGCCCTGCTGTCGATGAACCGGATCGCCGCGGCCGCGAAGCCGCCGGGCGCATCGTAGTCGGCGCCGTTCGCACTGATGCTGACGAGAAACCGCTGATAACGGCCGGTCGCGTCGAGGATGCGCACGTGCATGCGCCGGTCGGCGCCGCCGCCATGCGCGCGTGCACAGCCTTCCTGTACGCAGTAGACGTCGTCGGGATGCAACAGGCGCTGCCAGCCGAAGCCGAGCAACTCGGCTGGCGGCCTGCCGGTGAAGCGCGTCCAGGCTGCGTTGAGGGACGACGCGCCGCCGTCGGGCGAACCGTTCCAGATCAATGCGGGGATCGTGTCGAGCAGATTCGGCGAGTCGAGTTCGGGTGTCATTGACTACTCAGGCCACGATAGTTAGTAGAGCGCATGGGCATGGATGAATCGAACGTTGCGAAACCACGGACGACACCATCACCTGGGCATGCCGGCACTCGAAGCCGTACGCCTCGCGGATGCCGACGCTCCTTAAGAAGAGACCTCAGTGATGCGCACGCTTGCTGCGCGCGCGGCGCGAACCGTCCGAGCCCCGGCTGCGCGCATAGGCTGCCCGCCATCGGGCAGCGGCGCAGTGGGCATCACGCCATAAGACACCGGACGCAGATAGACCGCGACCGCGAAGGCCTCTTTGCATTGCTCGCCTTGCCGCAGTCATCGCGTCGCAAGTGAGTGTACTGAGATATTTTTTCACCATCAAGCACGCACGCCGGGTGCGGTAATGCACGAAAAAGACACGACGCGTCTTCATGCATGACAATGCATTCAAACAAGGAAGAGGGTTTCGTAAAACGCGAAAAGGCAGTGCACGGAGCGACGACATCGCCATCACATCGGGAATATGGAACGGCAATTGCCAAAACCACGATTGCCGATAGCCAGATGAGTCGGCGTGGTTGGATACGGACAACATACGAATACAAAAAAACAAAAGCCCTCGCGATGGAGGGCTTTCATTTCGACTACAGATCGTTCGCCGACTGCGGGCGCGCTACGCGATGAGGCCGCGATCCGATGTGGCGCGGTTGGCGCGCCTTCGTATCAGTATCAGCCGAAGTTCTTCGCTGCGAAGTCCCAGTTCACGATGTTCCAGTACGCCTCGACGAACTTCGGACGTGCGTTGCGATAGTCGATGTAGTACGCGTGCTCCCACACGTCGATCGTGAGCAGCGGCTTCGCATCGGTGGTGAGCGGCGTGGCGAAGTCGGGAGGCCAAGCGGTCTTAGGAAGACAAAACATTCTACCAACTCCTTGGCTCACAGAACGACATGGCTACGATCCGACTTCGTGAACTCTTCCTTGAACTTGTCGAAGGAACCCCACTTCTTGTTGATCGCTTCTGCAAGTGCGCCGCTCGGCTGGCCACCGCCTTGCGGCTTCAGGCTATTCCAGAAGAACGTGTGATTCCACACCTGGGCGGAATTGTTGAACACGCCGCCCGACGATTTCTTGACGATTTCTTCAAGCGTCAGATTTTCGTATTCGGTACCCTTGATCAGATTATTCAGGTTAGTCACATAGGTCTGGTGATGCTTGCCGTAATGAAACTCGAGCGTCTCTTCGGACATGTGCGGCGCGAGTGCGTTTTTCGCGAACGGCAGAGGCGGGAGCTGATGTTCCATGGTGCTTTCCTTCTATCTGTTTATGGGGAAGTCTGCGGACAACGCTTGTCGAGCAATGGATTGTAGGCGACTTGGGATAACCCCGCAAACCAACGGTCTTTTGACCAGAGGGGTATCAATGGCGGCGCCGGCCCATGAAATTCACTCGGCACGCGCGAGTCGCGATCGCAGATCTTCACGTCGCGCGACGCCGCAGCCGATCGGGCGGAATCCTGCAATCCGGCGTTGTATCGGAACAGTATCAAGCCGCGTACCCGGGCCTTGATTGCGGTCTTACGAATGTCCCATCTGCGTCTTTATAGGCGTTATATCGGCGTTCCAGTGTCACGCGCGTCTGCGCAATTGCCATGCAAATTCACATACCTATGAATTAGGGTAATGAGTGCAATTGCTTCTTGCCCGCGCGTTGCGACGAGGTCAAATCTACTTCGAACCGCTGCGCTCAAAAGCCTTCCGGCAGACGCGGCTGCACGTCCGATAGCGCGATGTCCGCCGAGCCCTCCGCGAGATGCACGGTCAGCCGGCGCCCCGGTTTCAAAGCAGCTGGCGCACGCAGTGCGCGGCCGTTTTGCGCGTCGAGCAACGCGGCATAACCGCGTTCGAACGTGCGTTGCGGACTCAGCACTTCGAGCCTCGCCGCGAGCGCCGCGATATGCGCGGCATCGCGTTCATGCCGCCGCACGAACGCGCTGCGCAAACGTTCGTCGAGGCGGCCCAATGCGCTGCGATGCACGGCGACGTCCGGACACCAGCGTTGCCAGCGCACGCGCAGCAATGCAAAGCGCGCCCGCGCGTCGCGAACCGGACGTGCGCCGGCCGACGCGAGCCGCACGCTCAACTGATGCAAATGCGTGCGTTGCCGGGCGAGCCGCTCGGCTGGCGATACGAGACGCCGCGCAAGCCAGTCGAGTTGCTGCGCGCGGCGCTCCATCATCCGGCCGAAACTGCGCGCGAGCGCTGCATGCCGATGGTCGAGATCGCGCAGCAACAGCACGCGTTGCGGGCTCACGAGTTCGGCGGCGCCGGTCGGCGTCGGCGCACGCACGTCGGCCGCGAAGTCGGCGATCGTGAAGTCGGTTTCGTGACCGACGCCGCTCACGACCGGCACGCGGCTCGCCGCGATCGCGCGCGCGAGCACTTCTTCGTTGAACGCCCACAGGTCTTCGATCGAGCCGCCGCCGCGGCACACGATCAGCACATCGACCTCGCGCCGCGCATTCGCCGTTTCGACCATTGCGGCGAGCTTCGCTCCGACACCCACGCCTTGCACCGGTGCGGGATAAACGATCACCGGAACATGCGGCGCGCGGCGCGAAAGCGTGGTGAGCACATCGCGCAGCGCCGCCGCTTGCAGCGACGTGACGATGCCGATCGAGCGCGGATGCGCGGGCAGCGCGCGCTTGCGCCCGGCGTCGAACAGACCCTCGGCTTCGAGTTGGGCCTTCAGCTTCAGGAACGCTTCGTACAGGCGCCCCTGACCCGTGCGCCGCACCGCTTCGACATTGAGCTGCAGTTCGCCGCGCGGCTCGTACATCGTCACGAGCGCGCGCACTTCGATGCGATCGCCTTCGCGCGGCGTGAACTCGGCGTACTGCGCGCGGCCGCGGAACATCACGCAGCGCATCTGCGCTTGCGCATCCTTGATCGAGAAGTACCAGTGACCGCTTGCAGCGCGCGTGAAATTCGACACTTCGCCCGCTACCCACACGAGCGGAAACGAGCGCTCGAGCATCGTGCCGATCGCGCGATTCAGCGCGGACACCGGCACGACGGCATCGCCGCTGCCCGGAATGGATGAAGCGAAAGGACTATCTGAATTCATGCGGGTGTCTGGATGGGATCGGGTCGTCGGGCGCAAATCGGGGCAGTTTCGCCAGGCCGAACAGACGATAGACCGAGTGGCCGGCCGCGTCCAGCCTTCAAGGGATCGGGTTAGTCACGTTGTTAAAAGTGTCCACATGACGGGATGCTAGATATGAGGGGTCGAAAACGCCCCGAAAACGCCAATGAATTCGAAATAGGTTGCTGATTTTTATGGGTTTTTTATCTCTTAAATGATTCCCTATACCGGCCCGAGGCTTGGGCGGCGGTGCTTGCGGTTGAATGCGGGGCAGATTTTCCACAAAGTTATCCACAGGTGGACCACGCTACGCCGAGGTTCGCAGAACGGCCGCTGGCGCGGACAATGCTGTCGCCGGCGACTTGCCGCGACGCGGCTTGGCGCGATAGAGTGCCGGGTCCCAGCCACTGGCGGTCTGCATATGCCGCCGCGTCGTAGCGTCGTATTCACCTCAGCCGCAGCCCGCTGCAATCAGAATCGCCTGGAGAAACCTGCCGATGCCATCCGCGTTCATCGTGTCACGCGCGCCTCGCCCGCTGCTCGCCTGCAGCGAGCGCTCGCGCCGTCCCGCGGTAGCCGTACACGCATGAACGTGCTGCGCGCCCGCATCGAGTCGTATATCGCGCGCGAATGGCAGCGGCGCGGTCCGTTCGCCTGGGCACTATCGCCGCTTGCCTGCGGGTTCGGCGCCATCGCGGCCGCACGCCGCGGCGCATTCGCGGCGGGTTGGCTCGAGCGCGTCAGGATAGGCGTGCCCGTCGTGGTGGTCGGCAATGTCACCGTGGGCGGTACCGGCAAAACGCCGACCGTGATCGCGCTCGTCGAAGCGTTGCGCGCGGCGGGCTTCACGCCCGGCGTCGTGTCGCGCGGCTACGGCGCGCACGTGCGCACGCCGACCGCCGTCACGCCCGCGTCGCCAGCTTCGCAAGCCGGCGACGAGCCGCTGCTGATCGCGCGACGCACCGGCGCGCCGGTGTGCGTCTGTCCCGACCGCGTCGCGGCCGCGCGTGCGCTGACTGCCGCGCATCGCGAGGTCGACGTGATCGTCAGCGACGATGGGTTGCAGCACTATCGTCTCGCGCGCGACGTCGAGCTCGTCGTGTTCGACCATCGGCTCGGCGGCAACGGCTTTCTGCTGCCGGCAGGTCCGCTGCGCGAACCGCTGTCGCGCCACCGCGATGCGACGCTCGTCAACAGCCCCTACGAGCGCACACTGCCGCCGTGGCCGAACACGTACGCGCTGCACTTGACGCCCGGCGACGCGTGGCATCTCGACAATCCGCATCTGCGGCGGCCGCTTGCGCAGTTCGCCGGCGTCAAGGTGCTGGCCGCGGCCGGCATCGGCGCACCCGAGCGCTTCTTCGCCACGCTGCGCGCGGCCGGCATAACGCCCGATACGCGCGCGCTGCCCGACCACTACGCATTCATCGCGAATCCATTCGCCGACGTCGAGGCCGATGCGATCCTGGTCACCGAAAAGGATGCGGTAAAATTAGGGACTTGGCGTGACGCGCGAATCTGGGTCGTGCCGGTCGAAGCCGCGCTCGATCATCGCCTTATCGAATCCGTTGTGGAGAAACTCCGTGGACGCCCGTCTGCTTGAAATCCTCGTCTGCCCGATCTGTAAGGGCCCGCTCAGCTACGATCGTTCGGCGCAGGAGCTCATCTGCAACGCCGACAAGCTCGCTTATCCGATTCGCGACGGCATTCCGGTCATGCTTGTCGAAGAAGCACGGCAGACCGTCGAAGGTACGCCCGTCGACCTGAATCCAGGGTCGGTTGCGTGAGCAGCTCAATCAGCGGTTCAGTGAGCAGTTCAATGGGCGGTTCGGCAAGCGGTTCCCCAAGCGGCTCATCTGCCGCCGCCCCGCCGTTCATCGCCGTCGTTCCGGCCCGCCTCGCTTCCACCCGCTTACCGAACAAGCCGCTCGCCGATCTCGGCGGCAAGCCGATGGTTGTGCGCGTCGCCGAACGCGCGCGCGAGTCGGGCGCACAGCAGGTGCTGATCGCGACCGACGCGCCGCAAGTGTTCGCGGCGGCACGCGAACACGGCTTCGATGCGGTGCTGACGCGCGCCGATCATCCGTCGGGAACCGACCGGCTTGCCGAAGTCGCAGTGCAGCATGGATGGAGCGACGAGACGATCGTCGTCAACGTGCAAGGCGACGAACCGCTGATCGATCCGGCGCTCGTGCGCGGCGTTGCGTCGCACCTCGCGGCGAGCGAAGGATGCGCGATCGCGACGGCCGCGCATCCGATCGCCGATCCGATGGAAGTGTTCAATCCGAACGTCGTGAAGGTCGTGCTCGACGCCCGCGGCGTTGCGCTTTACTTCTCGCGTGCGCCGATTCCATGGGCGCGCGACGCGTGGCAACCGCCCTCGCCGGCGCAGTTGCCCAATCTCGCCGAAATGCCGGCGCCGCCTGCGTCCGCGACCGTCTACCGGCATATCGGCCTCTACGCTTACCGCGCGAAATTTTTGCGCGCGTTTCCGTCCCTGACGCTTTCGCCGATCGAGCAAACCGAAGCGCTCGAACAGTTGCGCGCGATGTGGCATGGCGAACGGATCGCGGTGCTCGTCACGCCCGATACGCCGCTGCCGGGTGTCGATACACCGGCCGATCTGGCGCGCGTGCAGGCGCTTTTCGGATCGTCCGCGTAAAAACCCATGGCATAATCGGGACGGTTAGCGAACCACCGGCAAGGCCGTTCGCTATTGCAGTGTCCCGCTTGTGCTGCTTGTGCCGCATGTTCCGCTTGTGCCGCTTGTGCCGCTCGTCCGCTCGTTGTGCAGTCCACCTTCGTATGCTGCAGCGCCGTCGCGCATGGCGCGTGACGTGCAGCGCGGCTTCCGGTCCGTCTGAGTACCGCGCGGTGGCTTAAGGGCGAGACCGCGGGCAAGGCAACCGTCGAAGCAGCGGACGCCGCAGCAGAGGCACCGGGAAAAAAGCAGTGCGACGAGTGCGGATGCGCTGCGGGCCGAACAGAATTCACATACAGATCTGGAGATATCACATGCGTTTGATCCTGTTGGGCGCGCCTGGAGCGGGCAAGGGCACCCAGGCGAACTTCATCAAGGACAAGTTCGGCATTCCGCAGATTTCGACGGGCGACATGCTGCGCGCGGCGGTGAAAGCGGGCACGCCGCTCGGCGTCGAAGCGAAGCGCTATATGGACGCCGGCGAACTCGTTACCGATGAACTGATCATCAACCTCGTGAAGGAGCGTCTGCTCGAGCCCGACTGCAAGAACGGCTACCTGTTCGACGGCTTTCCGCGCACGCTGCCGCAAGCCGAAGCGATGAAGCAGGCGGGCGTCGCGATCGACTACGTGGTCGAGATCGACGTGCCGTTCGACGAGATCATCGTCCGCATGAGCGGCCGCCGTGTGCACGCGCCGTCGGGCCGCACGTATCACGTGAAGTTCAATCCGCCGAAGGTCGCGAACGTCGACGACGTGACCGGCGAGCCGCTGATCCAGCGCGACGACGACAAGGAAGAAACCGTGCGCAAACGTCTGGATGTCTATGTCGCGCAGACGAAGCCGCTTATCGATTACTACCAGGCCTGGGCGCAGAAAGGCGATCCGTCCACCACGCTCAAAGCGCCCGCATATCGGCGTATTTCGGGGCTCGGCACGGTCGACGAGATTCGCACGCGCGTGTTCGATGCATTGAAGTAGGCATACAGGCATCGCCCGCGCATGCAGCTATTCGCGGAAACCGCCCCTCAGTGGGCGGTTTTTTGTTGCCGCGATCTATCGCAACCACGGCCGGTTTTGATCAGATATCCAAATCATTGTCGGGCGACTCGTGCGGCAAGTTGCCGAACGCGGTGACATGCTATACCGCCTTTTATGTGCCAACGGCACCCGCTACAATCGTTGCTCGACACGCTGCCGCAAGTCGAGCCGCAAGTCGGACGCGGCAAACCGGCCCAAGGAGAATGTATGGATATCCGCGACAACGCATTTCTGATCACCGGCGGCGCATCGGGGCTCGGCGCGGCCACCGCGCGCCTCTTCGCCGAAAACGGCGGCAAGGTCGTGCTTGCCGATCTGAATGAAGCAGCCGGTACGCAACTCGCGAAGGAACTCGGCGGCGTGTTCGTCAAATGCGACGTCACGCGTGAAGACGATGCGGCGCAAGCAGTCGACGCGGCGGCGAAGCTGGGTGCGCTGCGCGGGCTCGTCAACTGTGCAGGCGTCGCGCCGGCCATGAAAACCGTCGGCAAGGACGGCCCGCACTCGCTCGACGCATTTTCGAAGACCATCGCGATCAACCTGATCGGCACGTTCAACATGATCCGCCTCGCCGCCGCCGCGATGGCGAAACTCGAACCGAATGCGGGCGGCGAGCGCGGCGTGATCGTCAATACGGCGTCCGTCGCCGCTTTCGACGGGCAAATCGGCCAGGCCGCCTACGCTGCATCGAAAGCGGGCGTCGCCGGCATGACCTTGCCGATCGCGCGCGATCTGTCGCGCAACGGCATCCGCGTAATGACGATTGCGCCTGGCATCTTCGAAACGCCGATGCTGCTCGGCATGCCGCAGGAAGTGCAGGATTCGCTCGGCGCGATGGTGCCGTTCCCGCCGCGTCTCGGCAAACCGGTCGAATACGCGCTGCTCGCCAAGCAGATTTTCGACAACCCGATGCTGAACGGCGAAGTGATTCGTCTCGACGGCGCGATACGCATGCAGCCGAAGTAACTAAAGCAACGGTCGCCACGCACTGCCTGTCGCCGATGCGTAAATGAAAACCGAAAAAGAAAAGCCTGCAGACGAAATGTTTTCGCCTGCAGGCTTTTCTTTCCATTCTTCTTCGCGTCTTCGTGTTTTCGCGTTTTTCGTGTGACGGAACGGCCGCCGTCAGTCCCGATCGTTATGCTGCGTGCGCTGGCGAATTTCCTCGAGTTGCGATTCGACGACCGTTGCATCGTCGGCGTCGGGCCGGTCGCCGAGATAACGCTCGAGATCTTCGAGCGCGGGCCGCAGATAGTCGAGCCGCGCATAGGCGAAGCCGCGGTCGCGCACTTCCTCGATGCTGTCCGGCAGCAGAATCACGAGCCGCTGCTGCACCGCGAGCAGACGCTGCCAACGCTCGGTCTGCAAATAGGTGGACTTCAGATTGCGTAGCATGCGCGCGATGATCTCGCGGCGTGTCGCCGGCTGCAGCAGCATGCGCAGCGCGCGGCCGACCGAGTCGCCGGCCTTCGCGACATACGGCTCGAGCATCTCGACCATTTCCGATTCGGACAATGAGTGTCCGCTGGTCGGATCGAGCATCACATCGCCCTCGGGCGTCGTCACACGCAACAGGAAGTGCCCCGGAAACGATACGCCACGCACCGGAATATCGACCTGGCTCGCAATCTCGAGATACAGCACCGCAAGCGAAATCGGAATTCCGCGCCGCCGCTTGAGCACGACGTTGAGGTGACTGTTGTCGGGATCGTAATAGTCGTTGACGTTGGCCGCAAAGCCGAGTTCGCGAAAGAAGAACCGGTTCAGAATGCCGACTTTCTGCTTCACGTCGGCATCGTCGGGCATGCGCCGCTGCAGACGCAACACCAGTTCGTCGATCTCCGCGAGCGTGCCCTGCAGATCGAGATCGGGGTAGGCGTCCTGCGCGAGCGAAAGCGCTGCTTCCGTCAGCGGAAGGCTTTCGTCCTCGGCGACAAGCGTGCTGAAATAATCGAGAACCCGCGTCATCGTGATCACTTCACTCGCCTTCTGAAATACGCGTATTTGAAGCCCATCAGCCACAGCATACCGAAATATAGCGCGGCGAACAGAACGAGGCATGCGCCGAGCAGCACGATTCGCATGAGCGGCGTGTCGTGCATGCCGATCCAGTCGAAGCTCGCGGAAAGCCATCGCATCACGCCGGCCAGCACGAGACACGCGCCGAGCAGTTGCACGAAAAAGCGTGTCCACCCGGCCGACGGCATATAGATGCCCCGACGCCGCAAGCCGATGAACAGAAACAACGCGTTCATGCAAGCGCCGAGCCCGACCGACAGCGTGAGCCCCGCATGCGAGAAAATCGGCACGAAGACATAGTTGCATGCCTGCGTGAAGACCAGCACGCCGATACCGATCTTGACCGGTGTCTTGATGTCCTGCTTTGCATAAAAGCCCGGCGCGAGAATCTTGATCAGAATCAGTCCCACGAGGCCGACGCCGTACGCGGCCAGCGCGCGCCCGACCATCACGACCGCGTTGCCGTCGAACTTGCCATAGTGAAAGAGCGTCGCGGTCAGCGGCTCGGCGAAAAAAAACAGCGCGACCGCGCTCGGCGCGGCGAGCAGGAACGTCACGCGCAAGCCCCAGTCGAGCAGCGCCGAATACTCGTGCGTGTCGGCATCGACGTGCGCTTTCGAAAGACTCGGCAGCAGGATCGTGCCGAGCGCGACGCCGAGCAGCGCGGTCGGGAATTCCATGAGCCGGTCTGCGTAATTGATCCACGACACCGCGCCCGGCCCGATATGCGACGCGATATTCGTGTTGATGATGAGGCTGATCTGCGCCACCGAGACGGCGAACATCGACGGCACCATCTTCGCGAGCACGCGCTTAACGCCGCGATGCGCGAGCGCGCGAACCGGATTGAGCCCGAAGCGCGGCAGCATGTCGATCTTCTTCAACACCGGCAGCTGCACGACGAATTGCAGGATGCCGCCCGCGATCACGGCCCACGCGAGCGCATAAACAGGCGTGCGCAGATGCGGCGCGACGAACACCGCCGCGAAGATGAACGCAACGTTGAGCAGCACCGGCGCGAACGCCGGCATCGAGAAGTGCTTGTAGGTATTGAGCACGCTCGATGCAAGCGAGGTCAGCGAGATAAAGACGATGTACGGGAACATGATCCGCGTCATCGTGACCGCGAGTGGGAATGCATTGCCGTCGGTGCGCAAGCCCGACGCGACGACGAGCACGACCCACGACGCAGCAGCAACGCCGAGCAGCGACAGAACCACGAGCACCCACGCCAGCACGGTCGAGGTCGCGTCGACGAGCGCCTTCGTCGCGTCGTGGCCCTGCTGGTTCTTGAACTCGGCGAGAATCGGCACGAATGCCTGGGAGAATGCCCCCTCGGCAGAGATGCGGCGCAACAGGTTCGGAATGCGGAAGGCGACGTAGAACGCGTCGGTGTATTGACTGGCGCCGAACGCGCGGGCGATCAGCGTCTCGCGGGCCAGTCCGGTCACGCGGGACAGCAGCGTGAAGCCGCTGACCGTCAACAGGGCTCGGAATAGATTCATGGGGCGCTTATTATACGGGTCCGTCCGGAGGGAAGAGCGTGTCGAAACGCGATTCGGACCTGTCCGCGAGCAGGACGTTCGCTATAAACGCTCGCTCGGGGCGTGATTTCGGCAGGAATTTGCATGCCTTGTCAGGAGGGCGGTTCTATTGCTATAATCGCCCGTTTCGAAGCTTGCCTCCCCTCTTTCGCCTATCCGGCATGAAAGGTGGGCATAGGCCAATCTTCGCGTCGTTGTCGTACCTCGAATCAGATCGACGCTCGCGGGCAATCGCTTCCGCGGGTTGCATCCAGAAGCAGCGCCGGGTCTCCCGACGGCCATCGGTCAGTCGAATGGGCCGGCACTGGAAACAGGAACAGGATAAGGAACCACGTCATGGCTAACACCAAACAAGCACGCAAGCGCGCCCGTCAGGCCGCCAAGGCCAACTCGCATAACTCGGCGCTGCGCTCGAAGTTCCGTACGGCAATCAAAGCCGTGCGCAAGGCAATCGACGCCGGCGACGCAGCGAAGGCTGCTGAAATTTTCAAGGCATCGTCGAAAACCATCGACATCATTGCCGACAAGAAGATCGTTCACAAGAACAAGGCCGCTCGTCACAAGAGCCGCCTGGCTGCAGCCGTCAAGGGCCTGCAAGCCCCCGCAGCACAGTAAATTCGCAAGTCCTGCCAACCCGCGTCATGCGGGTTGCTTCCTGTTTCCGCTGCTACATTGAAGCCCGCCTCGGCGGGCTTTTTTGTTGGTCGCGCGGTATGGGTCCGCGCAGCGGGTCCGGCTGTGGATCGAGACGCAGGTCATACGCTGCAAGAAAATTCGCGGATGCGGCTCGCTCGGGCATAAAAAAACCCGCTATGCGGGTTCCGGGTTCGACCGGATCTGATCCTTAGAACGTTCTGCCTTGCTGTGTCCCGTGATGCGGCGGCAATTCGCACGCTTCGGTGACGACGAGATCGTTGTCTTTCGCGAAGTTCATCACGAAGTCAAACGCCATCGGCTCGATATCGCGCAACCGGGAGTCGAGGATCACGCACTTGAGGTCGCCGAGGATGGTTGGCCGCACGTACAGCGAATATTGCAGGCGCGCATTCGGCCCCCTCGCCCCCGGACCGAAACCCGACATCACGCCAGCGAGACGCTCCGACCAGTCGCTCGGCCGAAACTTCTTTCCCGTGCTGGTGATGCCTTGAATGAAGAACTCGGTTGGGGGTGTGTCGGCCATGTAGGAAACCCTGAGTGACTGCCCAGCGGAGCGCCAACGGAAAAGCTACCTGAGACACGACCACGCGAGATCCATACGCGTATCTGATGCGTACGATACGCTTGAAATGTTCATCGCAACGCTTTGGCGTGTCGTGGCCAGCTTCGAGGCCAGCTACGTGGCCACCTTCGAGGTCACCTATCCGCACCTGTCAGGCCCGACCCCGCGTGCACTGCACCGTGCACTCACACGCCGCGTCTTATCTGTAAGCCGTGTTCCGCAAGCATGGAGCCTGCCTGCTGGGCTTTGAAAAACCCGTCGATTATAGCGCAGCGAGCCTTTTTCCGCACTGCACACAAGACTTTCGCGAACGATTCGGCAACAATTTTCTTACGGTCCGGGTAATCGGCCAGCTGGCCGGTCACGGGGTCGGCTGACTCGTCAAACCTTGGAAAATCCTTTATGCTGCATTGACTTATCACAAACGACGGCGGCGCCGTCCGGCTTTCGAGGCCGGGTGAACCCGCCGTATTTGTTTCATGACCGCCAAAACTATCCGCCACTATTTGCAGTTCAAGGACTTCTCGCTCGACGACTATGAATACGTGCTCGAACGCGCCCGCATTCTGAAACGCAAGTTCAAGAACTACGAAACCTATCACCCGCTGCACGACCGCACGCTCGCGATGATCTTCGAGAAAAACTCGACGCGCACGCGCCTGTCGTTCGAAGCGGGCATCTTCCAGCTTGGCGGCCATGCGGTGTTCATGAGCACGCGCGATACGCAACTGGGCCGCGGCGAACCGATCGAAGACGCCGCGCAAGTGATCTCGCGGATGGTCGACATCATCATGATCCGCACGTTCGGCCAGGACATCATCCAGCGTTTTGCCGAAAACTCGCGCGTGCCGGTAATCAACGGCCTCACGAACGAATATCACCCGTGCCAGGTGCTGGCCGATATCTTCACGTACTACGAGCACCGCGGGCCGATTCGCGACCGGACGGTCGCGTGGGTCGGCGACGCGAACAACATGCTGTACACGTGGATCGAGGCCGCGCAGATTCTCGGTTTCAAGCTGCGCCTGTCCACGCCGCCAGGCTACAAACTCGACCGCGCACTCGTTGCATCCGAAAGCGCCCCGTTCTATCAGGAGTTCGACGATCCGCACGAAGCCTGCGCCGGCGCCGATCTCGTCACCACCGACGTCTGGACCAGCATGGGTTTCGAAGCCGAAAACGAAGCGCGCAAGAAAGCGTTCGCGGACTGGTGCGTCGATGCCGACATGATGGCGCGCGCCAATAAGGACGCGCTCTTCATGCATTGCCTGCCCGCGCATCGCGGCGAGGAAGTCAGCGCGGAAGTCATCGACGGCTCGCAAAGCGTCGTCTGGGACGAAGCGGAAAACCGTCTGCATGTGCAGAAGGCGCTGATGGAGTTTCTGCTGCTCGGCAAGCTCAATCACTGAGCTTCGGCGTCAACCGGAGGCACGCCGCCGCAGCGGCAGCGTCCCTCGCACCCGTCACCGCCGTCCAAAACGCGGGACATGCATCGGTTTAGTGTCAAAATAGCGATTTTCCGCGCTCCGGGGCCGCCGGCGCGCACTAGTCTTCCAGCTACGAGTCCATCATGAGCGATATCAAGAAAGTCGTGCTCGCCTATTCGGGCGGCCTCGACACCTCCGTCATCCTGAAGTGGTTGCAGGACAACTACGACGCCGAAGTCGTCACGTTTACGGCCGACATCGGTCAGGGCGAAGAGCTGGAGCCGGCGCGCAAGAAAGCGCTGCAACTCGGCATCAAGCAGGAAAACATTTTTATCGACGACTTGCGCGAAGAGTTCGTACGCGACTTCGTGTTCCCGATGTTCCGCGCCAATACGATTTACGAAGGCGAGTATCTGCTCGGCACGTCGATCGCGCGTCCGCTGATCGCGAAACGCCAGATCGAAATCGCGCGCGCGACGGGCGCACAGGCGGTATCGCACGGCGCGACCGGCAAGGGCAACGACCAGGTCCGCTTCGAGCTCGGTTATTACGCGCTCGAGCCCGGCATCAAGGTCATCGCGCCGTGGCGCGAATGGGATCTGCTGTCGCGCGAGAAGCTGCTCGCCTACGCGGAAAAGTCGGGTATTCCGATCGAGATGAAGCACAAGCAAGGCGGCGCGCCGTACTCGATGGACGCAAACCTGCTGCATATTTCGTTCGAGGGCCGCCACCTCGAAGACCCGAAGGCCGAAGCCGAAGCGGACATGTGGCGCTGGACGGTGGCGCCGGAAGCAGCGCCGGACCAGCCCGAGTTCGTCGATATCGAGTACGATCACGGCGACCCGGTCGCGCTGAACGGCAAACGCCTGTCGCCGGCCGAAATGCTGACCGAACTGAACCGCCTCGGCGGCAAGCACGGCATCGGCCGTCTCGACCTTGTCGAAAACCGCTATGTCGGCATGAAGTCGCGCGGCTGCTATGAAACGCCGGGCGGCACGATCATGCTGAAGGCGCACCGCGGCATCGAATCGATCACGCTCGACCGCGAAGTCGCGCATCTGAAAGACGACCTGATGGCGCGCTACGCCTCGCTGATTTACAACGGTTACTGGTGGAGCCCGGAGCGCCGCGCGATTCAGGTGCTGATCGATCATACGCAGGAAAAGGTCAACGGCTGGGTGCGCGTCAAGCTGTACAAGGGCAGCGTGTCGGTCGTCGCGCGCGATTCGAAGGACACGCTGTTCGACAAGACCATCGCCACCTTCGACGACGACGGCGGCGCGTATAACCAGGCGGACGCCGGCGGCTTTATCAAGCTCAATGCGCTGCGGATGCGGATCGCGGAAAATGCGCGTCGCAAACGCGACGCGTAGTACTTGCGCTTAAGGCTCGGTGTTTCGTTAAACCCGCGCTGAAGCCTCCCAAAAGAGCGCCGATGCATGGACGTGCATCGGCGCTTTTTATTTCTCGCTTATTGTTCGTTTTGTTTTTCGCTTCACGCGCGATTCGTCCGGGTCCGAAGCGGCGGGTTTAGCGGATCTCGCACGCCCGCCCCGCTACCCTCAGATAAAAATCGGCTCAGGCTCGAGATCGATACCGAAGCGCCCGGCGACGTCACGCTGAATCGCCGTCGCAAGCGCAAGCACGTCGGCGCCTGTCGCGCCGCCGCGGTTGACGAGCACCAGCGCCTGACGGTCGTGAACGGCCGCCGCGCCAAGCGTGCGCCCCTTCCACCCGCAACGGTCGATAAGCCAACCCGCTGCCAGCTTTACGCGCCCATCGGGCTGCGGATACGACACCAACGCCGGCTCCCGCTCGAGCAGCGCATCGAATTGCGCCGCATCCACGACGGGGTTCTTGAAGAAGCTGCCGGCATTGCCGAGTGTGAGCGGGTCCGGCAGTTTCGCGCGGCGCACCCGGACCACCGCATCGAAAATCGCCTGCGCGCCCGGCGTGGTAGCGGCAGCGTCCGCGGCCGCGGCCGCGCTTCCATAAACGTTGCCACTGCCGTGCTGTCGAGCGGCCAGCTCTCGCGCAACATCGGCATAGCCGGCGCGCGGAGTCCACGCCTTCGGCAACCGGAACCTCACCGAGGTGATCACGAAGCGATCGCGCCCTTCCCGCTTGAAGAAGCTATCGCGATAGCCGAACCGGCACGCGCTTGCGTCCATTTCGACGGTCTCGCCGGACGCGAGATCGACCGCGCGCAGCGAGGCAAAACGCTCGGCCATTTCGAGCCCGTATGCACCGATGTTCTGAATCGGCGCCGCTCCGACCGTGCCGGGAATCAGCGCAAGATTCTCGAGCCCGGGCAAACCGTGCGCGAGCGTCCATGCGACGAACTCATGCCAGTTCTCGCCGGCCGCCGCCTCGACCAGCCAGGCATCGGCGTCTTCACCCACGACGCGCCGGCCGCGCAGCGCGATCAGCAGCACGAGCCCGGCGAAATCGCGCGTCAGCACGACATTGCTGCCGCCGCCCAGCACGAGCCGCGGCAGCCCCGCCGCGCGCGGGTCGCGCACGGCCGCGAGCAACTGGTCCTCGCGTTCGATCCGGCACGCCAGCTTTGCACGCACGTCGAAGCCGAAGGTGTTGTGCGCGCGCAGCGGATAGTCGGCCAGAAACAGGACGGAGCCGGGGACGGAGGCGGTTTCAGACATCGGGGCAGGAATCGGCAAGGTGTCGGACTAACGGATATCGGCGGATTTCGGGCGGTTTCAGGTGCGTTTCGGAACGGTTGAAGTCTTCAGGAGCGCTTCGGCATGAACCCGGCGCCGAGGCTGGCCGCCACGAAAATCGATATGCAAAGCCACAACGGCGACGTGCGAACCTTGGGCAAACTTGGGCAAACCAGAAGGCGTCGGTAAAATGACATCGGTTCGTGATTATAGCGAGTGCATCGCGTGCGCCCGGTGGGCGGCATGGGGGCACCGCGGCACTATGGGAGAAAAAGATGCCATCGTTCGACGTCGTCTGCGAAGCCAACATGGTTGAGGTGAAGAATGCGATCGAGCAGTCGAACAAGGAAATTTCGACGCGTTTCGACTTCAAGGGATCCGATGCACGCGTCGAGCAGAAGGAACGCGAGCTGACTGCGTATGCCGACGACGAGTTCAAACTCGGCCAGGTGAAGGACGTGCTGCTCGGCAAGATGGCCAAGCGCAGCGTCGACGTGCGCTTCCTCGACTACGGCAAGATCGAGAAGATCGGCGGCGACAAGGTCAAGCAGGTCATCACGATCAAGAAAGGCGTGTCGGGCGACCTGGCGAAGAAAATCGTCAAGCTCGTAAAAGACAGCAAGATCAAGGTCCAGGCGAGCATTCAAGGCGACGCTGTGCGCGTGACCGGCGCCAAACGCGACGATCTGCAAAGCGTGATCGCGATGCTGCGCAAGGACGTGACGGATACGCCGCTCGACTTCAACAACTTCCGGGACTGAGCGCGCGCAGCACGGTCAGCCTGCCGCGGCCTCGAAGTCACGGCTTCACGGTTAGGGCTTCGCCGCCACGGCGTGCGTTTAGGGCTTGTGTGGCCCCGTGCCGCCAGCCGCGCCGGCCGCGGCCTCTTTCTTCTTGTCGCCAATGCGGCTTTCCTTGCCCGCCACGAGCTTCGCGATGTTCCCACGATGACGCCAGACCAGCAGCGCGCTCATCGCCACGACGGCAAGCGCAATTACGTTCGCACCGAACAGAAAGCCGTCGAAAAGCGGCGCGAACACGGCCGCACAAATGGCCGCGAGCGACGAGTACCGCGTGAAGAACGCGACGATGAGCCATGTCAGAAGCGTCGCGACGCCGAGTATCGGGTTGATCGCGAGCAGCACGCCCGCCGCGGTCGCCACGCCCTTGCCTCCTTTGAAGCGGAAGAACACCGGATAGAGATGGCCGAGGAACACGGCGATGGCGGCAATTGCGACGGCCGACTCGTCGAGACCGAAGCGCGCACTGAAATGTCCGACGAGCCACACGGCTACCCAGCCCTTGAACGCATCGCCGATCAGCGTGAGCACCGCGGCCTTCTTGTTGCCGGTGCGCAGCACATTCGTCGCGCCAGGGTTGCCGGAGCCGTATGAGCGCGGGTCGGCGAGCCCCATCGCCGCGCTCACGATCACGGCAAACGACACCGAGCCGATCAGATAGGCCACCACGGCGACAATCAGGTTTTCCATGTCGAAACTCATTTAGGAATGACAAAGCGCGATGCCCCGCATTCGGGACGGCGCACATTCTACCGAAGCTCGCAGCGGCGGTCTGCTCGAGCGGAACGCGCATGCGTGGTCCGCGCTGCTCAATCGACGCTCGCGCACTGCACCGGCTGCGCGCGAAGCAATCTGGTCACCACCGACGGCTCGATACTGACGAGAAACCCACGCCGCCCACCGTTGATCCATATCTGCTCCAGTTCCAGAATGGACGACTCGACGTAGACCGGCATCGTCTTGCGCGTGCCGAACGGTGAGGTACCGCCAATCAGATACCCCGAGTGCCGGTTCGCGACGTCGGGCTTGCATGGCTCGACGCGCTTCGCCCCGATCTGCCGCGCGAGGTTTTTCGTCGATACCGTGCGGTCTCCGTGCATTAGCACGATCAGCGGCTTCGCGTGCTCGTCTTCCATCACGAGCGTCTTCACGACGTGATGCTCGTCGACGCCAAGCTGACGCGCCGATTCCCCCGTGCCGCCATGCTCGACGTATTCATAGGGATGCTCGCCGAATTCAACGCCGTGGCGACGCAGGAACTGCGTCGCGGGCGTCTCGGACACGTGTCTGGATTTGCTCATCCGGGGGATTGTAATGTCGGTCTGCCGTGACGCGCCATCTGCCGAATGGCCAGGATTGTGCGGTCTTGGCGCCTATGGCACGATTTTCCGCGATTCGTCGGTGGAATGATGAAGGGCCGCTGGTGTTTCCCAGCTGTCCCTGCCCTATCCGCCTCGCCGCAAGGAGATCCGCATTGAGTCATTCGCCGCACCCGCCGTCCGCGTCTGCATCAGGGACGACCGCCCCACATCAGGCACCCGTGAAGGTCGCTATCGATGCCACGGCGCTCGTCGCATCGCTGCCTGCGCGCATCGCCGACATTCCGGCGCGCGGTGCCGCACGCGACCCTGAGCATCTGGCGCTGATCGAAGATGGGCGGCGTCTTACCTATGCGCAACTGACCGCCGCCACGAACGAAGCGGCCGCACGCTTGCGCGAACTCGGCGTGCGCGGCGGCGACCGCGTGATGATCGTCGCCGAAAACTGCACTACGCAAATCGTGCTGCTGTTCGCGGCAGCGCAACTCGACGCCTGGGCGCTGCCATGCAACGCGCGGCTCGCGCCGGCGGAACTCGATGCGATCGTCGCACATGCGAGGCCGCGCCTGATTGCGTTCGCGACGGACCTGTCGCCCGATGCCGGGCGGCACGCGCAGCGCTGCGGTGCGCAACGCGCATCGGTGCTTGAAACCGATATCGGCGCGTGGTCGTTCACACTCGATGCAACTGCGTCGGCCGAGCCTTTGGAATCCGCGGCAGAACGTCAATGCGCGGCGCTGATTTACACCACCGGCACGACGGGCGCGCCGAAGGGCGTGATGCTGTCGCATCGAAATCTGCTTTTTATCGCGGCGATGTCGAGCACGCAGCGCCGCGTCGGTCCAGGCGACGTGGTGTACACGGTACTGCCGATCTCGCATGTGTATGGGCTCGCATCCGTGTGCCTCGGCAGCCTGTACGCAGGGGCCACCTTGCGGCTCGCGCCACGCTTCGCGCCGCAGGCCGTGCATCACGCGCTCGCGGAACAACGCATCTCGATCTTCCAGGGCGTGCCTGCGATGCATGCAAAACTGCTCGAGTATCTGCAGACACAACGCCTGCCGTGGCGCGCGCCGCGCTTGCGCTTTGCGTACTCGGGCGGCTCGCCGCTCGATGCGGCTTTGAAAGCGCGCGTCGAAAATGTGTACGGCGTCGCGCTGCACAACGGTTACGGGTTGACCGAGACCAGCCCGACCGTCGCGCAAACGATGCTCGATGCACCGCGCGCCGATTGCTCGGTCGGCCCGCCGATTCCAGGTATCGCCGTGCGCTTGATGTCGTCCGATGGGATCGATGCCGCGAGCGGCGAAATCGGCGAGCTATGGGTGCGCGGCCCAAACGTGATGCTCGGCTACTATCGCGACGCCGCCCTGACGCGCGCCGTCATCACCGACGATGGCTGGCTCAAAACCGGCGACCTCGCGCGGCAGGACGCCGACGGCGCACTGCATATCGTCGGGCGCAGCAAGGAGTTGATCATCCGCTCGGGCTTCAACGTCTATCCGGCGGAAGTCGAGCAGGTGTTGAACGCGCATCCGGATGTCGTGCAATCGGCGGTGATCGGCCGACCGGCGGCCGATGGTAACGAAGAAGTGGTTGCGTTCGTCGAACTGGCGGCCGGCGCGCGCGTGTGGCCGGAGCAACTGGTCGAATGGTGCGGAACGCGGCTTGCGCCATATAAGCGGCCTGCCGAAGTCAAGCTGCTCCATGCGCTGCCCGCGGCATCGACAGGCAAGATACTGAAGCACAAGCTGCGCGAACTGGCGTAGGCAAGACCGACGCGCGCGCCACCTGCTCCCCCGGCACGACCCGGCACGACCCGGCACCACCCGCTCACCCTCGCGGATGATGCGCCGCATGCAGCGACCTCAACCGCTCGCGCGCGACGTGCGTATAAATCTGCGTCGTCGAAATATCGGTATGCCCGAGCAGCAGCTGCACGACGCGCAAGTCCGCTCCGTGATTCAGCAGATGCGTCGCGAACGCGTGTCGCAACGTATGAGGCGACAGCGGCGCATGCACACCGGCCGCCGCCGCATGGCGCTTGATGATGTTCCAGAACTGCTGGCGCGTCATGCCCTCCGCGCGCGCCGTGACGAAGAGCGCATCGGCCGGGCGCGCGCCCAGCAGCGCCGGCCGCGCATCGCGCAGATACCGCTCGATCCAGCCGTGCGCCTCTTCGCCGAATGGAATCAGCCGCTCTTTCGCACCCTTGCCCAACACACGCACGACGCCCTCGTTGAGACCGACCTCGACGGTCTTCAACGTGACGAGCTCGGTCACGCGCAAGCCGCTCGCATACATGAGCTCGAGCATCGTGCGGTCGCGCAAACCAAGCGGCGTATCGATATCGGGTGCACTGAGCAGCGCCTCGACCTGCGCTTCGGTCAGCGTCGACGGAAAACGCGGCGGTTGTTTTGCCGAACGGATGCGCAGCGTCGGATCGGCGGACGCGCGATGCTCGCGCACCGCCCACGCGTAGTAGCGCCGGAATACCGACAGGCGCCGGTTCGCGGAAGTCGACTTGTCTTTCTGGCGTACCGCGCTATAGGCGGTCAGGTCGGCCTCGCCGGCCGTGTCGAGCGAGGCACTGCGCGTCGCCGCGAGCCATTCGGCGAACAATCGCAAATCGCGCCGATACGCATCGAGCGTGTTACGCGACAGGCCATGCTCGAGCCACAACGCGTCGCAGAACGCATCGATCGAGGCGCTGCTCGACTGGAACAATGGCGATGCCACCGGGGCGCCCGTCGAGTCGGTGGTTACGGCGTCGCTCATAGGTCACTCACGCCTTCGTGAGCAAGCAGCCAGCGCTTGACCTTGCGGTAATAGCCATCGTCGCCGTGATGCGCAAAGCCGCCGATGCCGCCCGACGCAACCACTCGATGGCACGGAATGACAATCGGGTGCGGGTTCGACCCGCAGGCCTGGCCGACTGCGCGCGGCACGCTGCCGATCTCTTTCGCGAGCTGTCCGTAGGTCAGCACGGCACCGGGCGGAATCGCGCTGATGCCCCGCCACACGCGCTGCTGGAACGCCGTGCCACGCGCGGCGAGCGGCAAGTCGAATGTCGCCGAGGCGCGCTCGAGATACCGCTCGATCTGCCTGACCGCTTCCTTCGCGAGCGCCGTGTCGGGCTCGACGGTTTGCTCGGAGGCCGGCAGATAGACGATCTGGCGCACATGGCCTGCTTCGACACGAATGCCGATCTTGCCGAACGGTGCATCGATCACAGCGTTGTACATGATGAACGTTTCCTCCTGAATGCCGCGCCTGTTACGCGCATCATGCGCGAGCGCGCCGGCACGCGACAGCGACCCTCGCACGCTTCGGCCCTTCCACCGCTCGCGAGCCTCGACACGCTACGCCGCCTCCAGCGCCCATTGCACGTGCTCGCGCACGAGCGGCGAGGAATCTTCGGCGCGGCCGCGCAGCGCATCGACAATACCGGCACGCACATGCGGCGCAAGCGTGGCCGGGTCCGCACGCAGCGCATTGCCCATGCCGACCGCGAGATTGCGCAGCCAGCATTCGTAGCCGATCCGTCGAATCGCGCTGCCTTGCATCCGCGTATCGAAATCGGCCGCGCTCCAGCCGAACAGCTCGGTCAACGAGGCGCGTTCGAGCCCGTGCCGCACATCGAAATCCGCGACCGGCGCCGCCTTCGCGAACTTGTTCCACGGACACACGAGCTGGCAGTCGTCGCAGCCGTAAACACGATTGCCGATCAGCGGCCGCAAATCCTCGGGAATACTGCCCTTCAGTTCGATCGTCAGATACGAGATGCAGCGTCGCGCATCGACCTTGTACGGTCCGACGATCGCGCCGGTCGGGCACGCCTCGATGCAGCGCGCGCAGTGGCCGCAATGCGCACCCGCGGTCTGCGGCGCGCGCTCGGGCGCGCTTTGCGCGTCGGTCGGCAGCGGCAGATCGACATAGATCTCGCCGAGAAAGAACAGCGACCCCGCGTCGCGCTGCAACAGCAGCGTATGCTTGCCGCGCCAGCCGACGCCGGCTTTTTGCGCGAGTTCGACCTCGAGCACGGGCGCCGAATCGGTGAACACGCGAAAACCAAAAGGACCGATTTCGGCCTCGATGCGTTCCGCCAGTTGCTGCAGACGGTTACGCATCACCTTGTGATAGTCGCGGCCGCGCGCGTAGATCGACACGACGGCCGCCGCCGGATCGGCAAGGCGTGCGTACTCGCGACTGCGCCAGTCAGGCTCGCCTGGCACTGCTGCGCGCTGTTTCCCGCTGAGCGTCACGCTCGGTGTTCGACCCGCAGCACCGGCCGGTTCGGCGCTGACGTACCCGTTTTCACCGCCGCTTTCACCGCCCTTTCCGGCATCTGTCGAAGCAGGCAAATAAGCCATTCGCGCGGTAATCACGCGTAGCGTTCCGGCCACAAGCTCGGCAGGCCGTGCACGTTTCATCCCATGTTTGGCCATATAATCCATCTCGCCGTGCCAGCCCGCGTGAAGCCATGCCGCGAGGCCCGCTTCGGCATCCGCGAGGTTCGTATCGCTGATACCCACCTCGCCGAAACCCAGCTCGCGTCCCCACGTCTTGATGCGCGACGCGAGCGCAGCCAGCGCGGCTTCATCGGCTGCATCGAAAGGATGTGGAAGACGATGTGTCGCGCGCGGGCCGCCGGTGGAGTCGGGCGTGCCGGAAACGGGATGCTGCTGGCTTCGGTCCATCACGTCATTTTACGAGAATGCCCGTTCAACCCGATCACGCGACACTGCCTGCTGCCGACGTCCTGCTCGAGCGCACCACGATGCTCGCGGACGAAGCCGCTACCGCGACGTTCGGCGAACGATTCGCGCGCGCGCTCGAAGCCGTGCGCAGCGAACGGCGCATAGGCAAGCACGCGTTCAAGGGTTTGCAGGTGCAACTGATCGGCGACCTCGGCGCCGGCAAGACCACGCTCGTGCGCGCCACGCTTCGCGCACTCGGTCACACCGGCCGCGTACGCAGCCCGACCTATACGCTCGTCGAGCCTTATACGGTCGAATTGCCCGACACGGGGTCCAGCGCAGAGCCCAGCGGCAATGCCGGCAGGGAACTCGCGGTCTATCACTTCGATCTGTACCGTTTCAACGATCCGGCCGAATGGGCCGATGCGGGCTTTCGCGAATATTTCGACAGCGGCGCGATCTGTCTCGTCGAATGGCCGCAGCGTGCAGGCGCTTTGCTCGGTGTGCCGGATCTCGTCTTCTCGCTCGAAGTGGAAGGCGACGGACGCAGGTTGACCGCCCGGGCGTATAGCGAACCAGGAAAAGCATGTCTCGAAAGATGTTGATCAAACCGTTCCGCTCGATCGAATCCGCCGCCACCGCTACGCACAACTGGCGGCGTCGCCAGATTCTGCGTGCCGGCGCCTCGACCCTCGTACTGGGCCTCTCGGTATCGGCGCCGCGCCTCGCATGGGCAAGCTCGGTGCTCGGCGTGCGCGTCTGGCCCGCGCGCGACTACACGCGCGTGACGATCGAATCGGACCAGCCGCTGCAGACGAGCCAGCAATTGCTGCAAGGCCCGGACCGGCTCGTCGTCGATCTGAACGGTCTCGACCTCGACCAGGCGCTGAAAGACCTCGTGTCGAAGATCGCGCCGAACGATCCGCAAATTCAATCGGTGCGCGTCGGTCAGTATCAACCGCATGTCGTGCGGATGGTGTTCGACCTCAAGGGCTCGGTGAAGCCGCAAGTCTTTACGCTGACGCCGGTCGGCTCGTACAAGTACCGGCTCGTGTTCGACCTGTACCCGGCCGTCGCGCCCGATCCGCTGATGGATCTGCTCGCGCAGACCGAACGCAAGGAGCAGCGTCTGCAGGAGCAAAGCGCGCCGCCGAATGCGACGCTGAACGGTCCGTCGTCGCCGCCCGCCTCGGCGGACAACAGCGACGCGTTCTTCCAGAAGTACGCGCAGAACGACACGCCCGCGCCTTCGGGACCGTCCGCGGCGCCTGGCGCGCCGCTCGCGCCGCGCACTCAAGCGCAGGCGCAGGCCCGCATCAACCCGGCACCGACACCCGCACCGCACGCGAAGCCGGCGCAGCCGCCATCGGCCCTCGCGCGCAACGACGACAACGGCGCGGACAGCGACGCCGAGGACACCTACACCTTCACCACGCCGAAGGGCAAGAGCAACACCGTGCGGCTGCTGACGGTCGCGATCGACCCCGGCCACGGCGGCGAAGATCCGGGCGCGATCGGCGGCGGCGGCACGTACGAGAAGCACGTCGCGCTCGATATCGCGAAGAAGCTGCGCGCGAAGATCGACGCGCAGCCGAACATGCGCGCAATGATGACGCGCGACCAGGACTTCTTCGTGCCGCTCAACGTACGCGTGCAGAAGGCGCGGCGCGTCGGCGCGGACCTCTTCGTGTCGATTCACGCCGACGCGTTTACGACGCCCGAAGCACACGGTTCATCGGTGTTCGCGCTGTCGGAGCACGGTGCATCGAGCGCCGCGGCGCGCTGGATGGCGAACAAGGAGAACTCGTCGGACCAGATCGGCGGCATCAATATCAAGTCGACCGACGCGGCCGTGAACCGCGCACTCTTCGATATGTCGACCACTGCCCAGATTCGCGATTCGCTGCGCTATGGCACCTTCGTGCTGAAGGAAGTCGGCGAGGTCAACAAGCTGCACAAGGGCTCGGTCGAGCAGGCCGGGTTTGCGGTGCTGAAGGCGCCCGATATTCCGTCGATCCTCGTCGAGACCGCATTCATCAGCAACCCGGACGAAGAGCGGCGCCTCAATGACGACGCGTATCGCGACCGCATGGCAAACGCGATCATGAACGGCATCAAACGCTATTTCGCGGCGAACCCGCCGCTCGCGAAGAGCCGGATGACGTAAGCGCGAAGCGGCGCATGCCGACGCACGCGATGCCTGCGTGATGGAACCTCGGGCAGTAGAATGACCATCCCGCCCCCCTGACCGAGCGTCCGTCACCATGTCCTCATCGATCAAAGCGGTTCTGAAGCCCCACTTGCGCGATATCGGCAACCTCGCCGTGCGCCGCGTGCTGCCCGCAATGGCCGCACGGCTCGTCGGCCCGTTCATCTTCTTCGATCACATGGGCCCGGCTACGCTGCCGGCCGGCACCGGCCTCGATGTGCGTCCGCATCCGCATATCGGACTCGCCACCGTCACCTATCTGTTCGACGGCGCGATCATGCATCGCGACAGTATCGGCTCGGAACAGAAGATCGTGCCAGGCGACGTCAACTGGATGACGGCCGGCGCCGGCATCGTTCATTCGGAACGCACGCCCGACGAAGAACGCGCACGCGGCTCGCGCGTGCACGGCATTCAGACCTGGGTCGCGCTGCCGCTCGCCGACGAAGACTGCGCGCCGTCATTCGAGCATCATGCGGCGCATACGCTGCCGGAGTTCGAGCGCAACGGCGTGACGCTGCGCGTGATTGCCGGCACCGCGTTCGGCCACACCGCGCCTGCGCGCACGTTCTCGGGCACGCTGTACGTCGCGGCGCGCTTCGCGCCTGGCGGTGCGCTTGCGCTCGAGCCCGAACACGACGAACGCGGCGTCTATCTCGTCGAAGGCGATCTGTCGATCGACGGCACACCGCTCGAACCGGAGCAGATGGCCGTGCTCGCGCCCGGCGAGACGGTAACGCTCGCGAGCCGCGACGGCGCGACCGTCATGCTGCTCGGCGGCGACAAACTCGAAGGCGAGCGCTTTATCGAATGGAATTTCGTCTCGAGCTCGCGCGACAAGATAGAACGCGCGAAAGAGGCGTGGACGAATCAGCAAATGGGCCAGGTGCCCGGCGAAACCGAATGGATTCCGCTGCCGGTGAGGAAGTAAGCCTGGATGAGCGCAAGCGGCGCTGGAACCTGTCTCCGAACGCGGCAAGGCAAGCCGCTTGCTAGTCATACGATCTTGAATCGGCGCTTTTTGCCTACAATTAATTCCCGCATTTTCATGCGCCCGTTTCACGCGCCCGTTTCATGCGCCCGATTAACCTGCTGAACAGTTTGACGACGAGGATGCGATGGACACCACGCTGGCCACTTTCGAAAAAGACGTAATCGCCGGTTCGACGCTCGTGCCGGTGCTGGTCGACTTCTGGGCGCCATGGTGCGGGCCTTGCAAGAGCTTGAGCCCGATGCTCGAGCGGCTCGAAGCCGAATATGACGGCAAATGGAAGCTCGTGAAGGTCAACGTCGACGAAAATCAGGAACTCGCCGCGCACTTCCAGGTGCGCAGCATCCCGCACGTCGTGGCGTTCGCCGATGGCCGCCCCGTCGATCAGTTTATCGGCGTGCTGCCCGAAGGCCAGTTGCGCGCGTTCCTCGACCGGCTCGTGCCGAACGGCGCAGAAGCGGCGCGCGCCGCCGCCGCTGCGGCTGTTGCGGAAGGCCAACGCGACACGGCTTACGATTTCCTTAAAGAGGCGCTCGCGCTAGATCCGGGCTTTGAAGACGCGCGCATGGACCTGATCGAGCTGCTGCTCGCGGACAGCCGCGTCGACGAAGCGAAACAGCAGATCGGCCTGCTGTCGCCGAAAACGACGCAGGGCATCGATGCGCGCTTCAACGCGATCAAGACGCGCCTCGATGCGCTCGACGCCGCAGCCGACCTGCCGCCAACCGATGCGCTCGAAACGAAAGTGGCCGAGCATCCGGACGATCTCGAAGCGCGCTTCGATCTGGCGAGCGCATTTATCGCGCGCCATAAATACGAAGGGGCGCTGGAACAGTTGCTTGAGATCGTCAAACGCGATCGCAACTTCCGCGAGGACATCGGCCGCAAGACGATGCTGTCGGTGTTCGATCTCGCGGCACACAACCCGGAGCTGGTGGCGAAGTGGCGGCGCAAGCTCAGCGCGTCGCTGTTCTGATTTCGCCGCGCGGCCTTCTCAACACTTAAGCAGCGGCTCGAGCTGCCGGTTAAACCGCAACCCGCTGCGCAATCGCGCGCAGTACATATGAAACGGCCGCGAGCCCAAAGCTCGCGGTCACGCAAACGCTCGAGCCGAATCCCGCGCAGTTGAGCCCAACCGGCCCTGCATGCCCCGGCGACGTCGCGACATGCTCGGCTTCTTCGTCGATATCGCAAACGGCGACTTCCGGGTAGATCAGCGGCTCGTCCGAATAGACGGCGCTGACCTTGAACTTCGCCTTCGGCCCGCGCGGAAAGCCGTGCTGCTTGCGCAATTGCGCGCGCACCTTGGACAGCAGCGGATCCTGAATGGTCTGCGCGAGGTCGTCGATGCGAATGCGCGTCGGGTCGAGTTGCCCGCCCGCCCCGCCTACCGTGATGAGCGGCTGTCCACGCTCGACGCACCATGCGATCAGCGCGGTTTTGGTCCGCACGCTGTCGATCGCGTCGATCACATGATCGAAGCCGCCGCCCAGCACCTTGTCGAAATTGTCGGGTTCGATAAAGTCTTCGATCACGCGCACGTCGCATTGCGGATCGATCAGCGCGATGCGCTCGGCCATCGCATCGACCTTCGGCTTGCCGTAGTTGCCGTCGAGCGCGTGAATCTGCCGGTTCGTATTGCTTTCGGCGACGTTGTCGAGATCGACGAGCGTCAGCGTGCCGATCGCGCTGCGCGCGAGCGCCTCGACAGCCCACGACCCCACGCCGCCGATGCCGATCACCGCCACATGCGCGCGCTCGAATGCCGCAAGCGCCGGCGCGCCGTAGAGCCGCGCAATGCCGCCGAAGCGCCGCGCGCGATCGGCTTCAACACCGGTGTGGCTGGTAGTAACATCGATAGGCGCGGCGACGTGAGAGGCTGACATGATCGGCTTGAGATTAGGCAAACTGCGCCGGCTCATGGAAGCAAAAGCCGGCGCGAAAACGAAGGCCAAAACATACGCAAAAGCGCGCGAAGGCTCTATTCTGCCTGATCGGGCAATGGCCGATTTCCGTGCCCCGCTGCTGCGCTGGCCAGTCCAGCCGCGGATGTGCCGATGCGACGCAGCGGCTCGTATCGCGTCGGCGGTCGCGCCTTCGCGAACGCCCGGTTTTACCGATCATTTCCGCGCCACAGTAAACAGACTTATTGATCGGGTTGGCTACAAGAAAATGCGTCCTTCGCTATACTGGCCCCACTGTAGCGCTTGCATAACAACATGAGCTCACTTGCTGAACTTCGAAAAAACTATTCACTCGGCTCGCTGGACGAAGCCGATCTGGATCGCAACCCGATCCGCCAGTTCGAAAAGTGGTTTGCTCAAGCGATCAAGGCCCAGTTGCCCGAGCCGAATGCGATGACGCTCGCCACCGTCGACTCGCGCGGCCATCCGTCGGCACGTATCGTTCTGATCAAAGGCGTCGATTCGCGCGGGTTCGTCTTCTTCACCAATTACGAGAGCCGCAAAGGGCGCGAGATCGCGGATAACCCGCGCGCGAGCCTGCTGTTCCACTGGATCGAGCTCGAGCGCCAGGTGCGCATCGAGGGCAGCGTCGAAATGACGAGCGCAGCGGAGAGCGATGCGTATTACGCGTCGCGGCCGCTCGAATCGCGAATTGGCGCATGGGCATCGGAACAAAGTCAGGAAATTGAAAGCCGCGCCGCACTCGAGGCCCGCGAACGCGAAATTATCGCGCGATATGGCGACCATCCGCCGCGCCCGCCGCACTGGGGTGGCTATCGCGTGGTGCCCGAAGCGATCGAATTCTGGCAAGGCCGGCCTTCGCGGCTGCACGACCGGATGCGCTATACGCGCGACGGCAGCGGCGCCTGGCGCATCGCTCGCCTCGCGCCATGAATACGACCGCGAAGGTGGCCGCGAAGGTGGCCGCGCATGTGGCCGCGCATGTGGCCGCGCATGTGGCCGCGCATGTGGCCGCGCATGTGGCCGTGATGTCGTCCTGATCTCAAGCTTTACATAGTAAGACCGGCAATACCGGCAAGAGGGCGCGGCTGCAAGTATTTGCAAGCAGCCGCATACGCCGTCCGGATCGCGCTCACGGCCGCGCAAGTTGCACGGCATCCCGCAGGCGTTGGCCGATTCGGCAGGCTTTGCTTTGATTCATAGGATACGGAGAGATCGCATGTTCTGGGAAAAGAAGCTCGCGCAGTGGGTCGACGAAGTGCGGACAACATCCAACCTGCCCGCCCGTCTCGTGCTTTGGGACGGACAGAAACACGACTTCGGCCAGTTCACCGAGCCGCAGGTGACGTTGAAAGTGAATAGCGCGTCGGCCATGCCGCTGCTGCTCGATCCAAGCCTCGACAATCTCGGCGAGGCCTATGTGAAAGGCAAGATCGACATCGAGGGCAAGCTTTCGGACGTCATCGACATCGGCTATTCGCTTGCGCGCAGCACGGTCACGAATACGAGCAAGCTCGCGCGCGTGACGCGCTACTTCAATCATACGAAGTCGTCGGACAAGAAGGCGATCCAGTACCACTACGACGTATCGAACGAGTTCTACAAGCTGTGGCTCGACGAGAACATGGTGTACTCGTGCGCGTACTTCGAGAACGGCGACGAAGACCTCGGCACCGCGCAGCTGAAGAAGATCGACCACATCCTGCGCAAGATCCAGGTGCAGCCGGGCCAGCGGCTGCTCGATATCGGCTGTGGCTGGGGCGCGCTCGTGCTGCGCGCGGCGCAAAAGTTCGGCGCGCAGTGCGTGGGCGTCACGCTGTCGCAGAACCAGTTCGATCTCGCGACCGAGCGCGTGAAGGCCGCGGGCCTCTCGGACAAGATCGAAATTCGCCTGCAAGACTATCGCGATGTCGAAGGACAATTCGACCGCATCACGAGCGTCGGCATGTTCGAGCACGTCGGGCGCAAAAATCTGCCCGCCTACTTCAAAAAGATCCACGATCTGCTCGTCGAAGACGGTGTCGCGATGAATCACGGCATCACCTCGAGCGATGCGGACAGTGGCGAGACGTCGTTGGGCGGCGGCGAATTTATCGACCGCTACGTATTCCCGGATGGCGAACTGCCGCATATCGGCCTCGTGCTCGAATCGATGCAGCGCGGCGGCATCGAAGCGATCGACATCGAAAGCCTGCGCCGCCACTACGCGCGCACGCTCGATATCTGGACCGAGAACTTCGAGGCGAAAGCGGCCGAGGCGAAGAAACTCGTCGACGACGAGAAATTCCGCATCTGGCGTGTGTATCTCGCGGGCTGCTCGTATGCGTTCGAGCACGACGACGTGTCGCTTTACCAGGTGATATGCCGACGTGCGGGGCGCAGTGCGAAGACGCTGCCGTGGTCGCGCCGGTATATTTACGACACGCCGCTTTGACCGGTTGCCTTGATGTAGACCGCTTTGCAAGCGTGATGCGGTTCACGTCATGCCCGTTCATGCAACCGTGAAGCATCTGATGCGCCGGACGCGTCGTAGACGCGATCCGGCGCTTGCACAAGAGCAATAACGATCGATGGAAGAACCGGCGCGCCCCCGCGGCCACGAACGCGACGACAACGTATCTGCCGGCCAGCTCGATATGTTCGGCGCAGCGGCGGACCATGCGCCCGCTCGTGCGGAAGCGGCGGCGGCGGCAGCGGCGGCGGCGTCATCGGCTTCGGCTTCGGCTTCGGCTCGCGAGGAGTCGGCGGCGGATTCGTCGTCGCCGCGTGCAGCCGACCCTCGTCGCTCGACCCGTTCCAGCGAGAACCCCGCGCCATCGTTGTGGGGTGACGAGGCTGAAACGCCGATAGCCGAGACGGAGGGCCGTTCGAACCGCGCAAAAGCGGCTCGGCAACCCGCTTCGGCAGAACCGAGGAAGCCCCGCGCCAAAGGCGTACTCGCCGCCGAACCCAATGCCGAAACAATCGCCATCGCCGCCGGACTACCGCCTTATGTGCATCTCGGCACATCGACATGGTCGTTTCCGGGCTGGCGCGGCATCGTCTATGGCGACGACTACAGCAACAGCAAGCTGTCGCGCGACGGCCTGACCGCATACGGCGCGCATCCGCTGCTACGCACGGTCAGCATCGACCGTTCGTTTTACACGCCGCTCACGCTCGCCGAATACCTGCGCTATGCGCAACAGGTGCCCGAGCACTTCCGCTTTATCGTGAAAGCGCCCGCGCTCGTCACCGACGCGACCGTGCGCGCCGAACGCGGTGAGCCCGTATCGCCGAACCCATGTTTTCTGAACGCGCAGCTTGCAACCGATGAATTCGTGCGGCCGTGCATCGACGGTCTCGGCGCGAAAGCCGGCGCGCTCGTGTTCCAGTTCTCGCCGCTACCGGATGCGATGCTCGCGCAGCCGGCGGAACTGATCGAGCGGCTTGCCGCATTTTTTGCCGCGCTGCCGGTGCTGCCCGAAGGCGGTTGCTATGCAGTCGAAATCCGCGACGCATGCCTGCTGACGCCGCGCTTTATCCGCATGCTGAAAGCGGCGGGCGTCCGCTATTGCGTCGGCTTGCACGCGCGAATGCCGGACACGCTGCGGCAGGCGGCCGCGCTCGCGCTGCTCGATGAAATGCCGGCCGGCCCGCTGATCGTGCGCTGGAGCCTGCACAGCGGCTTCAAGTACGAACAGGCGAAGGCCAAATACGACCCGTTCGACAAACTCGTCGACGAAGACCCGGCCACGCGCACGGCGCTCGCCGAACTCGCGGCGCGCTACGCGACCGCGGGCCAGCCGGTGCTGATCGCGGTAAACAACAAGGCGGAGGGTTCGGCGCCGCTGAGCTGCATCGAGCTCGGGCGCGAAATCGCAGCCGCATGTGTGCGGCTGCGAGAAGAAAGAACAGCGGAAAGAACAGCGGAAAGAACAGCGCAAAACACCGCGGAAAGCGCTGCGCCGGCCACCGCCGGCGCGTGATGCAACAACGCGGGATCAACGCAGCACGCGCGCCTCGAAACGACGCGCGCCCGCTTGCACTTACACGCGGCTGCTCTTGATCCGGTGCACGAACTTCTGCCGGAATTTCGCGACTTTCGGCGCGACGACAAACGAGCAATAACCCTGATTCGGATGCTGTGCGAAATAGTTCTGATGATAGGCCTCGGCCGGCCAGTAATTGCCGTCTAACGGCAGCACCTGCGTGACGAGCTGGCCGTCGTAAATGCCTTCCGCGCCGATCTGGCGAATCGTCTGCAACGCGGTATCGCGCTGCGCATCGGAGTGCGTAAAAATCACCGACCGGTACTGCGTACCGACATCGTTACCCTGGCGGTTCAACTGCGTCGGATCGTGAATCGCAAAGAAAATATCCAGAACCTCGCGATAACTGATCTTCGACGGATCGAACTCGACCTTCACGACTTCCGCGTGGCCCGTATCGCCGTCGCACACCTGTTCGTACGACGGATGGTCGACGTGGCCGCCCGCGTAACCGGACTCCACCGAGACGACGCCGTCGACGTCGAGATAGACCGCTTCGAGACACCAGAAACATCCGCCGCCTAGCGTGGCGGTTTCGACTGACTGACTCATGCTGCTCGCTCCTTGATCGAATTCTGTCTTGCCACTGATGCACCAACTGTTCCACACACGCAATCCGCCGCACGAAAGCTTGCCACGCAATCGTAGGGCCTTGGCGGGAGGCCGCGCGATTCCGCTAAAATTGGGCCAATTCGCCGAAAATCTACATGACCTTCAATCCAGTTTTTTCCATTCACGCGGAACACACCGCTCGCGAGGCGCAAACACCGCGGGAGTTCCCGAACCGATGAAACGCGCCGTGCCGCCCAATTTCGACGCCGCCGCGTTTCGCAGCGCATTAGGCGAATTCGCCACCGGCGTCACCGTCGTCACGACTCGCGCGCCAACAGGCGCGCTCATCGGCATTACCGCCAGCTCGTTCAACTCGGTCTCGTTGTCGCCGCCGCTCGTGCTCTGGAGTCTGGCCACGCGCTCGGCGTCGATGCCAGTGTTCCGCACGAATAGCCATTATGTCGTCAATGTGCTCGCCGCATCGCAACTGGATCTGTGCAAACGCTTCGCGACGCTAAAGGGCGATCGGTTCGAGGGTGTCTCGCATGCGGCCGGCGATAGCGGCATGCCGGTGCTGGACGGCGCGCTGGCGTGGTTCGAGTGCCATAACCGCAGCCGTTATGAAGAAGGCGACCATGTGATTTTCGTCGGCGAGGTGGAACGCTGCGGCGTGCGCGACGATTCGCGGCAGGCGGGACCGCTCGTGTTCCAGAACGGCGAATTCCATACGCTCAAGCCGCTGTAAGTGCGCGACGGCGCCGCTCGCGCTAGGTCTTCACGCCCGGCAGCAGGCTGACCGGCACGCCTGAATCTTCTTTTAGCGTCTGCAGCACGATATTCGAGCGGATATCGAGCACGCCCGGCGCCTTGTAAAGGCGCGTCAGCACGAAATCCGAATAGTGTTTGAGATGATGCGCGAGCACGTGCAGTAAATAATGCGTCTCGCCCGTCACGACGAACGCGCCGATCACCTCGGGCCATTCGCGCACCGCTTCCGCGAAACGCTCGTGCCAGTTTTCCTGCTCGTTGCGCATGGACACCTGCACGAAAGCTTCGAGTTCGAAGCCGAGCACTTCGCGATTGAGGCACGCGCGATAGCGTTCGATGACGCCCTGTTCTTCGAGCAGGCGCAAACGCCGCAAACAGGCAGACGGCGACAGCGATATCCGCTCCGCCAGATCGAGATTGCTGATTCGTCCTTCGTGCTGAAGCACCGTCAAGATACGGCAATCGGTGGCGTCGAGCGAGATCGCGTTCATTTTCGGTCTCCCTTTCCCGTCCTTGCCAAATTATGTTCCAAACAAGCGGAAATAACGAGTTTTTTTCGCAACCCTATTTCGTGCGGGCCAGCCTATCATCAAGATCATGGATACGACAGCAAAAAAACTCCGTGGCAGCCGCGCATTGTGGGACATCACGCCTGCTGTCGATGTGACCACGCCCGTCTGGCCCGGCGACACGCCGGTCGGCATCGAACGGGTCTGGCGCATGGAAGCAGGTTCGCCCGTCAACGTCGCACGGCTGACGCTGTCGCCGCATACCGGCGCGCATACCGATGCGCCGCTGCACTACGACCCCGAAGGCGCGGCAATCGGCGAGGTTCCGCTTGATGCGTATCTCGGTCCGTGTCGCGTGATCCAGTGCATCGGCGCGGCGCCGCTCGTCACGCCGGAACACGTTCAGGCGGCGCTCGGCGACGTCCCGGCCCGCGTGTTGCTGCGTACTTATGCGCACGCGCCGCTGCACGAATGGGACAGTGCGTTCTGCGCGGTTGCACCGGCGACGATCGATCTGCTGGCCGCGCATGGCGTCAGGTTGATCGGCATCGACACCCCGTCGCTCGATCCGCAAGACTCCAGAACGATGGACGCGCACTTGCGCGTGCGCGCACACGGCATGGCGATTCTCGAAGGCATCGTGCTCGACGATGTCGAAGCGGGCGACTACGAGCTGATTGCGCTGCCGCTCAAATTGACGACGCTCGATGCGAGTCCGGTACGTGCCGTGCTGCGTGCGCTGAACCGCGCATCGCGCCGGAACCCGCATGACTGACGAACCGGTTGCCCATCGATGCGACCGACCGTGACGGACGGATCCACAATGAATACCCGAGACGAAGCCGTAGCCCTCGACGCCACCGATCCGCTCGCGCCCCTGCGCGCGCAGTTTGCGCTCGCCGCCGACACGATCTATCTGAACGGCAATTCGCTTGGCGTGCCGCCCGCGGCCGCCGCGCAGCGCGCGCAGGTCGTGATCGCGGCCGAATGGGGCGAAGGACTCGTGCGCAGCTGGAACACGGCGGGCTGGTTTGCGCTCGCGAAGCGCCTTGGCAACAAGCTTGCGCCGCTGGTCGGCGCCGCGCACAACGAAATCGTCGTCACCGATTCGATTTCGGTGAACCTGTTCAAGCTGCTGTCGGCCACCTTGCGTTTTCAGCAGCAACGCGATCCGACACGGCGCGTGATCGTCGCCGAGCGCGGCGACTTCCCGAACGATCTGTATATCGCGCAAGGCCTCGTCGCGCAGTTCGATGGCGCGTACGAGCTGCGTCTGATCGACGATCCGTCCGAACTGGCAGCCGCGCTGCAACCGGACACCGCGGTCGCGATGCTGACTCACGTCAACTACCGCAGCGGCTATATGCACGATATGGCCGGGATCACGCAACTGATTCACCAGAAAGGCGCGCTCGCGCTCTGGGACCTCGCGCATTCGGCCGGCGCGGTACCGCTCGATCTGAACGGCGTCGGCGCGGACTGCGCGGTCGGCTGCACGTACAAGTACCTGAACGGCGGTCCCGGTTCGCCCGCGTTCGTCTGGGTGCCGCACCGGTATCAGAATGTCTTCGCACAGCCGCTCTCCGGCTGGTGGGGACACCGCACGCCGTTCGCGATGAACCCGGTTTTCGAACCCGAGGACGGCATCGGCCGCTTTCTGAGCGGCACGCAGCCGATCGTCTCGATGGCGCTCGTCGAATGCGGCCTCGACGTGTTCCTGCAAACGGACATGCGCGAGATTCGCCGCAAATCGCTGGCGTTGACCGACCTCTTTATCGAACTCGTCGAAGCGCGCTGCGATGAGTTTCCGTTGCGTCTGATCACGCCGCGCGAGCATGCGCAGCGCGGTTCGCAGGCGAGCTTCGCGCATCCGAACGGCTATGAAGTGATGCAGGCGCTGATCGCGCGCGGCGTGATCGGCGATTATCGCGAGCCGCAAGTGCTGCGCTTCGGCTGCACGCCGCTCTACACACGCTACGTCGATGTATGGGACGCAGTCGAGACGCTGCGCGACGTGCTCGCGAACGAAACCTGGCGGGCCGCGGAATTCGCCCAGCGCACCGCGGTGACGTGAACGGGCAGGTAGCGCAGCGAGGCAAATCAAGCGGCAAGTCCAGGCGGCAGTCAAGGAGCATACGATGGTCACCGACCCGATGAAGCTGCAGGACGACGAGCGCCCGCGCGAGCCGCACGTGCAGCCCGGTCCGCATGCACAGCGTAGTCCGCATGCGCCGCATATGGCTGCAGGCGACGGCAACGATAACGGCAACCGCACCGGCGAGGACGCCGGCCGGGAGGCCGACAAAGCCGGCGATGCGCCCAGATCGATGACCTATTCGGACTACCTGTCGCTCGATACGCTGCTGTCCGCGCAGCACCCGCTGTCGCCCGACTCCAACGAGATGCTGTTCATCATCCAGCATCAGACAAGCGAGCTATGGCTCAAGCTCGCGCTCCACGAACTGCGCGGCGCGCTCGCCGCCGTGCATCGCGACGAGCTGCCGCGCGCGTTCAAGATGCTGGCGCGCGTGTCGCGCATCTTCGAGCAGCTCGTTCAGGCGTGGGACGTACTGGCAACGCTGACGCCTTCCGAATACACGTCGATGCGGCCGTACCTCGGCGGTTCGTCGGGGTTTCAGTCGTTCCAGTATCGCGAACTCGAATTTCTGCTCGGCAACAAGCACGGGGAAATGCTGACGCTTCATACGCAACGGCCCGAAGCGATGAAAGCGATTCGCGCCTTGCTCGACGCGCCGTCCTTCTACGACGAGGTGGTGCGCCTGCTTGCGCGGCGCGGCCTCGCGATCGCGCCGGAACGTCTCGCGCGCGACTGGACGAAGCCGACCGAATACGACGCGAGCGTCGAGGCCGCGTGGCTGGAGGTGTATCGCAATCCGTCCCGGCACTGGGATCTATACGAAATGGCCGAAGAACTGGTCGACCTCGAAGATGAGTTTCGCCAGTGGCGCTTCCGGCATGTGACGACGGTCGAGCGAATCATCGGCCTCAAACAGGGCACGGGCGGAACACCGGGTGTGCCGTACCTGCGCAAGATGCTCGACGTCGTGCTGTTTCCCGAACTGTGGCACGTTCGCACCGTGCTTTAGCCCCACGCAGGCCTGCCTCTCTGCGCATTCATGCCGCACTGCCGCACGAAAACCTCGTCGCGCCGCCTTGACTTTCGTCGCAGCGGATACGATCATAAGTTCACAAACTGAGCAAATGCTCCGCGTGCGCGCTGGTTTGCGAATGCGTTTACCGGTTCGGCTATCGGTCCGTTTGCGCGTCCGCTCCATCGGGCGCGTAACGCATGGCTCATTCGCGCACTGACCGGCCTTCGCAGCACCGGCAACACATACAGCACGAAATCGACGCGGGCCGCGCCCACCCACGGCCACGCGCAGAAAAGACTTAGGAGACACATCATGAACAGCGTCCCGAGCGGCAGCGGCGCGAATGCGCACGTGATCCTGCATATCGGCGCAGGCTCGTTTCATCGCGCGCACCAGGCGTGGTATCTGCACCGGCTCAACGAAGCGCGCGTCGAAGGCGAGCCGCACTGGTCGCTTTCCGTCGGCAATATCCGCAGCGACATGAATGCCGTGATGGACGCGCTGGCTGTGCAAAACGGCGTCTATACGCTCGAGACCGTCACGCCGCAAGGCGAGCGCGCCTACGAGGCGATCCACTCGATCACGCGCGTGCTGCCGTGGTCGGCCGATCTCGAAGCGCTCATCGAGGCGGGTGCCGATCCGGCATGCAAGATCATCTCGTTCACCGTCACCGAAGGCGGCTATTACCTCGACGAACACGATCACCTCGATACGGCGAACCCCGACCTCGCAGCCGATCTGAACGGCGCACGCACGACCATCTACGGCGCGCTCGCCGCGATCCTCGACGCGCGCATGCAGCGCGACGCCGGTCCGGTCACGCTGCAGACCTGCGATAACCTGCGCAGCAACGGCCACCGCTTCCACGCGGGGATGACCGCGTTTCTCGACCGGCGCGGCGCGACCGCGCTGCGCGCGTGGTTCGATGCGAACACCGCGAGCCCGAGTTCGATGGTCGACCGCATCACGCCGCGGCCGACGCCCGATGTGCGCGAGCGCGTGCGCGCGGCGACCGGCATCGACGATGCGTGCCCGGTGATGGGCGAATCGTTTATCCAGTGGGTCATCGAAGACCGGTTTTGCGCGGGGCGCCCCGCGTGGGAAAAAGTCGGCGCGGAACTGGTCGACTCGGTCGTGCCTTATGAAGAGGCGAAAATCCGCATCCTGAACGCGACGCATAGCTGCATCGCGTGGGCCGGCACGCTGATCGGCTTGCGCTATATCCACGAAGGCACGATCGACCGCGAGATCCAGCAGTTCGCGTACGACTATGTGACGCAAGACGTGATTCCATGTCTCACGCCGAGCCCGATCGACCTCGGACGCTATCGCGATGTCGTGCTCGAGCGCTTCAGCAATCCGTTTATCGAGGACACGAACCAGCGCGTCGCGGCCGACGGCTTTTCGAAGATTCCCGGCTTTATCGCGCCGACGCTTTCCGAAACCTTCGCGCGCGGCAAGACACCGGCCGCGACCGCGATGCTGCCCGCGCTGTTCTTCCGCTTTCTCGACCGCTGGCAGCAAGGCAAGCTGCCGTACACATACCAGGACGGCGTGATGGATGAAAAGGTCGCGCGCGGTTTCTTCGCGGCGGCCGACCCGCTCAAGGCGTATTGCGCGGACCGGCTGCTGTGGGGCCGCATGGCGCAGACGCCGCAGCTCGAGAATACGGTGCGCGCGGCGCTTGCGCGTGTCGATGCATGGCTCGAGAAACGCGTTTGAGAGCACGTTCAAGGACGCGTTTAAGGTCTAACGCGCATGGCATCGGCCGCCGCATGCGGCTAAAGTAGCGCATCTTTATCGACGAAGGTACCGCGCACATGTATCTCGGCATCGATCTCGGCACGTCCGAAGTAAAAGTCCTGCTGCTCGCGTCCGACGGACGCGTGATCGGCACCGCGGGCTCACCGTTTACTGTGTCGCGCCCTCATCCGCGTTGGTCCGAGCAGAATCCGGTCGACTGGTGGGAAGGCACGCGCGCCGCGCTCTTCGCGCTGCGCGAGCGGCACCCCGGCGAATTCGCGCAGATTCGCGGCATTGGCCTGTCGGGCCAGATGCACGGCGCCGTGCTGCTCGATGCGCAAGACCGCGTACTGCGGCCGGCGATTCTATGGAACGACATGCGCAGCGTCGAAGAGTGCGCGGAGCTGACCGAGTGCGCGCCCGAACTGCATCGTGTGGCCGGCAATCTCGCCATGCCGGGCTTCACCGCGCCGAAGCTGCTGTGGGTCGCGCGGCACGAGCCCGAGATTTTCAGGCAGACCGCGTGCGTGCTGCTGCCGAAAGACTACTTGCGTCTGCAACTGACGGGCGGCAAGGTGTCCGATCCATCGGATGCGGCCGGCACGTTGTGGCTCGATGTTGCGAAGCGCGACTGGTCCGATTCGTTGCTCGCCGCGTGCCATCTTTCGCGCGCGCACATGCCGGCTCTCGCGGAAGGCAGCGCGCCGTCGGGCATGTTGAAGCCCGAACTTGCGCGCGAGTTCGGCTTGCGCGAACCGGTCGTCGTGGCGGCCGGCGGCGGCGACAACGCGACGAGCGCGATCGGCATCGGCGCGACGCAACCGGGCGACGGTTTCGTGTCGCTCGGCACGTCGGGCGTGCTGTGCGTGATCGGCGACAGCTTCCGGCCAAACCCCGAGTCGGCCGTGCATGCGTTCTGTCATGCGATTCCGCATCGCTGGCATCAGATGAGCGTCGTGCTGTCGGCAGCAAGCTGCCTGCGCTGGGTCTGCAAGCTGACCGGCACGAACGAGACCTCGCTGCTGCCCGAAATCGAAGCGCTGCCCGAAGAAGCGCTCACGCATGCGCCGATCTTTCTGCCGTATCTGTCGGGCGAACGCACGCCGCATAACGACCCGTACGCGCAAGGCGTGTTCTTCGGCATGACGCATGCGACCGATCGCGCGCTGCTCGGTTACGCGGTGCTCGAAGGCGTCACGCTCGCATTGACCGACGGGCTCGACGCGTTGAAAGCGGCCGGCACCGAAGCGAACGCGTTGTCGCTGCTCGGCGGCGGCGCGCGCAGCAACTACTGGGGCCAACTGCTCGCCGACGCGCTCAATACGAATACGCGCAAACATGGCGGCGGCGAAACGGGCGCAGCGCTGGGCGCGGCCCGTCTTGGCTGGCTCGCGGCCGGCGGCGACCCCGCGCAGGTGCTGACCAAACCGCCTGTCGAAATCGAGTTCACGCCGAATCCGCGGCGGCATGCGGTGCTGCGCCGGCGCCTCGAGCATTACCGCGCGCTGTACCGGCAACTGAAACCGCTGTTCGCGCAAACGGCAACGAGCGACCCGCAAGCATGACGTTCCGTTCGAATCGCTTGTCAGGCTGAAGCCTTCGCATCCATTCATCGTGCCCAAGTCCAGCGAAAAACTCGATCTCGCGACGCGTGCCGCCTGGCTCTACTACGTGGCCGGCAACACGCAGAACGAAATCGCCGAGAAGTTGCAGGTGTCGCGGCCCGTCGCGCAGCGGCTCGTCGCGTTCGCGGTCGAGAAGAACCTGATTCGCGTGCGCGTCGATCATCAGCTCGCCGAGTGCCTCGCGCTCGCCGATGAGCTATCGAAACGCTACGGGCTGTCGATGTGCGAAGTCGTGCCCGTCGACAACGACACGCAGGAAGAAATCGACCGCAAGCTCGCGGTCGCCGGCGCGCAGGTCATGGAGCGGTTTCTCGGCGAGGAAAGGCCGATGGTCGTCGCGGTCAGCAGCGGGCGAACGCTGAAGGCCGTGGTCGACCAGGTCGCGCAACTCGAGCGGCCGCAGCATCGGCTCGTGTCGATGGTCGGCGCGATCGCGCACGACGGCTCGTCGAATCGTTACGACGTCGCGCTTCACATCTCGGAAAAGACCGGCGGCAAATACTTTTTGTTGCCTGCGCCGCTGATCGCCGATAGCGAAGCGGAACGCGCGCAGTGGTGCAATCACCGGCTGTATCGAATCGTCGAATCGCTTTCGGGCGACGCGGATGTCGCATTCGTCGGCATCGGCAATATCGGGCCGCAGTGTCCGCTGTACGAAGACGGGTTCATCACATCCGATGAAGTCGCCGAGTTGATGCAGGTCGGCGCGGTCGCCGAACTGCACGGCTTGCCGATTTCGGCGGACGGCGCGCGTATCGAGTCGCCTACCGAACGGCGCGTAACCAGTATTCGCCCTGTTTCCCCGCCGAAGCGGCCCACGATCGGCTTCGCCTGCGGCGAACGCAAGCGCACGGCCATCATTGCGGCGCTCAAGGGCGGCTGGCTCTCCGGGCTCGTGACCGACGAGACCTGCGCGCGCGCCGCGCTCGACGAGGCGGTCGATGCCGGGGTCCAGGAAACCGCGCGTTAGTCTTTCTTCTGCCGCCGCCGGCCGCCTGCTGGATGCCGGATCCGTGCTTGCCGCACGCTCCCGAGGGCATGCGCGGCCGTTCAGCGTTCCTCATAACATCGCCGCGGGTTCGCTGTCCCGTCGATGCTTTCGTATCGTCTGTATCGCCGATGCCCCATTGTTAGGTAGCTTCGAACGCTGACTAACGGAGGAGAAGTCGAATGCATCGAATCGCGATTGTGGGCGCGGGCCAGGCGGGCTTGCCGCTCGCCTTCGGACTGCTCGACAAGGGCTATGAGGTCACCGTCGTATCGGATCGCACGCCGGATCAGATTCGCGGCGGCAATGTGCTGTCCTCGCAATGCATGTTCGGCGCGGCGCTTCAGATCGAGCGCGATCTGGGCATCAACGATTGGGACGCGACGTGTCCGCCGGTCGACGGCATTTCGTTCTCGCTGCAAAGCCCCGATCCGGGCGGCGGTCCGTTGATCGACTGGAAGGCGCGGCTCGATCGGCCGGCACAGTCGGTCGATCAGCGTATCAAGATGTCCGCGTGGCTCACGCAGCTCGAATCGCGCGGTGCGCGCGTGCTGATCCAGAAAGCCGGCGTTGCGGAGCTCGAAGCGCTGGTCGATACGCATGATCTCGTGATCGTGTCCGCCGGCAAGGGCGATGTCGTGCAACTGTTCGAACGCGATGCATCGCGTTCGACGTTCGATGCGCCGCAGAGAGTGCTTTCGCTGACCTATGTGCACGGGCTCACGGAGGCGGACGACTACTCGCGGGTCTCGTTCAACGTCATTCCGTCGGTCGGGGAGTATTTCGTGATGCCGGCGCTCACGCTAAGCGGACCGTGCCACATCATGTTCTTCGAAGGCATTCCGCAGGGGCCCTTCGATATGAGGCGCGACGCGCTCACGCCGGGCGAACACCTCGATGCGGCCAAACAGCTGCTGCGCACCTGGCTGCCGCGGGAGGCCGACCGCGCGAAGCGCGCGGAACTGACCGACGCGCGCGGCATCCTGAGCGGCGCGTTTGCGCCTGTCGTGCGCAAGCCGGTGCTGCAATTGCCATCGGGGCGCCACGTCTTCGGGCTTGGCGACGCGGTCGCGCTCAACGATCCGATTTCGGGTCAAGGCTCGAGCAGCGCCACGCACGCGAGCAAGGTTTGTCTCGACGCGATTCTCGCGCATGGCGATGCGCCGTTCACACGCGACTGGATGGAGCAAACCTTCGAACGCTACTGGACGTACGCGCAGGCCGTCACGCAATGGACCAATTCGCTGCTGGTGCCGCCGCCGCAGTATCGTTTGCGCCTGCTCGATGCAGCGGTGCGCTCACCGGCGATTGCGAGCGCGATCGTGAACGGCTTCGATCATCCGCCGTCGTTCTTCCCGTGGTGGTCGGATGCGGACGCATGCGAACGGTTTATCGCGCAACAGCAGGACAGCGTGCACAACGCGCCTGACGCTCAGCAGGACGGCATGAACCAGCGGTTCGCGACGCCGTAGAACATCTCGTCGGCTTCGCTCGCCGAGAACGCGCGGACCATCGCGGCGTAGCGTCGATAGACCTCGGCGAACCCGACAGAAAGCCCCGCGATCGGCATATGGCTGCCGAACATGCAGCGCGACACGCCGATCGTTTCGATCGTCGTCGCTACCCATCGCGCTGCTTCGTCCACCTGCCATTGCATGCCGAACAGACATTCGAGCGCGGAAATGTCCATCCGCACGTTATCGCATGCGGCCAGTTCGGTCAGGCTTCGCTTCCATTGCGCGAAGCCTGCGTCCGAAAGATCGAGCGGCCAGCCCATCAAGGCGGACGTGAAGCCGATGTCGGGATTCGCGCGCACGATTTCGATGACGTCGGGCAATTGATGCGCGAATGCATATAACCCGCATTTCAGGTTATAGCGCTTTAGCAAAGCGAGCCGTTCGCGCCATGCCGGGTCGCGCATCACGTGCGGATGCGTCGAAAAACGCCTGAGCGGGTTCGTGTCGTCCCAGATCACATGCTCGCGAACCGCGGTCAGGTTCGGCAGGCTCGCGTACTGGTCGAGCTTCGATTCGAGTTCGGGGTCGAGGAATTCGACAAGCGCGCACAACGCGATACGCAGCCCCGAGCGCTCGCTCTCGTTGGCGAGCTGTTGCGCCCACGCGGCTTCCTTGTGGGCGTCGGTCGAAAGAAACTCGTGCCAGACCGCGCCTTCGGCGCGATAGCCGCCGCCCGCGCCCGCGACATCCGCGAGATAGTCGGCCGGCAGATAGCGGCGCGGCAGCGCATCGTAATTGCCGACGAATGCTTCGAACCCCGGATCGCGGCGTTCGAAGAACGGATGCCGGTTTTGCGTGTGATCGAAGAAATGGAGGTGCGAATCGATGATTCTCTGCGGGATGGTCATGGCGCGGGCCCGTCGGTAGCGCTGCCCGCACAGGCACAGCACATCGAAAAGCTTAGTCACTCATGAGCCCGCGTCCAAGGCAATCGCCCACACTATTCGCGCGGCTCGCGCATGCACACGGGCACACGCGAAGCGCGCCCGCGATCGTCACATCGCGCCGCTTGCCGCGACCTTCGCGCCCGATGCGATTGCCTGCAACGCCGCGCTGCGTGCGCTTTCGATCGCCGCGGCCTCGCTCGCATAGAGCGTGTCGCTCTCGACGCGCTGATACGGCAGGATCTCGGCATCTTCAGCGGTCTGCGTCGACATCGTGCGCACCGCTGCGTACGCGGTCCAGCCGCCGTTCTGAATCGACTGCATCGCCGACAGTACGAGTTGATATCGTCCAAGCGTTTCGATGTGCATGATCATCTCCAGTCAAAAGGGGCCTGTTTGCGAAGCGGATAAGGATTCCGAGTGCCCGGCCTTATCCGCTCCATTACGCGTGTTCGACTTCACGTGCCCGGGTTCATGTGTCCGGCTTCATGTGTCCAGCTTCATGTGTCCAGCTTCATGTGCCGCCTTCAGGCGCTCAACTGCGCGAGCAGTGCCTCGACGCTGCGCTTCGCGTCGCCGAACAGCATCCGCGTGTTCTCCTTGTAGAAGAGCGGATTGTCGACGCCCGCATAGCCGCTCGCCATGCTGCGTTTCGACACGATCACGGTGTTCGCCTTCCACACCTCGAGCACCGGCATGCCGGCAATCGGACTGCCCGCATCCTCGAGCGCCGCCGGATTCACGATGTCGTTCGCGCCGATCACGAGCACGACGTCGGTGCTCTTGAAGTCGTCGTTGATCTCGTCCATTTCGAGCACGATGTCGTACGGCACCTTCGCCTCCGCGAGCAGCACGTTCATGTGGCCAGGCAAGCGGCCGGCGACCGGGTGAATGCCGAAGCGCACTTTCACGCCCTTGTCGCGCAGCTTGCGCGTGATCTCGCTGATCGTCGTTTGCGCCTGCGCCACCGCCATGCCGTAGCCGGGCACGATCACGACTTCCGTCGCATCGCGCAACAGCGCGCCGACTTCATCGACCGAGACGGGCACGACTTCGCCTTCGATTGCCGCGGCCGTCGTCGACACGGTGCCGAAGCCGCCGAAAATCACCGATACGAACTTGCGGTTCATCGCGCGGCACATGATGTAGCTCAGAATCGCGCCGCTCGATCCGACGAGTGCGCCGGTCACGATCAGCAGATCGTTGCTGAGCATGAAGCCCGTCGCCGCCGCCGCCCAACCCGAGTAGCTGTTGAGCATCGACACGACGACCGGCATGTCCGCGCCGCCGATCGCCATCACGAGATGCACGCCGATCAGCGCGGCGATCGCGGTCATCGTCAGCAGCGGTCCGATGCCTTGCGCAGGCTGCGGCGCCGTCAGGAACAGATAGCCGAGCGCCACGCAGGCCAGTATGCCCACGATGTTGAGCAGATGCCGCATCGGCAGAATCAGCGGCTTGCCGCCGATCGTGCCTTGCAGCTTCAGGAACGCGACGATCGATCCGGTGAACGTCACGGCGCCGATAAACACGCCGAGATAGATTTCGACGTCGTGGATCGATTGCCCGGCGCCGCTGAAGGTCGCCGCGCTCTCCGCAGCCGGCGACAGATAACTTGCGATCGCGACGAGCACCGCGGCGAGGCCGACGAAGCTGTGCAAGGCCGCGACGAGTTGCGGCATTTGCGTCATCTCGACGCGCCGCGCGAGCACCGCGCCGCCCGCGACGCCGATCGCCATCAGTGCGACCACGACGGGCAGCGCGGCGCCACCCGACAGCCATAGCGTCGTGACGATCGCGATCGCCATGCCGGCCACGCCATACAGATTGCCGCGCCGTGCGGACGCCGGGTGGCTCAGGCCGCGCAAGCTCAGGATAAAGAGCGCGCTTGCGGCCAGATAGGCCATGCTGCCGATTCCGCTGCTTGTTCCGATTTGCATGTCGGTCTCCTTATTCGCCGCGCTGGAACATGTTCAGCATGCGTTGGGTCACGAGGAACCCGCCCGCGATATTGATCGTGGCGATCAGCAGCGCGAGACCCGCAAGCACGACGACGAGCGAGTTCGGCGTGCCGACTTGCAGCAGCGCGCCGATCACGATAATCCCGCTGATCGCATTGGTGACGCTCATGAGCGGCGTATGGAGCGCCGGCGTCACGTTCCACACCACCTGGTAGCCGACGAAAATCGCCAGCACGAACACGGTGAAGTGCGCCACGAATGCAGGCGGCGCGACCGCGCCCAGGGCGACGATCAGCACGGCGGCGACGATCAGGCCGGCGATGCCGAGCGTCGCGGCGCGGCGCCGTTGTTCCCCGGTCACCGCGGCGCCCGCACCGTGGCCCGCCGGCTTCGGCTGCTGCGCCGCTGCATTGGCCGCCGCAGCAGGCGCGGGCGCCGGCGCCGCGCGCTTCGGCGTCGGCCATTTGTTGTCGCCGTGGCGAATCACGGTCATGCCGGCGATCACTTCGTCATCGAGGTTGACGACGATCTCGCCGTTCTTTTCCGGCGTCATGTCGGTGAGCAGATGCCGCAGGTTCGTGCCGTACAGCTGGCTCGATTGCGTCGCCATCCGCGATGGCAGATCGGTGTAGCCGATCACCGTCACGCCTTCGGCCTGCGCCGTCACGCCGGGCTGCGTGAATTCGCAATTGCCGCCCTGCTCGGCCGCGAGATCGACGATCACGCTGCCGTAGCGCATGCTGCGCACCATGTCCTTCGTAATGAGCTTCGGGGCGGGCTTGCCCGGAATCAGCGCGGTCGTCACGATCACGTCGACTTCCTTCGCCTGCGCGGCGAACAGCGCCATTTCCGCTTCGATAAACGCGGCGCTCATTTCCTTCGCGTAGCCGCCGGTCCCGCTGCCGTCTTCCTCGTAGTCGAGCTCGAGGAATTCGGCGCCCATGCTCTCGACCTGCTGCCGCACTTCCGGCCGCGTGTCGAAGGCGCGCACGATCGCGCCGAGACTGCGTGCTGCGCCGATTGCGGCCAGCCCCGCGACGCCGGCGCCGATCACCATCACTTTCGCCGGCGCGATCTTGCCGGCCGCCGTGATCTGCCCCATGAAGCCGCGGCCGAACTGATGCGCAGCTTCGATGATGGCGCGATAGCCGGCCATATTCGCCATCGAGCTCAGCGCGTCGATCTTCTGTGCACGCGAAATGCGCGGCACGCAATCCATCGCGAGCACGGTGACGTTGCGCGCGCACAGCCGCTCGAGCAGCTCCGGATTCTGCGCGGGCCAGATAAAGCTGATCAGCGTCGTGCCTTCGCGCAGCAGCGCGATCTCATCGACACCGCCCGCGGCCTCGGGCAACGGCGCGCGCACCTTCAGGACGATGTCGGCCGCTGCGTGCAGCGCCGTTGCGTTTTCGGCGATCTGCGCGCCGGCTGCGCGATACGAATCGTCGGAAAACGCAGCGAGTTCGCCGGCGCCTGTTTCGACCGTAACGTTAAAACCGAGCTTCGACAGATGCCCGATCACCTCCGGCGTCAATGCGACTCGACGCTCGCCCGGATAGCGCTCCCGCGGTACTCCAATCATCATCGGCATGGCAATGCTCCCAATCGACGTTTCAAATCCTGTTCTGCGGCGCGCGGAATGCCGCGCGATCGCACGCATCGCGCGCGCAGCCGCTCGCGCCTTGCGACGGCGTCGTGCCTTCGCAAGGTCCGAAATCCTGTTGTCAAATGGTCGGTCAGCCGCCGAGGTACGGTCGTTCGGCGGTCTTTCGGGTGCGGCCCGTATGCCGGGCCGCGCAGTGGTCCATCGGGGGCAATGGACCGTGCTTCGCTGCTAGCGCATCAGGCGCCTGCTTTTGCCTCCAGCTCGGCCACGCGCTTCTTCAGCGCACGGTCTTCGGCGAAGCGGACGCTTTCGTCGCGGATAATCGCAACGATGCCGCTCACCGCGCCATCGGGCGCATGCAATAGGGCAACCGTAAACGCGATCGACATCGCGCGTCCTGCCTTGTCGACAGCCGGCACTTTCAGCAGATCGTGGCCGTAGCGGGTCTGCCCGGTTGCCATCGTCTTGCTGTAGCCCTCCCAGTGGCGGCCGCGCAGCCGCTCGGGAATGATCAGATCGAGCGACTTGCCCAGCGCTTCTTCCTGCGTGAAGCCGAACATGCGCTCGGCTGCGGGGTTCCATAGCGTGATCGCGCCATCCGGACCGGAGACGATGACGGCGTCGCCGATTGCATTGACCAGCTGTTCAAAATCGATGGTGGGGGCCATAGTCTGTCGTCCGGGGCTGTGGGCGATGCCCGCGTTGCGAGCACGATGTCCCAGTGTCTCTCGTTCATTGTTCGGCCGCCGCCCCGGTTTTTCTGCTTCCGATGCAAAAAGGAACGGCGGCCGTTTGCTACGTACTGCGGGTTACCTGCTGCGTATTACCAGCATGCGTGTTACCGATGCGGCGTTCAAACCGCACGCGCTTCGCGCATCGATGCGATCTGGTCATTGCTATAGCCGAGCTCCGCCAGCACTTCGTCGGTATGCTCGCCAAGCAGCGGCGACCCCGTGATCTCGGGCTTCAGATCCGAGAACTTGATCGGGCTGCCGACCGTCAGGTACTTGCCGCGCACCTTGTGGTCCACTTCCACGATCGAGCCGCTCGCGCGCAGCGATTCGTCGTTCGCGAGTTCCTTCATCGTCAGCACCGGCGCGCACGGAATATCGAACTTGCGCAGGATGTCGACTGCCTCGAACTTCGTCTTGTCGGCGAGCCACCCTTCGATCGTCGCGAAGATATCGAAGATGTGCGGCTGACGCGCTTCGGCCGTCTTGTAGTCCGGATCGTCGATCCATTCCGGCTTGCCGATCGCGCGGCAGATCGGCTCCCACGCGTGGCCCTGAACCGTGAAGTAGATGTACGCGTTCGGATCGGTTTCCCAGCCCTTGCACTTCAACACCCAGCCCGGCTGGCCGCCGCCGCCCGCGTTGCCGCCGCGCGGCACCACGTCGCTGAACGTGCCGTGCGGGTACTGCGGATACTCTTCGAGGTAGCCGAGGCGATCGAGACGCTGCTGGTCGCGCAACTTCACACGGCACAGGTTCAGCACGCTGTCCTGCATCGACACGGCCACCTTCTGGCCCTTGCCCGTCTGCTGGCGGCCGATGATCGCGGTCAGAATGCCGATCGCGAGGTGCATGCCGGTGTTGCTGTCGCCGAGCGCTGCGGCGCTGACCGTCGGCGGGCCGTCCCAGAAGCCGGTCGTCGAAGCGGCGCCGCCTGCGCACTGCGCGACGTTTTCATAGACCTTCAGGTCCTGGTAGTGGTGGCCGTCGCTGAAGCCCTTCACCGACGCGACGATCATCTTCGGATTCAGTTCGTTGATGCGCTCCCACGAGAAACCCATCCGGTCGAGCGCGCCCGGGCCGAAGTTTTCGACCAGCACGTCCGATTCCTTGATCAGCTTTTCCAGCACTTCCTTGCCCGCTGCCGTCTTCGTATCGAGCGTCAACGAGCGCTTGTTGCTGTTGAGCATCGTGAAGTACAGCGCGTCGGCATCGGGAATATCGCGCAGCTGGTTGCGCGTGACGTCGCCCGAGCCCGGACGCTCGACCTTGATCACGTCCGCGCCGAACCACGCAAGCAACTGCGTGCACGCCGGACCGGCCTGAACGTGCGTAAAGTCGATGATCTTGATTCCTTCCAGGGGTTTGTTACTCATTCGTCTTCTCCAGTGGGCCGGGGCTTACTTCTTCACGCCGCTTTGCGGGTTAAGGTTGGTCAATCGGCCGCTTTCGGTACCGGCCGCTTCGTCGATCACTGCGTTGATCAGGGTGGGCTTGCCCGACTTGATCGCTTCCTGCAGTGCCTTGGTCAACTCTTCGGGCGTCGTCGCGTTGAAGCCGACACCGCCGAATGCTTCGATCATCTTGTCGTAACGCGCGCCCTTCACGAACACGGTCGGCGCGACGTCCTTGCCGCCGGTCGGGTTCACGTCGGTGCCCTTGTAGACGCCGTTGTTGTTGAACACGATCGTGCAGACCGGCAGGTCGTAACGGCAGATCGTTTCGAGTTCCATGCCGCTGAAACCGAACGCGCTATCGCCTTCGATCGCGACCACTTGCGTGCCGCTCGTCACGGCCGCGCCGATCGCGAAGCCCATGCCGATGCCCATGATGCCCCACGTGCCCGAATCGAAACGGCGCCGCGGTTCGTACATGTCGATCACGGCCCGCGCGTAGTCGAGCGTGTTCGCGCCTTCGTTGACGACGTTGATGTCGGGACGCGTCTTCAGCACGTCGCGGATCGCGCGCAGCGCGCTGTGGAAGCTCATCGGCGACGGATTCTTTGCCAGCGTCGCGGCCATCTTTTCGAGGTTCTTGTTCTTCTTCTCGGTGACGGCGGAGATCCACTCCGACGGCGGCTTCGGGAAGCTCGTGCCCATGCCGGCGACGAGTTCCGAGACGCACGAACCGATGTCGCCGATCAGCGGCGCTTCGATGGCGACGTTGCTGTCGATTTCGGTCGGCGCGATGTCGATCTGCACGAAGCGCTTCGGTGCGGCGCCCCAGGTCTTGCCCTTGCCGTGCGCGAGCAGCCAGTTCAGACGCGCGCCGATCAGCACGACGCAGTCCGACTCCTGCAGCACGAACGAGCGCGCGGCCGACGCCGATTGCTCATGCGTGTCGGGCAGCAGGCCCTTGGCCATCGACATCGGCAGATACGGAATGCCGCTCTTCTCGACCAGCTCGCGAATCTGCTTGTCGGCCTGCGCGTACGCAGCGCCCTTGCCGAGCAGAATCAGCGGACGCTTCGCGCCCTTGATCACGTCGAGCGCGCGCTTGACCGAGTCCGGGGCCGGCAGTTGACGCGGCGCGGCGTCGACGACCTTGATCAGCGACTGCTTCGCCTTCACGGCGTCGATCGTTTGGGCCAGCAGCTTGGCCGGCAGGTCCAGATAGACGCCGCCCGGACGGCCCGACACGGCTGCGCGAATCGCGCGCGCCACGCCAACGCCGATGTCTTCGGCATGCAGCACGCGGTACGCGGCCTTCGCATACGGCTTCGCTGCGTTCAACTGGTCCATCTCTTCGTAATCGCCTTGCTGCAGGTCGACGATCTCGCGCTCGCTCGAGCCGCTGATCAGGATCATCGGGAAGCAGTTCGTCGTCGCATTGGCCAGCGCGGTCAAGCCGTTCAGGAAGCCCGGCGCCGATACCGTCAGACAGATGCCCGGCTTTTGCGTCATATAGCCGTGAATCGCGGCCGCATTACCCGCGTTCTGCTCGTGACGGAAGCCGATGAAACGCATTCCTTCGGCCTGCGCGAGACGCGCGAGGTCGGTGATCGGAATGCCGACGAGACCGAAAATCGTATCGATGTCGTTGAGCTTCAGCGCATCGATGACAAGGTGAAAGCCGTCGGTCGTGGCGGCTTGGTCGCTCCCCTGAGCGGTCGTGGCATCAGGGCGCGCAATTTCAACAGTAGACATTCACTCATCTCCAGATCGTTATGACTGTTTAGGCCGTCGCGTCTCGTGTGTTGGCAATCGGTGCCCGAGGACCTTCGGTCGGACTCTTCGCAGCACTGTGATATACCATATATCACACACCAAGATGGATTCAATAGCTTTTTGCCCTTAGGGCGTTGGCTTTCGCAGCATGAAAGCGGTCAAATCCACCTTTCGCCGACGGTCTTCCCGTAGAAACTCCAATAATTTCAGTGGTCTGCTCCTTTCGCTGACTTTTTGTGCAGCACAACAAGACGTCTGACGATATCTGGAATGTGATATATCACATTGCCACAAACAAAGGCCCATGCGGGCCGTCCAGCGCGCCACCGACACACGCTGTGTCAATCCATTTTCGAACTTTCTATCCCGCCTCACTCGAGGAAGTCGCAATGCCCGTCCACGTATGTCGCGAGTTCGAGCGAGTGTTGCCGCGCGAGCCGTTCCGCGCCTTCGGTGTCGCGCGCTTCGAGCGCCTCGATGATCTGCATGTGATCGGTGATCGAGCGCGACGCGCGGTCGCTTTGCGAAATCGTCAGCTTGCGGATCGCGCGCACATGCGCGAACACGTTGCGAATCGTGTGCGCGATCGAATGCGACTTCGACAGCTTCACGAGCGCCTCGTGAAACGTGATGTTCGCCTCCGAGTACTCGTCGATATGCCGCGCCGGCGCCTGCTGCGCGTCGTGGAAGCGGTCGAACAGGCGCCTCAGGTCGGCGATCTCGTCGTTGCTGGCCTTCAGCGTCGCAAGGCGCGCCGCCATGCTTTCGAGCGCCGCCCACATCTGGATCATCTCGACGATCTCGCGGCGCGTCTTGCGCCGGATAAACACACCGCGCCGCGGCACCGCGCGTAGAAAACCCTCCTGCTCGAGCAGCGTCATCGCCTCGCGGATCGGCGTGCGGCTCACGCCGAGCGCTTCGGTAATCGTGCGTTCGTCGAGCCGGATCGGTTCACGCGAACCGTAAATGTCGGCTTCCGCGATCGCCTGACGCAGCTTCGCGTACGCGAGATCGCGCAGCGACGCGCCTGGATTCAGCGGCTGCAGCGAGAGCGCAAAAGGCGCCGCACGCGCCTCCGAAGAGGCCGGCGACGCCGGCAACGTCAAGGTTGCGTCGTCCATTACTCGTTGGACCCCAGTGGCGTCGGCCGGTAGGCACTACGAGCGTTGGCCGCATTAGAGCCGGCGGCATAGGCTAGCCGCTCGCTTTCCTTCGCCGAATTCTCGATCCACCGCTGCCGCATCGGCGCGAGCACGAACTTCGCCGAGACGCTGCCCGCGATCGCGATGCACGCGCAGAAGATGAACACCGTGTTCCAGCCGCCATGCTCGGACAACAGCGAGGCGACCGGCACCAGCAACGCGGCCGTGCCCTTCGCCGTGTACAGCGTGCCCGCATTGCCCGCTGCGTATTTCGCGCCGAACGTGTCCGCGCAGGTCGCCGGGAAGTTCGAGAAAATGTCGCCGTAGAACACGAAGATCAGCCCGGAGAACGCCATGAACAGGTACGGGTTGTGACCGAAGTGCATGAGTCCGAGCAGCGCGAGTCCTTCGCCGAGGAACGTGAGAAACATCGTGTTCTCGCGACCGATGCGGTCGGAGATCGCGCCGCAAATCGGCCGCGTGAAGCCGTTGCAAACGTTGTTGATCGACAGCGTGAGCGTGAGCAGCGGCAAGGTCGCGGCGAAGAACGCAATCGGCGTCTCGGCGAAGCCGTACTCCTTCGCGATCGGGCCGATCTGCGCGGTCGCGATGATGCCGCCCGTCGCGACGCAGACGAACATCGCATACAGCACCCAGAACACTGGCGCGCGGACCATTTCGCCCGTCGTATAGTCCATCTTGGTCGCGACGATGCGCTTGACATTGCGCGCGAACTCGGGCGGCTGCGGCCGCACCAGCATGGTCGCGAGCAGCAGAATCACGCCGCCTTGCAGGCAGCCGAAGAAGATCAGCGCGTGCTGGTAGCCCGAGTGCTCGATCATCGACGCGATTGGAATCACGGTCAGCGCGGCGCCCGCGCCGAAGCCGGCCGCCGTCAGGCCGGCGGCGAGACCGCGCCGGTCCGGAAACCACTTGAGCGCATTGCCGACACAGGTGCCGTACACGCAGCCTGCGCCGACGCCCGAAATCACCGCGGCGAGATAGAGCACGCCGAGGTTCGGCGCGTACGCATCGAGTATCCAGCCGAGGCCGGCGCAAATGCCGCCGCCGATCACGACGGGACGAGGCCCGAAGCGGTCGACCAGATAGCCTTCAATCGGCACGAGCCACGTTTCGGTGACGATAAAAATGGAGAAAGCGGTTTGAATCGATGCGAGGCCCCAATGATGCGCGGCATTCATCGGCTCGACGAACAGGGTCCATGCGTACTGAAGATTCGCGACGAGGCCCATGCAGACGACGCCGATCGCGAGTTGCATCCATCGGCTGGGCTGGCGGCTTGAATGGCGTTTTGCATCGCCGTCTTGAGCGTTGACTGGCTGTCGCAAGAGTCGTCTCCGTTAATGGCTTCTGTTGGGACGTCGATGCTCGGGTTGCGGAGACACTTGCAATGCAGGTAGTACCGAACGGGATGCAGTTGACGCCCGTCGATGGTGGAGCGTTTTGTGCTGCAGCAAAAATCAATCTTTTTTATCGTTTGAATAAGGCGGCGTGAATAGCCGTCATCCAACGTTATAAGACGGAAAGGTGTTGGTAATGAACCTCACCGCCAATGGGTGAGCGAGGTGAAGAGCCGGATGTCGCCCATCCGGCCTTGTTCCAGCGTGTGTCCGACCCGGCCGGCGCCGCTTTGACCTGCGAACGGTTCGCGGTCCGACTTGTCCGCGCGGCCGTTCAGACCGACCCCAACGTTCAGTTGGTTCGTTTGACTATATATATAGAGCGCGCGCCGAAGCCGCCCGCGCCCCCGTCGTTCAGGCCGCCAGTTCCTGAGCAATCCTGCGACGGAACGCCTGCCCGTCGCTGTCGAACAGATGGCAATGGTCCGGCGCCGCGCCGAGCTTGACGGCCTTGCCTTTCGCATGCCGTTCGAGCGGCGGAATCCGCGCGATCAACCCCTCGGGCGCAACGCTGGACTCCGCATACAGATATGCGGCATCGCCGAGCGACTCGACCGCCATCACGTTCGCCGATATGCCGAATTCGGTCGAATCGACGTGCAGATGCTCGGGCCGGATGCCGACCGTCACCTTGTCGCCTTCCTTCGCGCTGCCAGGTTCGACCGCGACGCGTTGCGTCTCGCCCGTCTGATAACGCACGAGCACGCCGTCCGGCGCGACCGTCTGCACGACACCATCCATGAAGTTCATTTTCGGCGAGCCGATGAAACCCGCGACAAAGCGGTTCGCGGGCGCGTGATACAGCGTGTTAGGCGTGCCGACCTGTTCGAGATTGCCGGCCGACAGCACGACGATCTTGTCGGCCAGCGTCATCGCTTCGACCTGGTCGTGCGTCACGTAGATCATCGTCGTCTTCAGCTCGTCGTGCAGCCGCGCGAACTCGAGGCGCATCTTCACGCGCAGTGCGGCATCGAGGTTCGACAACGGCTCGTCGAACAGAAACACCTTCGGCTTGCGCGTAATCGCGCGTCCGATCGCGACACGCTGGCGCTGCCCGCCCGACAGCTGTTTCGGCTTGCGTTCGAGCAGATGGTCGATGTGCAGGATTTTCGCCGCATTGCGCACGGCCTGATCGATCTCCGGCTTTTTCGCGCCGGCGAGCTTCAGACCGAACGCCATGTTGTCGTAAAGCGTCATATGCGGATACAGCGCATATGACTGGAACACCATCGCGATGCCGCGCTTTGCGGGCGGCACCTCGTTCACGCGCGCGCCATCGATGCTCAGATCGCCGCTGCTGATGTCCTCGAGTCCCGCGATCATCCGCATCAGCGTCGACTTTCCGCAGCCGCTCGGACCGACGAACACGACGAACTCGCCATCCGCGATGTCGAGGTTGATGTTGCGCATCACTTCGTTGTCGTCGTAGCGCTTGCTGATATTGCGCAATGCCAGGCTAGCCATGATGTGTCTCCAATGTTGCTTGCTATTGCTGCTGTTGCGTGATGTTGCGATGCTGCGTCCAGACCGCGACCAGCTCCGGCAGTTGCCGCATGTCGTCGAAGATGTGCTGCGCGCCGGCCGCGCGCAATGCGCCGATCTGCGCATCGTTCGCATGGCCGCCGCCGACGAAGCCGATCACCGTCATGCCGGCCGCCGTCGCCGCAGTCACGCCCGTCACGCTGTCTTCGACGACGAGGCATGCGTCGGGCGTCACGTCGAGGCCGCGTGCTGCCGCCAGATAGACATCGGGCGCGGGCTTCGGCCGCTCGACCGCATCCGCGCAAAACAGCCGGCCGCCGAAGAACTTCGCGAGACCCGTGCGCGCGAGCGCCGCTTCGACGTAGGGGCGAAAGCTGTTGCTCGCGCACGCTTTCGTCAACGGAATCGCCGCGAGCGCTTCGCCGATGCCATCGACCGTCGGCGCCTGCACGGCCGCCGCCTCGACCCTGGTCCGAATCGCGCCGATATCGCCGTCGACGAACTGCCTGCCGAGCTGCGCGGCCGTGCCTTCGAGCACGCGCTCGATGCGCAGGCCGAGCAGCGGCATGACGACGGGCGCGACATCGGCGTCGGGCCAGCGTGCTTCGAGTTCGCGCACGAGCATCGCGGCCGCGACCGCTTCGCTGTCGATCAGCACGCCGTCGCAATCGCAGATCAATGCGAGCGCTGTTTCCATGCGAAATTCCGTCCGGGTTTGTGTCTGCATGTTCGTCACTTGACCGCCCCGAACGTGAGACCGCGCACGAGCTGCTTCTGCGACAGCCAGCCGACGATCAGGATCGGCGCGACCGCGAGCAACGACGCCGCCGATAGCTTCGCCCAGAACAGCCCCTCGGGGCTCGAATACGACGCGATAAACACGGTCAGCGGCGCCGCGTTCGAACTCGACAGGTTGATGCTCCAGAACGCTTCGTTCCACGACAGAATCACGAGCAGCAGCGCCGTCGAAGCAAGTCCCGGCAACGCCATCGGCATCAGCAGGTAGACGATTTCCTGCCATGTCGCGGCGCCGTCGATGCGGCCGGCTTCGAGGATGTCGCGCGGAATCTCGTTGAAGTACGTGAACGCCATCCACACGGCGATCGGCAGATTGATCAGCGTATAGACGATGATGAGCCCCGTCACCGTATCGAGCAGACCGCTGTTTTTCCACAGCAGATAGATCGGCACGAGCACGCCGACCGACGGCATCATCTTCGTCGACAGCATCCACAACAGCGTTTGCTGCGTGCGCTTGCTCGGGAAAAATGCCATCGCATACGCGGCCGGCACCGCGAGCACGAGACACACGATCGTCACGCCGACCGAGATCAGCACCGAGTTCCACGCGAAGCCGAAGTAATTGCTGCGCGCGAACACCTCGCGGAAGCTCTCCAGTGTCGGCGTGAAAAACACCGACGACGAATAGGCCTGCTGCTCGGTCTTGAAGGCCGTGATCGTCATCCAGAAGATCGGGAAGAACAGCGCAATCGAGATCAGCCACGCGAGAATGCCGGGAATACTGCGGCGCACGACGGCAAACGGCGAGGCGGCCGGCGCGGTCGTTGCGCTCGTAACGGGTGTAGCGGCGACTTGACTCACTTTTCGTACTCCCCTTTCAGGTTCTTCGCGAGCATCTTCACGAGGAAGAACGATACGATGTTCGCGACGACGACCGCCAGAATGCCGCCCGCCGATGCCAGGCCGACGTCGAACTGCTGCAGGCCGAGCGCATAGATCAGGTACGACAGGTTGGTCGTGGCGTTGCCGGGGCCGCCGCCGGTCGTCGTATAGATTTCAGCGAAGATCGACAGCAGAAAAATCGTCTCCATCATCACGACCACGGCGATCGCGCGTCGCAAATGCGGCAGCGTGATGAAGAAGAACATCGCGAACGGTCCGGCGCCGTCGATCTTCGCCGCTTCCTTCTGCTCCTGATCGAGCGACTGGATCGCGGTGAACAGAATCAGAAACGCGAACGGCAACCACTGCCACGCGACGATGATGATCACCGATGTCAACGGATAGGTCGCGAACCAGTCGATCGGTGTCAGGCCGAGTGCACGCATCGCATCGGCCACGAGGCCGTACACGGGGTGCAGGATCATGTTCTTCCAGATCAGCGCGCTCACGGTCGGCATCACGAAGAACGGCGCGATTGCAAGCAGGCGCGCAATGCCCTGTCCGTAGAACTTGCGGTCGAACAGCACGGCCATCAGCACGCCGCCCACCACCGTGATGACGAGCACGGCGATGATCAGCTGCAGCGTATGCAGGATGGACGGCCAGAACGACGGATCGGTGGCGAGATAGTGGTAGTTGTCGAAACCGGCGAAGCCCTTTTCATCGGGATTCAGCAGGTTGTAGCGCGTGAACGAAAACCAGATCGTCATTGCGAGCGGAATCGCCATCCATAGCAACAGGACCGCGACCGACGGCGAAACGAGCCAGCGCGCGGACGCGGCTTTGCGCGACTCGCGTTGCTGTTCGGTTTGGGGTTCGGCGTGCGACAGAGGAAGGCGCAGATGAGGCATGATGGGCCACCTGTTCGGAATTGCGCGAGCCGCTGCGTTTGTTTCAGACCACGCGTGGCGGTGCGCTGTGCTGCCGGGGGTCCGGCCGGGCGTTGCAGCCCGGCCGGGGTTTGCTTCAAACGATCGTTGCTTCTACATCGCTTTCCACCTCGAGATGCGCGCGCTTCGTGCGCATCTCGCTTCGCGTTGCCTGTGCATTACTTCTGCAAGCCGGCCTGACGCACCGCGCGGTCCGCGGTCGCATTGCCCGCCTGCAACGCCTGATCGACACTCATCTGCCCGGCGACCGCACCGGAGATGCTCTGGCCGACCACGGTGCCGAACGACTGGAACTCGGGAATCCCGACGAACTGCACACCGGTGTACGGCACGGGCTTCAACGTCGGATGGTTCGGATCGGCCGATTCGATCGCCTTCAGCACGAAGTCCGCAAACGGCGCGGCCTGCTTGTACTCGGAGCGCTGATACGTCGACTGACGCGTACCCGGCGGCACCGATGCCCAGCCTTCGTCCTTCGCCACCATCTCGATGTATTCCTTCGAGGTCGCCCACTCGATGAACTTCTTCGCGGCGTCCTGCTGCTTCGACGTCTTCGGAACCGCAAGCGCCCACGCCCACAGCCAGTGCGAACCGTTCGGCGTGACCTGCGTCGGCGCCGCGGCAAAACCGACCTTGTCCGCGATCTGCGATTGCTGCTTGTTGTACAGCATGCCGGCCGCCACGGTCGCATCGATCCACATCGCGCACTTGCCCGACGACATCAGCGTCAGGTTTTCGTTGAAACCATTCGAGCTCGCTCCCGGCGGGCCGTCTTTCTTCAACAGGTCGACGTAGAACGACACGGCCTTCTTCCACTCCGGCGTGGTCAGCTGCGCATGCCACTTCTCGTCGAACCAGCGGCCGCCGAATGTGTTGACGAGCGTCGTCACGTAGGCCATGTTCTCGCCCCAGCCCGCCTTGCCGCGCAGGCAGATGCCGTACGTGCCGGCCGACTTGTCGGTCAGCTTGTCGGCGAATTGCGCGATCTGATCGTAGGTCGGGTTATCGGGCATCTTCAGGCCCTTGGCCGCGAACAGGTCCTTGCGGTAGAACGTCATCGAGCTTTCGACGTAGAACGGCAGCGCGTACAGCGTGTTGTTGTACGACAGCCCGTCGCGCGCCGTCTTCACGACGTCGTTGAGGTCGTAGCTCGCCGGCAGGTTCGTCAGCGGCGAGAGCCAGCCTCGCTTGCCCCATTGCGGCGTTTCATAGGCGCCGATCGTCATCACGTCGAACTGGCCGCTGCCGGTCGTGATATCGGTCGTCGCGCGCTGACGCAGCACGTTTTCCTCGAGAATCACCCAGTTCAGCTTGATGTCCGGATTCGCCTTTTCGAATGCGGGCGAGAGCTTCTTCAGCTCGATCATGTCCGGATTGTTGAGCGTCGCGATCGTCACCGTCGACGCCGCCGACGCGTTGACCGCCACGCATGCGGCCGCCATCGCGCCGATGGCCGCGAAGGTGGGTTTCAATGCGGGTTTCCATGTGCGTTTCAGGGCACGTTTCATCGTTTGTCTCCTTTATCGTACGTTCGTGTTGGCTTGCGATGGGCGACTCACGGATCCTCGCAAATTCCGGCCGGCAGCCGAGTCGCTGGCGGTGGTAAAAAGATCAGCTCATCCAGTTGCCGCCGTCGACGTTCAGGGTTTGCGCGGTGATGTAGTCCGCATCCGCCGATGCGAGGAACAGCGCCGCGCCGGTCAGATCCGCCGGCAGCCCCATCCTGCCGAGCGGCACCGCTTCGCCGACGAGTCGCTTCTTCTCGCCGATCGGCCGGTTCTCATAACGTGCGAAAAGCGCATCGACCTGCTCCCACATCGGCGTATCGATGACGCCCGGTGCGATGCCGTTCACGTTGATCCTGTGCGGCGCGAGCGCGAGCGCCGCCGATTGCGTATAGCTGAGTACCGCTGCCTTCGTCGCGCAATAGTGCGAAACGAGTGCCTCGCCGCGGCGCCCGGCCTGCGACGACATATTGATGATCTTGCCGCCGTGGCCCTGCTCGACCATGCGCTGGGCGACTGCCTGCATCAGAAAGAACATGCCCTTCACGTTGACCGCGAACAGCCTGTCGTAGATGTCCCACGATTCGTCGAGTAGCGGCCGCATGTCGAACAGCGCCGCGTTATTGAACAGGATGTCGATACGGCCGAACCGTTCGGCCGTTTGAGCGACGATGCGCGCGATATCTTCGCGCCGCGTCACGTCTGCGCCGATGGCGAGCACGCGGTCGCCGTGCGTTTCACGCAGCTCGCGAGCGAAGTCCGCGACCGGCTTGACGTCGACCAGCGCGCAGCGCGCGCCTTCGTCCAGATACCGGCGCGCGACCGCTTCGCCTATGCCGCTTGCCGCGCCGGTGAGGATGGCCACCTTGTCTTGCAATCGCGCTGCCACGCCGTGTCTCCCAATCGTTCGCCTTGGTGTGAGCTTTTGCGCTGGTGAGCGAACGCTCGTTGTGCGATCAATTGCTCTCTTTGTGATCGAATGATCGGATACGTGTCCGACCATGTCAAGGCGCGCCACAAGATTTCGATGGTGCAGCGCGGCAGTTGCAGGTGTTTCCGCGGGTTGCTTAGGGTTTAGCCTGAGTTCGTCGACGCGAATGCCCCGGAACCGCGATCGGGCCGGTGCCAGGTCATTGCGGCCGTAGTGGGCGCAGCCGTTGCGCCGCTCGCCCTCCTTGCTCTATCAATTTAGACGGCGGGCGCGTTCCATCAATGGCAAGATGTTTAGATACGTTATATCATTGCGGCCTTGCTACGGAGCAGCACCATGTCCGCTTCATCCGATGATCGCCTTGCTCACAGACTCGCGCGCGCTCAGGCCGTCGCCGACGCACGCGGTCTCGCACTTACCACGCTGCGCCGCCAGGTCTACACGCTGATTGCGGCAAGCGAGCGGCCGATCGGCGCCTACGACCTGCTCGCCGCGCTCGAACCGCAGCGCGGCCGCGTGCCGCCGACCACCGTGTACCGCGTGCTCGACTTTCTGGTCGAACACGGCTTCGTGCATCGGATCGAGTCGAAAAACGCGTTCTTCGCGTGCTGCGACGTCGAGCACCCGCACCAAGGCCAGTTCCTGATCTGCGAATCGTGCGGCGACACGGTCGAGATTCCCGGCGCCGAACTTGCGCAACAACTGGCCGGCAGCGCGCCTGCGCATGGTTTCGAAGTCCATCGGCAGGTCGTCGAACTGAGCGGTCTGTGCGCTGCCTGCCGGCGTGTCGCGCGATAGCACCGAGTTTCCCATGCAACTTTCAATCAACCCGATCACCCTCTAACAGGGCAGCACGATGAACAACAAGAATCCGAAGTGGATTGCGGCACGCGCCGCGTCAAGACTGACGAAATATCTGTTCGCAACCGCGCTCGCGCTTGCCATCGGCCAGACGGCGGCGCATGCGCAAACGGCGTCCTCGGCAGCGAGCGGCAGCAAGATTCCCGTTGTCGCAGCCGAAAATTTCTATGGCGACGTCGTACAGCAACTTGGCGGCGACCACGTCGACGTGACGAGCATCCTCAGCAATCCGGACCAGGATCCGCATCTGTTCGAAGCGAGCCCGAAGACCGCTCGCGCGCTGCAGCGCGCGAGCCTTGTCGTCTATAACGGCGCCGACTACGATCCGTGGATGGCCAAACTGCTCGCCGCGTCGAAGAACCCGAAGCGCACGGTCATCGTTGCGGCCGACCTCACCGGCAGGAAAAGCGGCGATAATCCGCACCTCTGGTACGACCCGTCGACGATGCCTGCCGTCGCGCGCGCCGTGAGCGCCGCGCTCGCAGCCGCCGACCCGGCGCACAAGAGCACTTACGATGCGAATCTCGCCACGTTTCTCGATTCGTTGAAGCCGATCGACGCGAAGGTCGCCGCGCTGCATGCGCGCTATGCAGGCGTGCCGGTCACGGCGACCGAACCGGTGTTCGGCTATATGTCGGACGCAGTCGGCCTCGGTATGCGCAATCTGCGCTTTCAGCTGGCGACGATGAACGATACGGAAGCAAGCGCATCGGACATCGCCGCGTTCGAACGCGACTTGCGCGAAAAGCGCGTGCGCGTGCTGATCTATAACAGTCAGGCTACCGAGGCGCTGACTAGAAAGATGTTGAAACTCGCGCAGCAGTCGAAGGTGCCGGCAATGAGCGTGACAGAGACGGAACCAGCGGGTAAGAATTATCAGCAATGGATGCTCGCGCAACTCGATGCGCTTGGCGCGGCGCTCGCGGCAGGCGAGCATGCCGGCAGCAAAGGAACCCCTCAATGATCGAACCTGACCGTCCGCCCTCCGCACCTTCTGCAAATACCACCACGAAAGCAGCAGCGGATGCGGCGCCTGTACTGGAGTTCGAGCGCGTCACGCTCGAACTCGGCGGACGCACGATCCTGACCGACACGAGCTTCGCGATCGGACAAGGCGAATTTATCGGCGTGCTGGGGCCCAACGGCGCCGGCAAGACCACGTTGATACGCGCGGTGCTCGGCCTCGTGCCGGCCGCGAGCGGCGTCGTGCGCGTGCTCGGCGAGCCGGTCGCCTGCGGCAATCCGTCGATCGGCTACATGCCGCAGACACGCAGCGCACTCGCCGGACGGCGCGTGCGCGGACGCGATTTCGTCGCGATGGCGGCCGATGGCCATCGCTGGGGCCTGCCGCACGCCGATGCGAAGACGCGCGCCGACGTCGCGCGGGTGCTCGACCTCGTCGGCGCGAGCGCACTGGCCGACCGGCCGCTGTCCGAACTGTCGGGCGGCGAGCGGCAGCGTCTGCTGCTCGCGCAGTGCCTGCTCGGCAATCCGCGTCTGCTGCTGCTCGACGAACCGTTGATCAGCCTCGATCCGCATCATCAGAGAAGCGTCGTCGAACTCGTGCAGCGCGTGCAGCAGGAACTCGGCATCGCCGTGCTGTTCTCCGCGCACGAGCTGAACCCGCTGCTGCACGCACTCGATCGCGTGCTGTATCTCGGCAACGGCGTCGCGGCGCTCGGCACCGTCGACGAAGTGATCACGAAGCCCGTGCTGTCGCGTCTATATGGATCGACGATCGACGTGATCCGCATGAATGGCCGCATCTTCGTGATGTCCGGCGACGTCGAAGTCGAAAAGCACGACCACGAGCACGAAGACGACGGCGGGCACGCTCATGCGCACGCACATGAGCATGGACACGGGCACAGCGCCGCCGCGCCCGCGCATGGGCGCGGCCACGCACACAACGATAACCACGCGTCACGCGACGGGCACACACACGATGTTTGAATATGACTTCATGGTCAACGCATTCGCGGCGTCGGGGATCGTCGCGGTGTTGTCGGGAATCGTCGGCTACTTCCTCGTGATGCGCGGCCAGACGTTTGCCGGCCACGCGCTATCGCACGTCGGCTTTACCGGCGCGACCGGCGCCGTGCTGATCGGCATCTCGCCGCTCTGGGGGATGATCGGTTTCACGCTGGCGGCCGGCATCGGTATGGGCGCGCTCGGCGAGCGTCTCGCCGGACGCGACGTGGCGATCGGCGTGACGCTCTCGCTTTCGCTCGGCTTCGGGCTGCTGTTTCTGCATTTCTTCACCGCGTACGCGACGCAGGTTACCGCGCTGCTATTCGGCAATGTGCTCGGCGTCAATACCTCGACACTCGCGGTGCTCGCGGTGATCGGCATGTTGAGCCTCGGTGCGCTCGCGGCGATCATGCGGCCGCTGCTGTTCGCATCGCTGCAGCCGGAACTCGCGGAAGCGAAAGGCGTGTCGCTGCGGCTCGTGTCGGTCCTGTTTCTCGCGATTGCCGCGCTTGCGGTGGCCGCCTGTACGCAGATCGTCGGCGTGCTGCTCGTGTTCACATTGATGGTCGGGCCCGCCGCGGCCGCACAGAACATGACGACGCGGCTGTCGACGGGCCTCGTGCTCGCCGCGGCGCTCGCGCTCGCACAAGCGTGGCTCGGCGTCACGCTGGCGTTTTATACCGATTGGCCCACGAGCTTCTGGATCGCGCTGCTCGCGGCTATCGTTTACGGCGCGAGTCTGCTTGCGCGGCGCTGACGTGGCCGCCGCGCGCCTTCATCGTCACGCAAGCAACACCTTCGCGTGATGCGCGAGATGATCTTCGACGAACGTCGAAATGAAGTAATACCCATGGTCGTAGCCCGCATGCCGCCGCAGCGTCAGCGGCTGACCGGCCGCCGCGCAGGCGGCCTCGAACACGTCCGGATTCAGCTGTTCGTCGAGAAACTGATCGGAAAGGCCCTGATCGATCAGAATGCCCGCCGCGAACTTCGCTGACGCGCGCCCGAGCAGTTCGCTCGCATCGTAGTCGCGCCATACGTCGCGGTTTTCGCCGAGATAGCCGCTGAACGCCTTCTCGCCCCACGGGCAGCGCGTCGGCGCCGCGATCGGCGCGAACGCCGACACCGACTTGTACAGCACCGGATTGCGCAGCGCGAGCACGAGCGCGCCATGCCCGCCCATCGAGTGGCCGAATATGCCAAGCCGGGCCGCGTCGATCGGCAGATTCGCGCAGACGGTCTCGCGCAAATCGTCGCGCACGTACGAGTACATCCGGTAATGCGTCGCCCATGGCTCGCGCGTCGCATCGACGTAAAAACCCGCGCCGACGCCGAAGTCCCATGCATCGCTTTCGCCGGGCACATTGGCGCCGCGCGGGCTCGTGTCCGGCGCGATCAGCGCGATGCCGTGCTTCGCGGCGAAGCGCTGCGCGCCCGCCTTGATCGGAAAGGTTTCTTCGGTGCACGTGAGGCCGGCCAGATAGAACAGCGCCGGCACCTTGCCGTGCGCGGCCTGCGGCGGCAGATATGCGGCAAAACGCATCGGCAGGCCGATCGTGCGCGAATCGTGCTGATAGAACTGCTGCATGCCGCCGTGGCACGCGTGTGACGAACGCGTCTCGAGCATCGCGGGCTCCTTAGGCTTGGTACATCACGACCGAGCGGATCGATTCGCCTTTCTTCATCAGATCGAAACCCTCGTTGATCCGCTCGAGCGGCAGATGATGCGTGATCAGATCGTCGATATTGATCTTGCCTTCCATGTACCAGTCGACGATCTTCGGCACGTCGGTGCGGCCGCGCGCGCCGCCGAACGCGGAGCCCTTCCACTGGCGGCCCGTCACGAGCTGGAACGGCCGCGTGCTGATTTCCTCGCCCGCCGCCGCGACGCCGATGATGAACGACTGGCCCCACCCCTTGTGCGTGCATTCGAGCGCATCGCGCATCACCTTCGTATTGCCGATGCACTCGAACGAGTAGTCGACGCCGCCGTCGGTCAGTTGCACGATCCGGTCGACGACATTGCCGACTTCCTTCGGGTTGATGAAGTCGGTCATGCCGAACTTCGTCGCCAGTTCGACGCGGCCCGGATTGATGTCGACTCCGATAATCCTGTTGGCGCCCACCATCTTCGCCGCCTGGATCACATTGAGGCCGATGCCGCCGAGGCCGAACACCGCGACGTTCGCGCCCGCTTCGACCTTCGCCGAATAGACGACTGCGCCGACGCCGGTCGTCACACCACAGCCGATGTAGCAAACCTTGTCGAACGGCGCGTCCTCGCGGATCTTCGCGACGGCGATCTCCGGCACGACGATGTAGTTCGAGAATGTCGACGTACCCATGTAGTGAAAGAGCGGCTTGCCGCCAAGCGAGAAACGCGACGTCGAATCGGGCATCAGGCCTTTGCCCTGCGTCGCGCGGATGGCCTGACACAGGTTGGTCTTGCGCGACAGACAGAATTTGCATTGCCGGCACTCGGGCGTGTAAAGCGGAATGACGTGATCGCCCTTCTTGAGCGTGCCGACACCGGGTCCGACGTCGACGATCACGCCGGCGCCTTCGTGACCGAGGATCGCCGGGAAGATACCTTCCGGGTCGGCGCCGGACAACGTGTAGTAATCGGTATGGCAAATGCCGGTCGCCTTAACCTCGATCAGCACCTCGCCGGCGCGCGGGCCTTCGAGATCGACTTCTTCGATCGTCAGCGGGGCACCGGCTTTCCATGCGATGGCGGCTTTGGTTTTCATCTGCGGATCTCCTTGTGTCTTGCGAAGCGGATAGCGAATGGGTCTTGGACGCGCACCGTGCATGTTGGCGGTGCGAAGCCGATATGTAAAGGTTGCGATCGATAATGGCGGCTCGCGGCATCGAGCGGCGCACCTTCGATGTGCAGGCGCCGCAACGCGCGCATGCGCGGTGCCGCGTGGCGCATTGTGCAACAGGTTTATCTTATTGACCCGGCACGGGTCCGCGCTTTCTTATATCAAACTGCCGCCCTCGAACCGCGTCGCGCACCGGCACGCTGCAGGGGCAGCGGCAGCGCTTTGACTTTGGGAACGCTCACTTATGGCAAGCGATACAGGCGATATCCAGGCAAGCAGCGATGCGATCCAGTTGACCGTCAACGACGGCATCGCGCGCGTCACATTGAATCGCCCCGAGCGTCGCAACGCGCTGACCCTCGCGCTGTGGCGGCGTCTCGGCGACACGTTCGACGCCTTGAGCGCCGGGCCCGAGGTGCGCGCGATCGTGCTGACCGGCAGCGCCAACAGCTTCTGCGCGGGCGCCGACATCTCCGAGTTCGGCGAGGTGCGTGCCAACGTCGAGCAGGCGCGCGCCTACGAAGACGCGTACGAAGGCTGCTGCAATCGCATCGCCGCATCGCCGAAGCCGACCATCGCCGCGATCAATGGCTACTGCATGGGCGGCGGCTGCAATGTCGCGATGTCGTGCGATTTCCGCTTCGCGGTGCCCGATGCGAAATTCGCGATTCCCGCCGCGAAGCTGTCGATCGTCTACGGTATCGCGGGCACGCGACGGCTGCTGTCGCTGGTCGGCCTTGCCAACGCGAAGCGCATTCTTTATAGCGCCGAGACGTTCGACGCCGAGCGCGCGCTGCGGATCGGCTTTCTCGACGAAATCACCGACGATGCGCTCGCCGCGGCACTTGCGTTTGCGCAGCGGCTCAACGCGTGCGCGCCGCTCACGATCTCCGGCGCGAAGACGATACTCGATGCGCTCGCATCCGGTAACGGCGCGCTGCGCGACGGTGTCGTCGAACGGCTGCTCGACGAGGCCGCGCAGAGTGACGACTTTCGCGAAGGGCGAGCCGCGTTTGCGGAAAAACGCGCGCCGGCATTTCGCGGCAAATAAGCGAAGCGAAAGAAGCGCGAACGGTAGGCCAAGCCGCAGCATATGCGGCGGCAAATACACACCATGTCGAATCCGATACGTCCCCGCTTTGCTCGCCCGTCCATGCGCTGAAACGACGCACGAGGCGCGAGCCGCGGCGCGCACCGCGGACGGCGTGCAGTCGCGTGCACGGCAACCGGTGCGGTACGCACACGCAGCACGCCGATACCTCGCGGCGCGCCCCGCAGCGTGCGTGAATACCTCTCGACGCATATCGGCGGCGCGAAGCCCGAAATAGCCGTCAGCGGGCTTGTTGCGCTTTTTCGGCGCGCCTACCGTTAGGAATATTCCTAAATCGATATGGAGAGAGACAATGCACGCGAACACGGTCCATCCGTGCGACGAGCGCCTTCCCGCGGGCCGCCTGCTGACGCTGGGCGTTCAGCACGTACTCGTCATGTATGCGGGCGCGGTTGCGGTACCGCTGATCATCGGCAGCGCGCTGAAGTTGCCGAAAGACCAGATCGCGTTCCTGATCAGCGCGGACCTGTTTTCGTGCGGCATCGCGACATTGATCCAGACGCTCGGCCTGTGGATCTTCGGCATCCGCCTGCCGGTCATCATGGGCTGCACGTTCGCCGCCGTCAGCCCGATGATCGCGATCGGCACGAATCCGAACCTCGGCATTCTCGATATCTTCGGCTCGACGATCGCGGCGGGCATAATCGGCATCCTGCTCGCGCCTGCGATCGGCAAGCTGCTGCGCTTTTTTCCGCCGGTGGTCGTCGGTGTCGTCATTTCGGTGATCGGCTTGTCGCTGATGGAAGTCGGCATCAACTGGGCTGCGGGCGGCGTCGGCAATCCCGACTATGGCAATCCGGTATATCTCGGGCTGTCGCTCGCGGTGCTGATGCTCATTTTGCTGATCAACCGATTCGGCAAGGGCTTTATCGCGAACATCTCGGTGTTGCTTGGCATCGTCGCGGGCTTCGCGATCGCGGCGCTGCTTGGCCGCGTCGATATGGAAGGCGTCACGCACGCGCCGTGGGTCGGTTTCGTCGTGCCGTTTCATTTCGGCTTGCCGCACTTCGATCCGCTGTCGATCGCGACCATGGTCACCGTGATGTTCGTCACGTTTATCGAGTCGACCGGCATGTTCCTCGCGGTCGGCGATATGGTCGAGCGGCCCGTCGACCAGAAGACGCTCGTGCGCGGACTGCGCGTCGACGGCCTCGGTACGCTGATCGGCGGCATCTTCAACTCGTTCCCGCACACGTCGTTTTCGCAGAACGTCGGGCTGATCGGCGTCACGGGCGTGAAGAGCCGCTATGTGTGCGCGATGGGCGGCGTCATTCTCGTGTTGCTCGGCCTCTTTCCGAAGATGGCGCAGGTCGTCGCGTCGGTGCCGGCCTTCGTGCTCGGCGGCGCCGGCATCGTGATGTTCGGCATGGTGGCGGCGAACGGCATCAAGGTGCTGTCGAAGGTCGACTTCACGAACAACCACCACAACCTGTTTATCGTTGCGGTCAGTATCGGGCTTGGGCTCGTACCGGTCGTGTCACCGCATTTCTTCGCGAAGCTGCCGTCGGCGCTGTCGCCGCTGCTCCATAGCGGCATTCTGCTCGCGTCGGTATCGGCGGTTCTGCTGAATCTGATCTTCAATGGCGTGGGGAGCGAGCGTGCGGCCGCGCGCGAACTGCGCCGCGCGGAACACGACTTCGACGCGAGCGCGGACGCACGAGATACCGCTGCGGACGATGCGATGATGCGCGCCGCCGACTGACAGACCGGCAGCGAGGCCGTTATGCCGCGACTTGCGGGCCGCACCCGGCCAGTCGGCCGAATGGTGGTGAAGAAGAACCGATGCAGAGCTCGAAACACAGTCCGGAAAAACCAACGGCCACCTTCCGGTGGCCGTTGTATGCGAGATTCTCTATCTACCTTTCGGCAGAACTCCCACTTCATGATGGGACCCAGTTACCCGGGCGGCGCTACGTTTTTCGCACTCGCTTGTACGTAGTTTTCAAGCAAGGATGCTATCGCCGCCCCGCCCCTTCCTCAAGCCGACTGCCCCGCTGTTTCGACCATCGAATCAGCTGGCAGCGGCCGACGATGCAGCCGCAGGCACAGCCGCCGGCGCATCGCCGTAGTCGACAGGCGCATCGGCCGGACGCGGCGTGTCGCCGGCCCGCTCGATCCATCCTCCGCCCAGTGCCTGATAGAGATCGATAAGGTTCGTGAGACGCTGAACGCGCGCATCGGTGAGCAGCAATTGCACCTGGTAGAGATCGGTCTGCGCAGTCAGCACCGACAGGTAGCTATCCACACCATTCCGGTATCGGAGATCCGATAGATCGAGCCGGCGTTGTTCCGCAAACGTGTCGCGCTCGAGCGCGGCAATCTGCTGATCGAACGTGCCGCGCGCCGCGAGCCCATCGGCGACCTCGCGGAACGCGGTCTGAATGGCCTTCTCGTATTGCGCGATCTGGATGTTCTTCTGCACGTGCGCGAGATCGAGGTTCGCGACGTTCGCACCGCCTTCGAAGATCGGCACCGTGATTTGCGGCGCAAAACCCCATGCGGCCGACCCGGCCTTGAAGAGACCGCCCAGGGTCGGGCTCAGCGTGCCGAAGTTGCCCGTCAACGAAACGCGCGGGAAGAACGCCGCGCGCGCGGCGCCGATGTTCGCGTTCGCCGCGAGCAGATTCTGCTCCGCTTCCATGATGTCGGGACGGCGCGTCAACAGGTCGGAAGGCAGGCCCGCCGGAATATCGGTTAGCAGGTTCTGATCGCCGAGCGTACGGCCTGGCGGCAGATCGGCCGGCAGCGGTTCGCCGACCAGCAGCACGAGCGCATTTTCGGCCTGCGCCCGCGCGCGCGCTTCGGTCTGCAGGTTCGCGCGCGCCTGTTCGACGACGGTTTCAGCCTGACGCAGATCGAGCTCCGAACCGGTCCCGGTTTCGTATTGCAGCTTCGTGATGTTGTACGAATCCTGCGCGGTGCGCAGCGTATTCTGCGTGACCTTCAACGCCTCGTCGAAGCCGAGCATCGACACATACTGGTCCGCAACCGACGACACCAGCGCAATCTCCGCCGCCTTGCGCGCCTGCGCGGTCGCGAGGTATTGCGCGAGCGCCTGATCCTTCAGGCTCTGGATCCGGCCGAAGAAGTCGATTTCCCATGACGCGTTGAGCCCGACCGAATACTGATTCGAGATGGTTCTGTCGAGAAACGACAGGTTTTTCGGCGTACGCGACTTCGACTGCGATGCCGCTGCTTCGATAGCCGGGAACAGCTCCGCGCGCGTGATCTGATACTGCGCGCGCGCCGCCTGGATGTTCAGCACCGACACGCGCAGATCGCGGTTGTTCTTCAGCGCGATTTCGATCAGCTGCGTGAGCCGCTCGTCGACGAAGAAGTCGCGCCAGCCGATGTCGGTCGCCGCCGCGCCGTGCGCGGAGCGCTCGGTCGGTGCGGGCGCCGGCTGCGTGGCATAGACGCCGCCTTGCGGGAACGTCGCCGACACCGGCGCGGCCGGACGCTCGTACTTCGGCGCCATCGTGCAGCCGGCGGCGAAGAGCGCCACCGACGCTGCGATCAAAGAATGTTTGAGCATCTTAGTGTCCTTCCTTGCCCGAGCCGCCGCCGTCGCCGGCACCGCCCGACGGAGCACCGCCCGACGGATCATGCGGATGATGCTCGTTGTAATGCGCGAGCGCCTCGTCCGGATCTTCCTTCTCGCCGCTGAAGCTGCCGCGGATCACGACGAAGAACATCGGGATCATGAAGATCGCGAGGAACGTCGCGGTCAGCATGCCGCCGATCACGCCGGTGCCAATCGCATGCTGGCTCGCCGAGCCGGCGCCGTTACTGATCGCAAGCGGCATCACACCGAGAATGAACGCCAGCGACGTCATCAGGATCGGCCGCAACCGCAGACGCGCCGCTTCGAGCGCGGCCTCGATCGGTCCCATGCCCTGCCCCTGCTGCAGCTCGCGCGCGAACTCGACGATCAGAATCGCGTTCTTCGCCGACAGACCGACCGTCGTGAGCAGACCCACCTGGAAGAACACGTCGTTCTCGAGCCCGCGCAGCGTCGCCGCGAGCAGCGCGCCGAGCACGCCGAGCGGCACGACCATGATCACCGAGAACGGAATCGACCAGCTCTCGTACAGTGCCGCGAGACACAGGAACACGACGAGGATCGAGATGCCGTACAGAATCGGCGCCTGCGAACCAGATTGAATTTCCTGGAACGACAGCCCGGTCCAGTCGTAGCCGATCCCTGCGGGCAGCTTTTTCGCAAGCGCTTCCATGGCCGCCATCGCCTGGCCGGTACTCTTGCCCGGTGCCGCCTGCCCCTGAATCTCGATCGACGAAATACCGTTGTAGCGCTCGAGCTTCGGCGAACCGTAAATCCACTGGCCCGTCGTGAACGCTGAGAACGGCACCATTCCGCCGGCCGTATTGCGCACGTACCAGTCGTCGAGATTGTCGGGCGTCATGCGGAACGGCGCGTCGGCCTGGACGTAAACCTTCTTGATCCGGCTGTCGGTATCGAGAAAGTTGTTCACGTACGCCGAGGCCCATGCGATCGAGAACGTCTGGTCGATCGAAGCAGGCGTCACGCCCAGCGCCAGCGCCTTTTCCCGGTCGATCGTCACCTTGAACTGCGGCGTATCGTTCAGGCCGTTCGGGCGCACCTGCGCGAGCGTAGGATCTTTCGCGGCCATGCCGAGCAGCTGGTTGCGCGCCTGCATCAGCACTTCATGACCGACGCCCGCCCGGTCCTGCAACTCGAAGTCGAAGCCCGCGGCCGTGCCGAGTTCGGGAATCGAGGGCGGATTCACCGGAAACACAGTGGCGGTCTTGTACGTCGAGAAATGCTGGAACAGACGGCCGACCAGCGCCTGCACCTTCTGATCCGAATGCTGGCGCTGCGCGTAGTCCTTCATCCGCACGAACACGAGACCCGAGTTCTGGCCGCGGCCCGCAAAGCTGAAGCCGTTCACGGTGAAGGTCGATTCGACGATGGCCTTTTCGTCGTTGAGCAGGTAGTCGGAGATGTCTTTCAGCGCGCGCGCCGTCGTTTCCTGCGTCGAACCGACCGGCGTCTGCACGAGCACGAACATCGTGCCCTGGTCCTCATCGGGCAGGAACGACTTCGGCAGCCGCGCGAACAGCATGCCCACCGCGACGATCACCACGAGATAGATGATGAGCCAGCGCGTCGAACGCTTGATGACGTGGTGCACGCCCTGGTGATACTTGTCGCGGCTTCTGTCGAACGTGCGGTTGAACCAGCCGAAGAAACCCTTCTTCTCTTCGTGATGACCCTGCGGGATCGGCTTCAGGATCGTCGCGCACAGCGCCGGCGTCAGAATCAGCGCGACGAGCACCGACAGCACCATCGCGGCGACGATAGTCAGCGAAAACTGCCGGTAAATGGCGCCGACCGAGCCGCCCGAGAACGCCACCGGCACGAACACCGCGGACAGCACCAGCGCCACGCCGATCAGCGCGCCCGTGATCTGATCCATTGCCTTGCGGGTGGCTTCCCGAGGCGACAGGCCCTCTTCCGTCATGACGCGCTCGACGTTCTCGACCACCACGATCGCATCGTCCACCAGCAGGCCGATCGCGAGCACAAGGCCGAACATCGACAGCACGTTGATCGAGAAACCCACCACGCTCATGATCGCGAAGGTGCCGAGCAGCACGACCGGCACCGCGATGGTCGGGATCAGCGTCGCGCGCAGGTTCTGCAGGAACAGATACATGACGAGGAACACGAGCACGATGCCCTCGAGCAGCGTCTTCACCACTTCCTCGATCGACAGCCGCACGAACGGCGTCGTGTCGTACGGATACTTGACGACGAGACCGTGCGGGAAGTACGGCGCGAGCTGGTCGATCTTCTGGCGCACGAGCTTCGCGGTCTGCAGCGCGTTCGCGCCCGTTGCGAGCTGAATGCCGAAGCCGGCCGTCGGCGCGCCGTTGTACTTCGTGTCGAAGTTATAGTTTTCGCCGCCGAGATCGATGCGCGCAACGTCCTTCAGGCGCACCTGCGAACCGTCCTGATTCACCTTCAGCAGAATGTTGCCGAACTGCTCCGGCGTGGTGAGCAGCGACGCCTCGGTGATCGTGGCCTGCAGCACCTGACCCGGTATCGACGGCGTGCCGCCGAGCGAGCCGCCTGCCACCTGCACGTTCTGCGCGAGGATCGCGTTCTGCACGTCGACGGGCGTCAGGCTGTAGTTCGTCAGCTTGTTGGCGTCGAGCCAGATCCGCATCGCGTATTGCGTGCCGAACAGCGTGACCGTGCCGACACCGTCGATCCGGCTCAACGGATCCTGGATGTGCGACGCGACGTAGTTCGCGAGGTCGTACTTGCTCATGCTGCCGTCCTGCGACACGAACGCAAGCACGAGCAGGAAGCTGCTGCTCGATTTCGTCACCTTCGTGCCGAGCTGCTGAACGACCTGGGGCAGAAGCGGCGTGGCCAGCTGCAGCTTGTTCTGCACCTGCACCTGCGCGATGTCCGGATTCGTGCCGGCCGCGAAGGTCAGCGTGATCGTCGCCGTACCGGAGTCATCGGAGGTAGACGACAGATACAGCAGGTGGTCGAGGCCGCTCATCTGCTGCTCGATCACCTGGGTGACGGTGTTTTCGACCGTCTTCGCCGATGCGCCCGGATACGTCGCGCTGATCTGGATGGACGGCGGCGCGATGGTCGGGTACTGCGCGATGGGCAGCGTGAAAATCGACGCAAGACCCGCCAGCATCAGCACGATGGCGATCACCCACGCGAAAATCGGGCGATCGATAAAAAACTTTGCCATGTAACAGGCTCCCTATTGTTACGCGCCCGATGGTTACGCGCCCGATGCAGCGGAGGCGCCCGAGGCGGCTTGTGCGGCCGCCTCGGAAGCGGGGCTGGCAGGAAGCTGCGCGGCGACGGTCTTGACCTTGTTGCCCGGATGCACCTTGTCGACGCCCTGTACGATCACGCGGTCGCCCGGCTGCAAGCCGTCTTCGACGACCCAGTTGGAGCCGTAGGTACCCGACGTGACGAGCGTGCGCAGCTCGACCTTGTTGTCCTTGCCGACGACGAGCGCGGTGGCCTGCCCCTTCTGGTCGTGCGTCACGCCGACTTGCGGCACGAGCAGCGCGGCGTCGTTGATGCCTTCCTGAATACGCGCGCGCACGAACATGCCCGGCAGCAGCACACGGTCCTTGTTGTCGAAGATCGCGCGGATCGTGACCGAGCCCGTGGTCTGGTCGACCGTGACGTCGGTGAACTGCAGCTTGCCGGTTTCGCCGTACGGACGCCCGTCTTCGAGGATCAGCGTGACCTTCGCCGCGTTCGGGCCCGTGGTCTTGAGACGGCCGGACTGGACGTCGCGGCGCAGCTGCAGCCCCTGCAAGCTCGACTGCGTGAGGTCGACATACATCGGGTCGAGCTGCTGGACCGTCGACATCAGCGTGGCCTGACTGGCCTGCACATAGGCGCCCGGCGTGACCTGCGAGATGCCGACGCGGCCCGTGACCGGCGACACGACATCCGTATAGCCGAGGTTGATCTGCGCGGTATCGACCGAGGCCTTGCCCGCGGCGACGTCCGCCGCCGCCTGGCCTTCCGACGCGACCGCGTTGTCGTAGTCCTGCTTGCTGACCGCATTTGCGGCAACGAGCACCTTGTAGCGGTTCGCCTGCGCCGTGGTCGTGGCGAGATTGGCCTGCGCCTTCGCCAGTGCGGCCTTCGCGTTGTTGAGCGCCGCGATGTACGGCGCCGGATCGATCTTGTACAGCCGCTGACCGGCTTTGACTTCACTGCCTTCGACGAACTCGCGCCGCAGCACGATGCCGTCGACGCGCGCGCGCACCTGTGCGACGAGGTACGCGCTGGTACGGCCCGGCAGTTCGGTGATGACGGGCACCGGCGTCGGCTGGACGGTCACGACACCCACTTCGGGATCTTGCGGCGGAGGAGCTGATTGTTTTGGTCCGCAGGCCGTCAGCAGCGCGGCGAGCGCCGCGGCAGGAAGCAGGCTGAACGATGCCCAGCGGATGGATACCCGTTTGACGCGCATGGAGCGACCTCTGTCAGAGACTGAGAAGAAAAAAACGCGCACGGCCACCGCGTGACGGCGGCAGGATCACGGCGCAGGATCAAGCAGGATCGCGAGGATCAGGCAGGACAAAGCGGCGGAATCGCGACAGCGCGCACGGGCGTCTTGCGACGCCCGCGACCGGAAGCCCATGGATGCGTATGCTGCGCGAGCACCACTCTTCGACTTGCGCCGGACCGGGAAAACTGCCGCACCTGCATCGTCGACGCACTGCGTCGGAAAGGCTGTGCAAAGGTTTTTGAAAGCATTGATGGCGGCAGTTAACCGGTTGGGTAAGCTGGATCATCCGATCGTTTAGGGTGCTATTATAGATACGTTCACGAATGCATGTAAAAGTTTGTTCGTGACGTCCCGATGCGTGTCTCCGCAAAAGCAGTTCCCATGAGAACGACTACACGAGATGATCTTTATCATCAGCGTTTAAAATCCTCAGGGAAAACCAGCAATACAGGCAGGTCTGAAGAATGGTCCGACGAACCAAGGAAGAAGCACAGGAGACGCGAAGCCGCATTCTCGATGCGGCCGAACAGGTGTTCTTCGAGAAGGGGGTTTCTCGCACTTCGCTTTCAGATATCGCACAGGCCGCAGGCGTTACGCGCGGCGCGATCTACTGGCATTTCGATAACAAAGGCGATCTCTTCACCGCGATGTTCGACCGCGTGCTGATGCCGCTCGACGAGCTGAAGGCGGCATCGCTCGATCCGCAGGAACCGGATCCGCTCGGCAAGCTCGTCGACATCCTGACCACCGTGCTGCGCGACACCGCGGTCGATCCGCGGCAGCGCCGCGTGTTCGACATCCTGTTTCTGAAGTGCGAGTTCGTCGAGGAGATGGGGCCGGTCATGGCGCGCCATCAGAACGATATGCGCGAAGGTATGGCGAACATCGCGGGCGGGTTGCGCAACGCGGTGTCGAAGGGACAGTTGCCGGCGGACCTCGATACGGCGCGCGCCGCCTCGATCCTGCATTCGTTCGTGAGCGGCGCGCTACGCGACATGCTGTTCCTGCCGTGTTCGGTCGACTTCGGCAAGCACGCGCACGAAATGGTCGAGGCCGTGATCGACATGCTGCGATACAGCCCCACGCTGAGAGTCCAGCGCGGCGACGAGCCGGCGCCGCAGCCATGATCCGCGGCGCGAGCGCCGCCTAACTGGCGCTGAACCAGCGCGCCACGTACAGCAGCAACGCGACGAAGAAAATCATCGCGGCCCACGCCCAATGCGGGACCACGTGCGGCGTGTGATCGTGATGCGCGCGCGCCGCAAACGTCGAATGCATCGCACGGCCGGTCAACGCGCCGCCATGGTCATGCCGCGTGCGGCGCGCCACGCCGGCCAGACTGATCGGCCGAAGGAACACATGCTGGCGCCGCGGTTGCGTGCCGCGCGACTGGTTCGGGCCTTGCCCGTGCTTTGCCTGCACGACTGCGCAGAACTCGGTGAAAAAATCGTCGGCCAGTTCGTGCAGCGCATTCTCGATCTGCCGCGCCGGCAGTTCGGCAAGCGGCCCCGTCGACGTCGCCCAGACCGAGTAGTCGATACGCGTGCTCGGCGCCTTGTCGGAAGCCTCGTCGTCCGCGCGCAGCGCGACGTCGATCTGGCCACGCAGCGAGCCGACTCCGCCCGCGCGCGCCTTGAAGTTCAGCGTGCGATGCGGCCGGTCGGGGGCGGTGCCGTTGTCGCTCGCAACGTGTGCGCGCACTTCGTAATGCGCACGCAGCGGCCCGAGCGGCACGGTCAGCGTCAGCGCGTATTCGCCGCCCGCGAGACGCGTGAACGACTCGCAGTTGTCGAGACTCGCGCGCAGCAACGCGAGATCCTGCATCGCATCCCAGACTTCAGACTGTGCAAGCGGAACTCTTAGCGCATTCGTTAGTTCCATGGCCGCCTCCCGATAAGCTCTCGACCGCGGGATCAGGATGTCTGATCGATGCGGTCGACACGCGACGCGTAAAACGCCAGATAGCCTTTGATTGCTTCGGCTCCGCCGATCGGGGCCTCATAACTCCATGCGGCGTTTTCCACGATTCCGTCCTCAGTGCGCAGATGAAAATACGATGCGTCGCCTTTGTGCGGACATCGGGACGTGTGGTTCGAGCGTTCGAGGCGCGCCATGTTGACGTCGGCGCGCGGGAAGTAGAAGGTATCGGGCGCGCCGGCTTCGGCGACCGTCAATGCAGCCTGGGTGTCGGCAAAGGTGATGCCTTGATGGATGACCCGGACCCGGTGCGGATTGCGCGAGATGCCGACCAGATGCCCGCACTGCGCGCCTTCCGGTGCCGGCTCGCCGGCCGAGCCATTACGCGCGGCGCCGCGTTGCTGCGAGGCGTCGCGGCCCTGGCCGCCGTTGGTCGAAACACCGCTCATGTCACCCGCTCCGGAATGAATCTGATGCCGCGTGTCGCTGTTGCGTGCCGCGCGTCTACCGCAGCGGCCGGTGCAGTTGCAGCAGACCAGCCGACTTTCTCGCAAGGTACGCTTTCGAAACAAAAAGCCACGGACCGAGGGCCCGTGGCTCAATTATCGATCAAACCGTCGTTGGTTGCGCGCGTTCCCGCACACTCGCAACAATTCGCTTCAGTTGGCTTACATCGGGGCTTGCATCGGCGCCTGTGCCGGGTTTGCTCCCGTCGATCCGCGCCTGCCGTCGCGCGGGCGTCGCGGATCACGGCTTACTGCGATCGCCAGTAGAAAGCCGCCTTGGCGGTGCCCTTCGCCGGTACGGTGACGGTTTTTGTCTGCGCGTCGTCTTTATACGACGCCTGGACCGTGTAGCGCCCCGGGCGCAATTTGACGAGCATATAGGGGCCGCGCGAGGTCGCATCGAGCACGTCGCCGCTATGCGCGTCGGAGATTTTCACATGGACATCGGCCAGATAGTCGGAACTGGGGCCGGTAAAGCGCAGCGATAGCGGCCAGCTATGTTCGGCCGCACGAAGCGCGTGCGACTCGTCGAGGCCGACGCCCCCGGACGTGTACGACACGTCGCCTTGTTGCTGGATCTGCGGCAGGCCGCCGCCGTTGGCGTTGCCGGCGCTCGTGCTGTCTGTCGTCGTGCCGCCGGTGACACTGCTTGCGCTCTGCGCGAATGCGCCTGATGCAAAGCCTGCGGATAACGCCGTCGCCGCCACCACAGACGCGACTACGGCGATACGACGGTTGAATTGGGACGGAGAAATTTTCATTGGTCAGCTCCTTTTCCGGGCTTCCCCGAACGGTGGAAATCCAACCCGATCAGCAAGCGGCATACCCGCTTGCTGTCCCCTTACCGGCCGGCCGCAGTGCTCCTCCGACACGACCGCGCACGCGGTGCGAATACGTGCCGGGCAGCCGCGCCCCGCCGACAGCCATTGCCCGATCAGCCGAGGTCGACCGGAACGAAGATCTGCGCGTCGTCGCGCTGGATCAGCAGCGCAAGGCTGTTACCGGCCTGCGACACCGCCTGCTTCAACTGGTCGACGTTCGACACCGGGCGCCCGTTCACCGCGAGAATCACGTCGCCGGGCTGGATGCCGGCACTGGCCGCCGCGCCGCCCGCCTGCTGGACCAGCAAACCGTGCGAGACCGACGCGCCGCTCTTCTCCTGCGGCGTGAGCGGACGCACCGCGACACCGAGACGCCCTTGCACCTGCGACGAAGACTCATCGTTCGAAGCGACCTTCGTATCCGAGAACGAGCCGATCGTCACCTTGATGTCCTTCGACGCCTTGTCGCGCCACACCGTCACGTCGGCCGTCGTACCAGGCTTCAGGTTCGCGATCTGCGTCGGCAGATCCGACGAGTCGGAAATCGCCGTGCCGTTGACCGCGGTGATCACGTCGCCGGGCTGCAGGCCCGCCTTCGCCGCCGGCCCGTCCTTGTCGACCGAGCTGATGAGCGCGCCCTGCGGCTGCTTGAGACCAAACGAATCGGCCAGCGTCTGGTTCAAGCCCTGCACCGCGACGCCGAGGCGGCCACGACTCACATGGCCGGTCTTCACGAGATCGTCCTTGACCTTCATCGCTTCGTTGATCGGGATTGCGAACGAAAGGCCCTGGAAGCCGCCCGTCTGCGAGTAGATCATCGAGTTGATGCCGATCACTTCGCCTTGCAGGTTGAACAGCGGGCCGCCCGAGTTACCGGGATTCACCGGCACGTCGGTCTGGATGAACGGCGTGTAGTTCTCGTTCGGCAGCGAACGCGATTTCGCGCTGATGATGCCCGACGTCACCGTGTTCTCGAAGCCGTACGGCGAGCCGATCGCGACGACCCACTGGCCGACCTTGCTTTGACGCGGGTCGCCGATCTTCACGGTCGGCAGATCCTTCGCGTCGATCTTCAGCACGGCGACGTCCGACTGCTTGTCCGCGCCGACGACCTTCGCGTGATACTCGCGCTTGTCGGTCAGCTTCACCGTCACCACGTTCGCGCCGTCGACGACGTGCGCATTGGTCAGGATGTAGCCGTCGCTGCTGATGATGAAGCCCGAGCCGAGGCTTGCGCTCGGCGTATCGGGCGAGTCGCCGCCGTCGTCGCCGCCGGGGCCTTGCATGCCCGGCACATTGCCGAAGAAGTGCTTGTAGAACTGATAGAAAGGATCGCTCGGATCGATCGGCAGCTGGTTATTGCCACTGCTGCCACTGCCGCCGCTGCGCAATGCCGTGCGCTTCACCACGTGCTTCGCGCTGATGTTGACCACCGCCGGCCCATACGTTTCGACGAGGCCGGAGAAATCGGGAATGCCGGTCTTGGCGGCCGCTTCGGCCGGCATCATCGCGGCCGCCTGGGCCGGCTGAATGACCTCGGGCGCCTGCATATTGTGGCGGCCGGCCACATAGCCGGCGGACAGCGCCACGGCGACTGCCGCGGCAACGGCACTGCGTGACAGCATTTTGACGTTCATCGTTCTTACTCCAGACAGGGAGAATGTTTTCTCGATGTGTCGCAGAGTAAGCGGCGTCGCTTAAAACAATCTTAAACAGACTGTTTCGGAAATTCGCCATAAAACAAGGCGTTTCAGAACGTCACCGTGACGAGCAGCCCGCCTGCCTCCGAGTCGCCAAGCGTGACGACGGCATGATGCTGAAGCGCGATGCGCCGTACGATCGCGAGCCCAAGGCCGCTGCCGGCGACATCGGTACGCACGCGACTCGCGCCCTCACCCACGCGATAGAAACGGTCGAATACGCGCGTACGCTCCTCGAGCGGAATTCCCGGTCCGCTATCGGCGATCCTGACGACCGGATGCCCGTCCTGCATCAACACGCAGACATCGACGCGCCCGCCGCTCGGCGTGTATTTCGTCGCGTTGTCGATGAGGTTGTTGAAGAGCACGCGCAGCGCTTCGAGATCGCCGCGCACGTGCGCGGCTTCATTACGCTCGATGCCGAGATCGACGCCGCGCTTCCCGGCAAGCGGTGCGTAAGCCATGACGCAGTCGTGCAGGAGCGCATCGAGATCGACGGAGTTCGCCGCTTCGCGGCCATCGGGCTCCGCGCGCGCGAGTGCAAGCAACTGTTCGGCAAGACGCGTCGCGCGCGTGACGCCCGCTTGCAGATCGGCGAGCGCTTCGCTGCGCGCGGCGTCGTCATGCGCGCGCGCGACGAGCTGCGCCTGAATCTGCACGGCCGCGAGCGGCGTGCGCAATTCGTGCGCGGCATCGGCGACAAACGCCTTCTGCGTATCGAGCGCGGCGGCGAGCCGTTCGAGCAGCCCGTTCAACGCGCGCACGAGCGGCCGCACTTCGAGCGGCAAGCGCGAATCGGGCAACGGATCGAGCGCTTCCGGATGGCGCGTATCGAGCGCGCCGGTCACCCGGCGCAGCGGCGCAAGGCCGCGGCCGACCACGGCCCATACCGCGACGCCGAGCAGCGGCAGCAGCACGATCAGCGGCCACAGCGTGCGCAGCGCGACGTTTGCCGCAAGCCGGTTGCGCACCGACAGCGGCTGCGCGAGCTGCACGACGTTATCGCCGACGATCGCGCCATAGACGCGCCAGTCGCCGCGCTCGGTGCGCTCGGTGGAGAAGCCGAGTTCGGCGCGCGGCGCGAGCGGCGCACGCGGATGCGAGTAGTACATCAGTACGCCATTGCGATTCCAGATCTGCAGCACGATGCCTTCATCGCCGGTATCGCGCGAGCTCAGGATTTGCGAGAACGGCTCGGCCGGCAGCGCCGCCGCGATTTCCTGCAGCTGATAGTCGAACAGTTCGTTCGCTTCGGCGAGCGCCTGACGGTAAATGAGCCAGCCCGCGATACCGACGCCGAGCAGCACGATTGCAAGCAGCCAGAACAGCAGTTGACGACGAATCGAACGCATCGTGTCAGGCTTCCTTCGCGATCATGTAGCCGAGGCCGCGTACGTTGCGAATCAGGTCCGCGCCGAGCTTCTTGCGCAGCGCATGGATATACACCTCGACCGTGTTGCTGCCGATTTCCTCGCCCCAGCCGTACATTTTTTCTTCGAGCTGGCTTTTCGACAGCACCGCGCCGGGCCGCGCGAGCAGCGCGGCGAGCAACGCGAATTCGCGCGCGGACAGCGCGACCGGCGCGCCATCGAGCGTCACCTGATGCGACGCCGGATCGAGCGTGAGCGCGCCGTGGCGGATCGTCGAATCGCTGCGACCCGACTGGCGGCGGATCAGCGCACGCATGCGCGCGCCGAGCTCGTCGAGGTCGAACGGCTTCACGAGATAGTCGTCGGCGCCCGCATCGAGGCCTTTCACGCGATCGGCCACCGCGTCGCGCGCGGTGACGATCAGCACCGGCACCGACAGGCCGCGCGTGCGCACCGTGCGCAACACATCGAGGCCGTCGCGCTTGGGCAGCCCAAGGTCGAGCAACATGACATCGTACGGTTCGCCCGAGACGGCGCTGAGCGCCGCTTCGCCGTCCTGCACCCAGTCGACCGCGAAGCCTTCGCCGCGCAGCGCCTTGCGTACGCCTTCGGCGATCATCCGGTCGTCTTCGACAAGCAGTATGCGCATGGCTTTCGTAATCCGCGGAGGAGAAGCCTGCATTCTAGCGCCCGCTTACGAAAGCTCGCGACGAGCGGCTTTTTTGCGCAGCGGCGCGGCAACTCTCTACAATGAGCGCTTTTGCGCGCCGGCACGTAGTTGCATTTGCGCTTCATACGCGCACGCCGCGCTTGCGCTGCCGGTGCCGGCCGCACACAATCCACGGCGTGGGCGGCGCGCCGTAGCAAGACCCGAATACGAAAGCTTTTCCGAAGATCGACCGTACATGACGCTCGCATCATTTTCTGCGCTTATTCGCGGCCCTCGTCGCTCCCGCCGCCCTGCCCGCGTTTCTTCGTACGCACGATATTTTTCACGTAGCGCGGCCGTGCTGTTCGCATGTGCCGCGCTCGTCTGCGCGGCGCCCGCGCAGGCACGGAAAAAAACGCAGCACCCGTCGGTCAATGTGACGACGGAACTGCCGCCCGCCGTGATGGCAGGCCTGCAGCGCGCGCATGTGCCGCTGTCGGCGGTCAGCGTGGTCGTCGAGAAGGTCGGCGATCGCACGCCGATGCTTGCACTGAATGCCGGCAAGCCGATGATGCCGGCCTCGACGATGAAGCTCGTCACGACCTACGCGGGCCTGTCGATGCTCGGCGCGGATTACCGCTGGCGCACGACCGCGTACGCGGACGGCAACGTCGATCCGAACGGCGTGCTGCACGGCAATCTGTACATCCAGGGCACCGGCGATCCGAAGCTCGTGCCCGAGGAACTGATCGACCTCGTGCAGAAAATCCACCGCGCGGGCATCACCGGCATCGACGGTGCGCTCGTGCTCGACAAGCGTTTCTTCGATCCGTCGACGCGCGACCTGCCCGCTTTCGACGACGACACCGAAGCGCCGTACAACGTCGGCCCGGACCCGCTGCTGTATGCATTCAAGTCGCTGTCGTTCACGCTGACGCCGTCGCCGGATGGCCACGTCGCAATCGACGTACTGCCGGCGCTCGCGCAACTGCAGATCGACAACCGTCTGCGCGCGACCGGCGGTCCGTGCCGCGGCGAGCTGAGCGCGCTCAATCCGGTCGTCACGCCCGAAGCGGGCGGCCTCGTCACGGCATCGTTCGACGGCAATTACCCGATGCGCTGCGGCGACCGGACCATCAACGTCGCGACGCTCGATCATTCGGCTTTTTTCGCAGGCGGCTTCCTCGCGCTGTGGAAGCAGACCGGCGGCACCTTCAGCGGCACGACGCGCGAAGGCGCAGTACCGGTCGGCGCGCGGCTCGTCGCCACGCATCTGAGCCCGGTACTGTCAGACATCGTTCACGACATCAATAAATTCAGTAACAACACGATGGCGCGCAATCTGTTCCTGACGATCGGCGCCGTCGAAAACAAACCGCCCGCGACGCCGGCGAAGTCGATCCGCGCGATCGATTCGTTCATGCAGGGCAGCGGACTGCCGACCGAGTATCTGACGCTCGAAAACGGTTCGGGCCTGTCGCGCAACGAGCAGGTCACGGCGCTGTCGCTCGCTGACGTGCTGCAGTCGGCCAACGCAAGCCCGGTCGCGCAGGTGTTCGTCGATTCGCTGCCGATCGCGGGTGTCGACGGCACGATGCGCCATCGCTTGACGCGCGAGCCCGTCAACGGCAATGCGCATATCAAGACCGGCACGCTGCGCGATGTACGCGCGATTGCCGGTTACGTCGCGTCGGCCGATGGCTTCAGCTATGTCGTCGTGAGCCTCATCAACGATCCGCATGCCGAAGCCGCGCGCGCCGCGCATGACAGCCTGCTCGAATGGGTCTATCAAGGGCCGCAGGCGGCCTTGACCGCATCGCTCGCCGAACCCGCTGCCCAACCGGCAACTGAGCCGCGGCGCAGCAAGCTAAGGAAAAACCCGAAGCGCGGCGCGCATTGAGGAATCCTTCTAGCAACGCGTGCGCGCGCGCAGAGCGAAGCGTGTACCCTGTCGGGCAGCGCTCGTCGCGATCTACGCGGGCAATGTGGTCTACGTGGCCAACGTGGCCTGTTGCGACTCATCGCAGCGCGTTGCGGTCAATGCGCTTATGAAAATCAAACTACAACGATCGCGTCAGCGGCAGCATGCGACGACGTAACGGCATGCAGTCGCGCGCGCCCAGGAGGGAGACGTCAATGCCACTCAATATGGAACTGCTCGCGCCTATCTTTGCGTCGGTCATCGCGTTGCAGCAGCCCGTGTAGCCGGGCCAGCATGCCGCGATCCACATCGCATTGCACTCAAGTATCGGTTCGACATGCCGTTCAACCGGACGAGCGCGCAGCACCGAACAGGCGTTGAGACGCCGCTCGCATCGCGTGCGGCGCGCCAATCTTGCGGGCATACGGGCTCCGAGCCCGCTACATAAACGAGAAGACCGGAGACAACATGAAGCAAGCATCACAGCCGTCCCGCCTGCGGCGCGCCGCGCAGATCGGTATCGCGAGCGCCGCATTCGCGGTGCTCGCCGCATGCGGCGGCGGAGACAACAATAGCAACACGAGCAGCGCGCCGGCGGGCGGCGTCAATCTGCAGGTCGTGTCGTTCGGCACGAGCCTTTCCGACGCCGGCACCTATTCTCCGGTCATCACGGCGAACTTCGGCGGCGGCCGGTTTACGACGAATCCCGGCGAAGTCTGGACGCAGAAAGTCGCCGAATACTATGGCGGCACCTTGACGCCCGCTTATCTCGGCGGCTTCGGTCAACCGCTCGTCGCATCGACGGGGCTCGACTATGCGCAAGGCGGCTCGCTCGTGAGCGGCCCGAACGGCATCGGACATGCGCCCGCGAACCTGCCTCCGTATGCGCAAGCGACGACCGTGCCGCTCGTGACACAGGTGCAGAACTACCTGTCCGCGCGCGGCGGCTTCAATGCCGGTCAACTGGTGCTCGTCGAAGGCGGCGCGAACGACGTGCTGGTCGCGGCAGAAACCGCGCAAGCGACGATTCAGGCGGCCGTCGCGCAAGGCGTCGATGTGAATACGGCGACGCTTCAGGCAGTCAGCGCGCAGGCCAATACGCTCGTCGCAACCGCGCAGCAAATGGTGCAGCAAGTGATCGCGCCGGTTCTCGCGGCCGGCGCGACGCATGTCGTGGTCGCAAATGTCCCCGATATTGCCATTGCACCGCTCGGTGTCAGTTCCGGACCGTCGGGTCAGCAATTGTTCAAGACGCTCGTCGGCGCGTTCAATCAGTCGCTCGCGGGCACGCTCGCCGTCACAGGCCTGATGAGCAAGGTCATCTACGTGCAGACCGATCAGTGGATCGACAACGCGGTGGCGAACTATCAGGCGAACGGATTTACCGTGTCGAATACGGGCACCGCGTGCAAGCTCGCGGAGATGCAGGCCGCGGCGCAGCAGTTCGGCGAATCGGATCCGAGCGCGTTTGCGTCGTCGCTGTTCTGCTCGCCGCAGCTCTACACGGTGGCGGGCGCGGACCAGAGCTACATGTTCGCCGATACGATTCACCCGACTACGCATTTGCACGCGCTCTTCGCGGCGAACGTCGAGCAGGCCATCGCGGCGACGGGGCTTGGGAAGTAAAGCGCGAGGCGTAGCGCGGCGGTCGGCACGCGAGTACACGAGTACACGAGTACACGAGTACACGAGTACGCGAGTACGCGGCTATTTTTTCACGCGTGTCGCGCCAGATAAGAATGCCCAACCCGTTCGCCTGGCTAAGCATTTTTTCCGCGCCTAGTCGGCGCCCGATGCCTCGAATGCAGCCGCGGCGCGGCCGAGCCGATCGTTGACCGCGATCCACTCGAGCGTATCCGGCAGCTTCTCGATCAGAATTCGCGCGACGTTTGCGCGATCGAGCGCGCGCAGCAGTCCGTACAGATCGCGAGCATAGGCATGCGGGTCTTCGGGCGCGGCGACGAAGTGAACGCCATCGGCATCGGCCCAACGCCCCGCGCGCGAAGCGCGCGCGACCAGTGCGACACGCTCGCCTGCATCGCGCGCAGCCGCGAGCAGCGGCTCGAGCGCATCGAACGGCAACAGCGCGAGCGGCGTGCGCGGCGCATAGTGCGCCTTCAACGTACCCGATGCACGCGGCGCCGTCGCATCGGAGCCATCGGGCAGCCGCGGCATCTCGCCGAGCACCTCGGCGATGTCTTGCGGCGTCACATGTCCGGGACGCAGCAGCGCCGGAAAGCCGCGTGACAGATCGACGATCGTCGATTCGATGCCGACATTCGACGGCCCGCCGTCGAGCACATGAATCGCCGCGCCAAACTCGTCGCGCACGTGCTGCGCCGTCGTCGGGCTGACGTGACCAAAACGGTTTGCCGACGGCGCCGCGACGCCGCCATGTCCGCCGCGACGCGCGCTGAACGCATCGAGCAGCGCTTGCGCGACCGGATGCGACGGACAGCGCAAGCCGACCGAATCCTGCCCGCCGCTGACGGCAGCAGGGATATGCGCCGCGCGTTTCAGGATCAGCGTGAGCGGGCCGGGCCAGAACGCGTCGATCAGCCGCTGCGCGTCGGCCGGCAGATGGTCGACCCAGTAACGCGGGTCGCCATGCGGCGCGAGATGCACGATCACCGGATGATTGGCCGGACGCCCCTTCGCCGCGTAAATGCGCGCGACAGCCTCGGGACTCCGCGCATCGCCGCCGAGACCATAGACCGTCTCGGTCGGAAACGCCACGAGTTCGCCGGCATCGAGCAAGGCTGCCGCGCGCTCGATTTGCGCGGCGTCGATTGGCGAAGACGAAGGCGCAGGCGTAGCGTCCCGGTCGCGCCCGCTCACGCCGGCGACGCCATCGCGAGACGCCGATGTGCCCGCTTTGCCATCTGGCTGTTTCGATTGATCCGGCATGATCGGAACCGGCGTTCAGCTCGTCGGAATATGCAGCAGCCGCGCGCAATCGCGAGCGGCCGTGCGCGCTTCGTCGAGCGTCGCCGCAGTGAAATTCACGTGGCCCATCTTACGGCCCGGCCGCGCCTCTTCCTTGCCGTACAGATGCAGGCGCGCGGCCGGCATCGCGGCCACTTCGTGCCATGGCGGCGTCACCGCGGCGCCGCAGTGCGCGCCGCCCTTCGCCGCACCTGCGCTCTTCGCATCGTTCGCGCTGCCCGGGAACCACACGTCGCCGAGAATATTGAGCATGACCGCCGGCGAGTGCTGGCGCGTGTCGCCAAGCGGCATCGCCGTCATCGCGCGCACCTGCTGCTCGAACTGGCTCGTGGCGCACGCGTCGACCGTGTAGTGGCCTGAATTGTGCGGCCGCGGCGCCATTTCGTTCGCGACGAGCGAGCCGTCTTCGAGCACGAAGAACTCGACGCACAGCACGCCGACATAGCCGAGCTTCGCGGCGATCTGCAGCGCCGCCTGCTGCGCCTGCATGACGAGTGTCGGGCTCGCATCGGGCGCGGGGACGATCGTATGCGACAGCACGCCGTTGCGATGCGTGTTCTGCGCCAGCGCGTAGACGGCCGACGCGCCGTTCGCGCCGCGCGCGATCAGCGCCGACACCTCGAACTTGAGCGGCAGCCGCTTTTCGAGCACACAGGCGACGCCGCCGAGCGACGCATGCGCTTGCCGCACGTCGTCGGCATTGTTCACGCGCACCTGGCCCTTGCCGTCGTAGCCGAGGCGCGCGGTTTTCAGAATGCCGGGCAGTACCGCTTCGAGCGCGGCGTCGCCGAGCGCGGCGAGCGCATCGGACGATTCGATCACCACATGCGGCGCCACCGGCACACCCGACGCGGCGATAAAACGCTTCTCCGCGATCCGGTCCTGCGCGACCGCGACGCAGCGTCCCGCAGGACTCACGAACGTCGTGCGCGCCAGAAAATCGAGGCTTGCCGCCGGCACGTTCTCGAATTCCGTCGAGACCGCCGCACACAGCCGAGCGAGTTCGGTGAGCGCTGCTTCGTCGTCGTAGGCTGCGCGCAGATGCTTGTCCGCGACCGAACCGGCCGGGCTCGTTTCGTCCGGATCGAGCACGGCGACGCGATAACCCATCGCCTGCGCGGCGAAGCAGAACATGCGGCCGAGCTGGCCGCCACCGACCATGCCCAGCCATGCGCCGGGCAGAATCGGTGAAACCGGGGTGTTGTCAGAACTCATATTCAAAGTCGCTTCGGGATCCGATGGGTTCACAGCGAGGGCAGCACCATCGCATGCGCCGCCTGATTCTGACGCACGCGGAATGCGGCGAGCTTGTCCGCGTATTCGGGCAGCGTGCCCGAGAGCATCGACACCGCGAACAGCGCCGCATTCGCCGCGCCCGCTTCGCCGATCGCAAACGTCGCGACCGGCACGCCCTTCGGCATCTGCACGATCGAGTGCAACGAATCGACGCCCTTCAGATACTTGCTCGCAACGGGCACGCCGAGCACCGGCACCGTGGTTTTCGCAGCGAGCATGCCGGGCAGATGCGCCGCGCCGCCCGCGCCGGCGATGATCGCGCGCAGACCGCGCTCGCGCGCGCCTTGCGCATACGCGAACATCTCGTCGGGCATCCGGTGCGCGGAGACGACCTTCGCCTCGTACGGCACGCCGAACTCCTGCAGCATCGCGACCGCATGCTTCATCACGTCCCAGTCGGAGCTGGAGCCCATCAGCACGCCGACGAGCGGCGCGTCGTGAGCATGTACTGCGGCGGTTTGAACTTCACTCATGTTCTACGGATTCCTTCATGCGTCCTTGATGCGTTTTCACGCGTCCTTCAGGCGAGCGTCTGCCCGGTCAACCGTTCGAGCGCCTCGCGGTATTTGCCGGCCGTCTTCGCGACCACGTCGTCGGGCAGCTTCGGCGCCGGCGGCTCCTTCTTCCACGGTTGCGTTTCGAGCCAGTCGCGCACGAACTGCTTGTCGAACGAAGGCGGGTTCGTGCCGACCTTGTATTCGTCCGCCGGCCAGAAGCGCGACGAATCGGCCGTCAGCACTTCGTCCATCAGATACAGCTTGCCGTGGTTGTCGAGGCCGAATTCGAACTTCGTATCCGCGATGATGATGCCGCGGGTCGCGGCGAAATCGGCGGCCTCCTTGTACAGGCGAATCGAGATGTCGCGGATCGTCGCCGATAACTCGGTACCGATGCGGCGCTCCATTTCGTTATAGGTGATGTTTTCGTCGTGATGGCCCATCTCGGCCTTCGCGGCCGGCGTAAAGATCGGCTCGGGCAGTTTCTGCGCGTTCTGCAGGCCGGGCGGCAACTCGACGCCGCAGATCGCGCCCGTCGCCTGATAGTCTTTCCAGCCGCTGCCGGCCAGATAGCCGCGCACGACCGCTTCGACGAGAATCGGCTCGAGCTTCTTCACGACGACCGCGCGCCCTTTCACCTGCGCCACTTCGTCCGGCGCGACGACCGTTTCGGGCGCGACGCCCGTCAGGTGATTCGGCACGATGTGCTTGAGCTTCTCGAACCAGAAGTCGGCCATCTGGTTCAGCACGCGGCCCTTGTCCGGAATCGGCTCGCCCATGATCACGTCGAACGCCGACAGACGGTCGGTCGTGACGATCAGCAGCTTGTCGTTGCCCACCGCATAGTTGTCGCGGACCTTGCCGCGGCCCAGCAGCGGCAGCGAGCGGAGCGTGGATTCGTAAAGGGTAGACATCGTCGTGGCTCGTAAAAAAAGTGCTGAAAATGAGGCAAAAACACTGCCCTGACAAAGGGTGCAACGTGAAGGCGAACAGCAAAGGGAAAACGCCGTTCCCCGGGGCAAGCGGGAACGGCGATGCACCTTCGAACTACACGGCGCGCGGGCGGGGAATGTTGCAACCGCGCTGCAACCGCGTTGCAAACCGCGTCGCCGCCCGCGCGCATGCGCCTCTTCGACTGCTTTGGCCTTAGCGAATCACCTGTGCGAGTTCGCCCGCCTTGTATCGCTCCGCCATCTTGTCCAGCGCGACGGGCTTGATCTTGCCGGCCTGCCCTTCGCAACCGAACGCGACGAAACGATCGACACACACCTTCTTCGCCGCCTCGCGGGCCGGTTTCAGATAATCGCGCGGATCGAACTTCGACGGATTCTGCACGAAGTAACGGCGGATCGCGCCGGTGATCGCGAGGCGCAGATCGGTGTCGATATTGATCTTGCGCACGCCATGCCTGATGCCTTGCTGAATCTCTTCGACCGGCACGCCGTACGTTTCCTTCATGTCGCCGCCGAACTCGCGAATTTCAGCGAGCAGTTCCTGCGGCACCGACGAGGAACCGTGCATCACGAGGTGCGTATTCGGAATGCGCTCGTGAATTTCCCTGATGCGCTGGATCGACAGGATATCGCCGGTCGGCTTCTTCGAGAACTTGTACGCGCCGTGCGACGTGCCGATCGCAATCGCGAGCGCGTCGCACTGCGTGAGCTTCACGAAATCGGCGGCCTGCTCGACATCGGTCAGCAGTTGCTCGCGCGTCATTGTGCCCTCGGCGCCGTGACCGTCCTCCTTGTCTCCCTTCATCGTTTCCAGCGAACCGAGCACGCCCAGTTCCGCTTCGACCGTCACGCCGATCGAATGCGCCGCTTCGACAACCTTGCGCGACACGTCGACGTTGTACTCGTACGATGCAACCGACTTGCCATCCGCTTCGAGCGAGCCGTCCATCATCACGCTCGTGAAACCGCTGCGGATCGCCGCCATGCACACCGCCGGCGATTGCCCGTGATCCTGGTGCATCACGACCGGGATGTGCGGATACGACTCGACCGCGGCTTCGATCAGATGACGCAGAAACGGCTCGCCCGCATATTTGCGCGCACCGGCCGACGCCTGCATGATCACCGGCGAACCAACCTGATCGGCCGCCGCCATGATCGCCTGCACCTGCTCGAGATTGTTCACGTTGAAAGCCGGCAAGCCGTAGCCGTTTTCAGCCGCGTGGTCCAGCAATTGACGCATTGATACGAGAGGCATTTGCTACTCCTTGGATTTCAAACGAAAACCTTGGCCCGCGGCATCTTTGCGTCGAAAGCGCAATTTTACGTGAAGCAGGTCGCGTTCCCGTGCGCACCGGACGAGCGCCGCGCGTCGTGCGTTCGACGCGCGCCTGCTGTGGGGTGCGCCGCCTCTCCCGGGATTGGCGGCCCGCCGCGCGATGCCGTTGATGCGCTGACGTCGCGTTGCAAGGCGATCGGTCAGCCGGTTGCGGGCGTGATTCTTTTAAGTGTCTTTACCGCGGCGCGCTCCATCCCGCGCCGCGCTTGCACCCCGCGCGGTTTCCCGCGCGGGTTTCCTGCGTCCTGCCAGTCCGGTCGATCAGTACGGCTCGCCGACGCGCACGATCTTCAGCGTGTTCGTGCCGCCTGCCTGACCCATCGGCTCGCCGACCGTCAGCACGACCATATCGCCGCGCGCCGCATAGCCCTTGCTGACCACCACTTCGAGCGCCTGCTGCAACGCGATGTCGCGATCGGTCGAGCTGTCGAGATGCAGCGGGTTCACGTTGCGGTAAATCTGCATCGCGCGCTCGCTGCCGATGCGCGGCGTCAGCGCGAAGATCGGCACATGCGTCCAGTGGCGCGACATCCACAGCGCGGTCGAACCGGACTCAGTCAACGCGACGATGGCCTTCGCGCCGAGGTGATACGCGGTGAACAGCGCGCCCATCGCGATCGACTGATCGATGCGCGTGAACGTGCGGTCGAGGAAATCGCGATCGAGTTCGACGTGCTCGGACTTCTCCGCTTCGACGCAGATCGCCGCCATCGTTTCGATCGTCTGCACCGGATACTTGCCGGCCGCCGATTCGGCCGACAGCATCACCGCGTCGGTGCCGTCGAGCACCGCGTTCGCGACGTCGGACACTTCGGCGCGCGTCGGCACCGGCGCATGGATCATCGACTCCATCATCTGCGTCGCGGTGATCACGAACTTGTTCGAATCGCGCGCCATCTTGATCATGCGCTTTTGCAGCGCCGGCACCGCCGCGTTGCCCACTTCGACTGCGAGGTCGCCGCGCGCGACCATGATGCCGTCCGACGCGTCGAGAATGCCTTGCAGCGCAGGAATCGCTTCGGCGCGCTCGATCTTCGCGATCATCTTCGGCTTGATGTTGTACGGCGCGCCCGCGATATTCGCGAGCTGGCGCGCCATCTCCATGTCGGTCGCGTTCTTCGGGAACGACACCGCGACATAATCCGCGCCGAGCGACATCGCCGTGCGGATGTCTTCCATGTCTTTCGCGGTCAGCGCGGGCGCGGTCAGGCCGCCGCCCTGGCGGTTGATGCCCTTGTTGTTCGACAGATCGCCGCCGATCTTCACGACCGTGTGGATCTCGTTGCCGATCACGCGCGAAACGCTCAGCACGATCAGGCCGTCGTTGAGCAGCAGCACATCGCCCGGCTTCAGGTCGCGCGGCAGGTCCTTGTAATCGAGACCGACGCGCTCGTCGTTGCCGAGTTCCTCGTAACCCGCATCGAGAATGAACGTATTACCGGCGACGAGCGTGACCTTGCTGTTCTCGAACTTGCCGACGCGAATCTTCGGGCCTTGCAGATCGGCCATCAGGCCGACTTCGCGGCCGACTTGCCGGGCCGCTTCGCGTACGAATTCGGCGCGCTGACGGTGGTCGTCGGCGGTGCCGTGTGAAAAGTTGAGCCGCACCACATCGAGGCCTGCCTCGATCATTTGTTTCAGGGTTTCCAGCGTGCTGGAAGCCGGGCCGATGGTAGCGACTATCTTGGTGGCGCGATGCATGAGTCTCCTCGTGTGGGTTGAACCGCTGGGAAGTGCGCTCTGAGTCGGATGCGGAGGCTGCGCGCCGACGGTGACTGCCGGGGCGAATGCGCCGTTTGCGCTGCTGGTCCTGCCGCGTACGACAAGCGCGGCGGCCGGCATCGGCGTCGGGTTCTGGGGTATTGCCGCGCGGTGGGCCGCGCTATTCGTGTTCTGCGTGTTCTGGCTATTGTGCGCCTGCGGCTGGTGCGCAGGCGTGGTCGAAGCGGGGGTGGTTTGCACCGCCACTTCGGGTGCATCGGCAACGGCAACGTCGGCTGCCGTTTGTGCTTCGATCATCGGTTCGCCGGCCGCTCGCCGCGGCCGCGCACCGTCTTTCGCTTTTGTTGCGCGCTCTCCTGCCGTTGATCCCGCACGCGACGAGGAACGCGTTTTTCGAGTGGTGCTGGAAGGAGAGCGCTGTGCCACGGTCAGGCCCGCGATTCGAGAACTTCGACGGCCGGCAGCTTCTTGCCCTCGAGGAATTCGAGGAAGGCGCCGCCGCCCGTCGAGATATAGCTGACCTTGTCGTGAATGCCGTATTTCGCGATTGCCGCGAGCGTATCGCCGCCGCCGGCAATCGAATACGCGGGCGACTTCGCGATCGCGTCGGCGAGCGTCTTCGTGCCGTTGCCGAACTGGTCGAACTCGAATACGCCGACCGGCCCGTTCCAGACGATCGTGCCGGCCTTGCCGAGTTGCGCGGCCAGCACCTTCGCGGTTTCCGGGCCGATGTCGAGAATCATGTCGTCATCCTGCACGTCGGCGACCTTCTTGATTTCGGCCTTCGCGGTCGGCGCAAATTCCTTCGCCGTGACGACATCGGTCGGGATCGGCACCGAGGCGCCGCGCGCTTTGGCCTGCTCGATGATCGCCTTCGCTTCCTCGACGAGGTCGGCTTCGGCGAGCGACTTGCCGATCTTCAGGCCCGCGGCCAGCATGAACGTATTCGCAATACCGCCGCCGACGATCAGCTGGTCAACCTTCTCGGCCAGCGACTTCAGGATAGTGAGCTTGGTCGACACCTTCGAACCGGCGACGATCGCCACGAGCGGCCGCTTCGGCGCGCCCAGCGCCTTGCCGAGCGCCTCGAGCTCGGCGGCGAGCAGCGGCCCCGCGCAGGCGACGGCCGCATGCTTCGCGATGCCATGCGTCGTTGCTTCGGCGCGGTGCGCGGTGCCGAACGCGTCGTTCACATAGACGTCGCAGAGCTTCGCCATTTTTTGCGCGAGTTCGTCGGAATCTTTCTTTTCGCCCTTGTTGGTACGGCAATTTTCGAGCAGCACGACCTGGCCCGGCGCGACGTTCACGCCGTTTTCGACCCAGTGCTGCACGAGCGGCACGTCGCGGCCGAGCAGTTCGGCGAGCCGCTTCGCGACCGGCGCAAGCGAGTCTTCGGGCTTCAGTTCGCCCTCGGTCGGACGGCCCAGGTGCGACGTGACCATGACGGCCGCGCCGGCATCGAGTGCAGCCTTGATGCCGGGCACCGATGCGCGGATACGGGTGTCTTCAGTGATGTTGCCCGCGTCGTCTTGCGGGACGTTGAGGTCGGCGCGAATGAACACGCGTTTGCCGGACAGCTTGCCTTCGGCGATCAGATCGGAGAGACGCAATACGTGGCTCATGGACATGTGTTTGCGAGTTGATTGGAAGGCGGTTGGCGGACGCTGCAGCCAATCAGAGCAGCGGCAAGAACGCCGGGATCGTTGATGGAAGACGGTCGCGGTGCGTGCTGCGGCCCTGCTGTGTCGCAAGCAGCGGCCGGGTTGCGGGCTGCCTGCGGGTGCTGGCGGGTCCACCGGGACTGCCATTTTAACCGATACCCTCCCCGTTTCGATCCGCCCCTCGCTGATTGACAATATTCGGGAAACGAGGCCCCTACCCTGCATGCGAACTCCGCACAATTGTGTTTCGGCCACCTTTCGCCTGCCCGGCCGGTCCGGCCTGCATGCGCGCCGAGCGCCTACAACAACAGCCGCAATGCCGTAAAAACGAGCATGCCGACCATGATCGTCTCGACCATGCTGCGACGCAGCAAATACCAGAGCAACCCCGCGAGCGTCGCGTACAAATCGTGATTCGTCAGCGCGAACGACACGCCGTCGTCCGTCACGAGCACGTCGGGCAGCACGACGGCGATCAACGCCGCCGCCGGCGCGTAGCGCAGCATCCGCTGCACGCGCTCGGGCAGCACGGTGCGCTCGCCGCCGATCAGGAACAGTGCACGCGTCAACGCCGTGACCAACGTCATGCCGAGTATCGTCAGCCAGATCTGCGTGGCGGTCATGGCGCGTCTCCGGCGCGGTTGCGCACACGGCGCAAGTCCGCGCGCTCGACCATCAGATCGGTCGCGCTGCCTGCGGCGATCGCCGCGATGACGGCGATCGGCAGCGCGAGGCGGTACGGCAGATCGAACGCGATCAGCGACACGACGCCCGCGACCGCGACAGCCGCGAGCGTCGAACGGTTCGCGATCGCCGACACCATGATCGGGATCAGCGCGAGCGTGCCGGCAAGGCTCAAGCCCCAGTTGTCCGGAAACAGGCTCGCGAGCAGGATGCCGATGATCGACGACACCTGCCACGACACCCAGCTCGCGACGGCCATGCCCCAGAAGAACGGCTCCTTGCCCGGCACATAGCCGGTTGCGAACGCCTTCTTCTGGAACAGCAGGTAGATGATGTCGCCGTTGAAGTAGCCGACGAGCAGCCGCCGCCACAACGGCAGATACGCGAAATGCGGCGCGAGCCCCGCACTGAAAATGACGAAACGCGTGTTGACCATTGCCGCGGTCAGCAGCACGGTCCAGATCGGCAGCTTCGCGGCAAGCAACGGCAGCACCGCCAGCTGCGACGAGCCCGCATAGACCAGCAGCGACATGCCGAGCGCCTGCGGCATCGTCATCACCGATTTGCTCATCGCGATGCCGGTTACGAGCCCCCACGAGAAGATCGCCATCAAGGTCGGGGAATAGGTGCGCAGACCTTCGTGAAAGGCGCGGCGATCGGGTTCGGACAGGCGAGCGAGCATCAGGAGGAAGGCGCCGGCGCGCCTTGCGGCGCATCGGCAAAAAAGCGCTACCGGGACCTTGCAACCCGCGTTGCAACCCGATGACGGATAAGAATTCATGTTATGCGTGCGCGGAATTATAGCGTCCGCTCTGCTCGGAAATCCCGGTCCGCGTGCAAAAGACGCTAAAATAGCGGTCTTCACCGCCTCGCAGGGATTGCGATCAGCCCATTTCGCAACTGGCCCGCAGGCCAGGCTCCCGCAACTGCATTATTTCGAATCACTCGCTACAGCACCGCCCTGGAGAATCGTATGTCAATGGCCGACCGCGACGGCAAGATCTGGATGGATGGCAAGCTCATCGACTGGCGCGACGCCAAAATCCATGTGCTTACCCACACGCTGCACTACGGCATGGGCGTATTCGAAGGCGTACGCGCCTATAAGACGGCCGACGGCGGCACCTCGATCTTCCGCCTGAAAGAGCACACGAAGCGGCTCTTCAATTCGGCGAAGATCTTCCAGATGGACGTGCCGTTCGATCAGGAAACGATCTCGGCCGCGCAACGTGAAGTGGTGCGCGAGAACAAGCTCGAATCGTGCTACCTGCGCCCGATCGTCTGGGTCGGCTCGGAAAAGCTCGGCGTGTCCGCGCGCGGCAATACCATCCATGTCGCGATCGCCGCATGGCCGTGGGGCGCGTACCTCGGCGAAGACGGCATGACGAAGGGCATCCGCGTGAAAACGTCGTCGTTTACGCGTCACCACGTGAACGTGTCGATGGTCCGCGCGAAAGCATCGGGCTGGTACGTGAACTCGATCCTCGCGAACCAGGAAGCCACGGCCGACGGTTACGACGAAGCGCTGCTGCTCGACGTCGACGGCTACGTGTCGGAAGGCTCGGGCGAGAACTTCTTCCTCGTCAACAACGGCAAGCTGTACACGCCCGATCTGTCGTCGTGCCTCGACGGCATCACGCGCGATACGGTCATCACGCTGGCGCGCGAGGCGGGCATCGAAGTGATCGAAAAGCGCATTACGCGCGACGAAGTCTATACGTGCGACGAAGCGTTCTTCACCGGCACGGCCGCCGAAGTCACGCCGATCCGCGAACTCGACAACCGCACGATCGGTGCCGGCACGCGCGGCCCGATCACCGAGAAGCTGCAGTCGGCGTTCTTCGATATCGTGAACGGCAGGAGCGCGAAGTACGCGCACTGGCTCACGAAAATCTGATAAGCCTGTTCAAGCGCAAACCTGAGCGGGCGCCGCCCTGCGCTTTACGAAGCCGACCCGGCGCCCGGCACCCCGCATAGATGAGAAAGTCCCATGAGCGAAATCAAGGAAATGCCGCTGGTCGAACTGTCGGCAAAAGATCTGCCCGCTTACTGCCCGAATCCGGCAATGCCGCGCTGGAGCATGCACCCGCGCGTGTTTATCGATGTCACGCACGGCGAAGCGCGCTGCCCGTATTGCGGCACGCGCTACAAGCTGCGCGACGGCGAAGTGGTCAAAGGCCACTGAAGCGAGCGCCGGCGGGGAACAGGCCGGGCCTCGCACCGCGGCAACGGTGCGAGCGTCGAGCCTGAGCGCGTGCTTGCGCGTATTGCGCATATTGCGCGTGCGTGTATCCCGGCGCCTGTTTTCGACGCCGCCGTCGACCTCGCTGTCGATGCCTGTTTCAGCGCATCGTTGAACGCATCTTTCAGCGCGTCTTCCGGTGCATCTTTCAGCGCATCTTTCAGACTCATAACCCGAACGCCGCACGCGTTTCGCGCGGCGATTCCTTTCGACATCGGACAATTATCCTGATGCGTCGCGCGTTGGTTATCGCACCGAACTGGATCGGTGACGCATTGATGGCGCAGCCGCTTTTTGCGCGCCTCGTGAAACTCCACCCGCGCCTCGTGATCGACGCGGTCGCGCCGGCCTGGGTTGCACCCGTGCTCGAGCGGATGCCGGAAATCCGCGACGTCTATACGACCGACCTCGCGCACGGCAAGCTGCAAATGCTGCGCCGCTGGCAACTCGCAAGCGACCTGCGCGACGTCGGCTACGACGCCGCCTACGTGCTGCCGAACTCGCTGAAGTCGGCGCTCGTGCCGTGGCTGGCTAGCATACCGCTGCGCATCGGCTATACGGGCGAGAGCCGCTATGGCCTCTTGAACGTGCGTCACGCGAATCCGCGCAAGGACGAACGCCCGCCGATGGTCGGCCACTATGCGGCGCTTGCCTATGCGCCCGGCGCGAAGGTGCCCGACGACCTGCCCGTGCCGCGCCTCGACGCGGACCTGAACGAGGCGTCGCGCGTGTCGGCGCGCTTCAATCTCGATACGCGCGTACCGCTGCTCGTGTTCTGCCCCGGCGCCGAGTACGGCCCCGCGAAGCGCTGGCCGCCCGAACATTTCGCGGCGCTCGCGCAGATGGTCGGACAGTCGTTCCCGTACACGCAGATCGTCGCGCTCGGCTCGCCGAAAGACGCGCCGATCGCCCAGGCCATTGCCGATCGCGCGCCGAACGTGCGCAACCTGTGCGGCCAGACCGCGCTCGGCGAGGCATGCGCGCTGATCTCGCGCGCCAATGCGGTCGTCACGAACGATTCCGGCCTCATGCACGTGGCCGCGGCACTGCGCCGGCCGCTCGTCGCCGTGTTCGGATCGACTGATCCGCGCCACACGCCGCCCCTGTCGGACCTCGCAAAGGTACAATGGCTGCATCTCGAATGTAGTCCGTGCTTCGAACGCGAATGTCCGCTCGGCCATCTGAATTGTCTGCGGCAACTGAGCGCAGAACAGGTATTCGACGATTTACGCGGTATGTTGATCGCGCAACGGTAAAAAACGCGCAAACGGCGGGATGGCCGTGTCAACGTACGTAACAACAGCGCACCTGACTGCGCACGCAACCACGCATGCGGCAGCAGTGATGTCCGCGAGGCTGCGGGGGCTGCTGGGCTGCTGGGCTGCTGGGCTGCCGGACCGCACGAACGGCACGTCATGTGCGCGTCTTGCGGCGCGGGCATTCTCGCGGTTGTCATTGTCCGCGTGGGCCCACACCGGTGTGACGACTGCGGCCCGTCGATGCCCGTATGACCTGCAACCGCGCACGCCGCGCCTAACAGACTGACGAGCCATGCCACGTTTCGCCCACATCTTCGAAGCCGCTGCGGATACCCTCAACGCCTTTTACGAGGCGGTCGCGGAAGTCAACATCGAGAGCCTGATGGGCCTATGGATCGACGAGGAGTTCGTCACCTGCATCTGCGCGGACGGCTCGCATCTGCATGGGCTCGAAAGCATCCGCGCGGGGCTGACCGCGCAGCTCGAGGCGCAGCCCGTCTCGATCGAGCCGCTCGACATTCGCGTATACGACAGTCTCGGCACCGTCGTCTATGCGATTGCCGAAGCGCACCGGCCCGCCAACCCGGCAGCCATGCCGTCAATGGTCTTTACGACCTACGTGATGGTCCACGAACGTGGTGAATGGCGCATTGCGCATATCCACGCGAGTGCGATGCCGAACGAAACGGCCAGCCAGTTCGCTGCCAAAATGAGGCACGGTCAGGGGCCGCTGCATTAGGCGGCGGCCGCGCGCCTGCCGTCAGCCGGTATCGGAAGAAATGAGCACGACGCACGACAACCACGCTCGCACCACGCGAGACCGCGCCGCGGCGGCGGTCGAGGCGACGGTCGACCTGCTCTACCGCGCGCCGCTGTGGCTGCCGAGCAGCCACGCGCAGACCATTGTCCCGGCGCTGTTCGGGCGCCGCCCGGCGGTGAACTACCGCCGCGAGCGCTGGGATACGCCGGACGGCGACTTTATCGACGTCGACTGGCTCGTTCACGATGCCCACCGCACGCCACCCGGCGACGCACCGCTTTTCGTGCTGTTTCATGGGCTCGAAGGCAGTTCGACGTCGCACTATGCGCTCGCGCTGACCGATGCCGCGCACCGGCGCGGCTGGCACGCGGTGGTGCCGCACTTTCGCAGTTGCAGCGGGCCGCTCAACCTGCTGCCGCGCTTTTATCACCTTGCCGACAGCGACGAAGTCGATTGGGTGTTGCGGCGGCTCGCCGACGTTCATCCGGGGCCGATCGTCGTCGCGGGCGTGTCGCTGGGCGGCAGCGTGCTGCTGCGCTGGCTCGGCGAGCGGCGCGAGGACGCGTCGCTGGTCGCGGCCGCCGCGGCGATTTCCGCGCCGCTCGATGTGCATGCGGGCGGACGCGCGCTGTCGCAGGGCTTCGGCATGGTATACACGCGCAACTTCCTGAAGACGCTCAAGCAGAAAGCCGAGCGCAAACTCGCGCAATATCCGGGCATCTACGATCTGAACGCGGTGCTCGAAAGCCGCACGATGTACGAGTTCGACGACCTCGTCACGGCGCCGCTGCACGGCTTTCGCAATGCCGACGATTACTGGACGCGCGCCGCGACGCGGCCGTGGCTCAGCGAAATCACGGTGCCGACGCTGGTACTCAATGCGCGCAACGATCCGTTCCTGCCCAGCGCGGTGCTGCCGTCGCCGCGCGAGGTATCGGGCGCGGTCGAGCTCGACCAGCCCGCGCACGGCGGCCACGTCGGCTTTATGACCGGGCCGTTCCCCGGCAAGATCGACTGGTTGTCGCGACGGATCTTCGGTTATTTCGCGCCGCTCGTCGCCTAGTTCACGACAACGCCACGCCACGCACCATGGATGAAATCGTCAAACAGGCGCTGGCCAAGTGGCCGAATGTGCCGCATTGCACGGGCTGGCTGCTGCTCGACCGGCGCGGTACGTGGCGGATGCGCGACGAAGCCGCACAGGCGCGCGGCGCGCTCGGCGAGCCGATCCGGCATGCCGCGTTGATCGGCTTTATCAACCGCAACTACGAAAGCGATCAGGCGGGGCAGTGGTTTTTTCAGAACGGGCCACAGCGCGTGTATGTCGAGCTCGTTTATACGCCGTGGATCGTGCGCCTCGCTGTCGATAACGAGAGCGGCGCGCTGACGCTCACCGATCATACGGGGCAGCCATTTTCGCCAGGCGCGGTTTTCATCGACGATGAAGGCGGCGTGCTGTTTGTCGACGATGCGTCGGCGCCGCGTCGTGTGGCCGCGCTGCACGATCACGATCTCGATCTCTTTTCCGAGCATGCCGAACTATCCGCAGACGGGCTCGCCGGCCGCTTCGTTTGGCGCGATGGGCAGGCATTGCCATTGCAGCCGGTGGCGCGGGCGGAGGTCGAGACGCGCTTCGGGTTTGTAGCCAGCCCGGCTGCGCGCGCCGCCTAGCGATCAGCTCTTCTCGTCTTCGCGCTCTTCCTTGTAGCGCGCTTCGAATTCATGCAGGCGCGCGTCGATCGTCGATAGATCGTAATAGCCGGCCGTCTTGATGTCGCGCGCTTCCTTCAGTTGCCGGATCGCCGAAGGCCACGCGCCCTCGAGCGCGAACTGCTCCGCGAGCGCCCGATGCTGCGTCAGTGCATCGCCGGAGCCGGCGCTCGCCTGCGCGAGATAAAGCCACCACGCCGGCTGCTGCGGATCGGCGTCGGTTTCGCGCTGCGCCTGCGCTTGCGCCTCCTTGAAGCGCCGCGCGGTCAGCAACGTGCGCAAATGCATCTCGATCGCTGCATGCGATTGAGGCCAGCGGTCCTGAGCGAGCTGCGCGAGACGCAGCGCATCGTCGTTGCGGCCGGCGCGGCGTGCAATGTCGGCTGCGAGCACGTCGAGGCTCGGCGAACTGCGCACGGCGCTGCCTTCGCTGCGGGCGCCCGACTCGAACGCCTGACGCGCTTTCGCGAGCGACGCGTCGGCATCGTCGTAGCGCTCGAGCAGTGTCTGCGCGCAGGCCATGCCGTACCAGTTCGCGGCGACGTTCAGCGCCGTGCGATCTTCGATTTCCGAGCGCATCCGCACGATTTCGTCCGCGTATTCGCTGCGCGAGCGGTCCTGCAACACGCGCGAGCGCGCACGCACGAAGCCGTATTCGGCCGCCTGGTGCGGCTGCCGGTACGGCGAGCGGCGCGCGCGGTCGGACATATCGGCGATCCGCTCGCCGGTCAGCGGGTGTGTGCGCGCATAGGCAGGCGCGCCCGCATCGCTCATCGACGCGCGATCGAGCCGTTCGAAGAACGACACCATGCCGTATGGATCGTAGCCGGCACCCGACATCAGTTGAAAGCCGATGCGGTCGGCCTCATGCTCGGCCGCTCGCGAAAAGCGCAGCTGGTTGTCGACGGCGTACGCCTGGCCGCCGAGCGCGATCGCGGTGCCGAGGTCGCCGCTGTGCGCGAGCACGCCGGCCAGCACGCCGAACAGCGTGCCCACGAGCGCCGCATAAGTGCTCTTTTCGCTGGCGCTGATCATTCGCGCGATATGCCGTTGCAGTACGTGACCCATTTCGTGGCCGATCACGCCGGCGAGTTCCGATTCGGTCTGCGTCGCGACGATAAGCCCGGTGTTCACGCCGATGAAGCCGCCCGGCAGCGAGAACGCATTGATCTGCGGGTCGCGCATCGCGAAAAGATCGAAGTCCGGACGATATCCGCCGATGTATTGCGCACTGGCCGCGGCCGCGAGTTTCCGGGACACCGAATTCAGGTAGTCGCGTACGAGCCAGTCGCCGATATAGTCGGGATCGCGGCGCACTTCGCGCATCACGCGCTCGCCGAGCTTGCGCTCGGCCTGAGGCGTGAGCGAGCCGCCCGAGCCGTCGCCAAGGTCGGGCAATTGCTGCGTCGAGAGCGGCGCGCGCAAACTCGCGTTGCCGCCCACGTTGCCCGAGAATCGCGATTGCGCGCCGCCATAGGTGCCGAATATGCCTTGCGCGATGTCGGGCGGCAGATCGGGCGACGCATACTGTTCGAGAGGACCGGATTCGAGCGGCAAACTCGCGCTCGCGGCTTGCGCAAGCAAGGGCTGCGGTGCAGCAAGCGCGACGGATAACAACGCGGCAAGAATCCGTTTCGAACGCATTGCGTGGTGCGCGGTTCGCGCGGTTCGCGTGGTTGAAGGAGCGGGACGAAGATCTCGGCCCGCGGCGTGTTCGTTTGACTGCGCGTTTCGAATTTGTGTTTCGGGTTTGCGTTTCGGGTTTGCGTTCGACTACGAGTTTCGACTGCGGGTTGACTACGACTTTTGATCGCGCGTCCGGACTGCTCGTTCACTGACGCATCGGGTAGCCGGTCTCGTACGATTCTAACCAGTCGCCCACCCCATGGCGACCGTGCGAAGACAGGCCGCATATGGTCAAATTCTAGCGCGCGGCGCGAAGACGCAATTCAGTGGGCGGCACAATGCGGTTTCCGGCGTTTCTGACGATGCTGCTGATGCTGTCGTCACTGCACGTGGCGCGGCGATCGCCGGCGCCTATCTGATAGCAAGAGGAGCGGAGTACACCCATGCCTGAACTTACCCATTTCGACGCGGCCGGGCAGGCGCATATGGTCGACGTCGGCGGTAAAGAGGAGACCCAGCGCGTTGCGATCGCGCGCGGGTCGATCAAGATGCTGCCCGATACGTTCGCGCTGATTCGCGGCGGCAATGCGAAAAAAGGCGATGTGATCGGCGTCGCGCGGATTGCCGCGATTCAGGGCGCGAAACGCACGGCGGACCTGATTCCGCTGTGTCACCCGCTGGCCTTGACGCGAGTAACGGTGGATTTCGAACTCGACGACACGCTGCCCGGCGTGCATTGCACCGCGCAAGTCGAGACGCGCGGACGGACCGGCGTCGAGATGGAGGCGCTGACCGCCGTGCAAGTCGGGTTGCTGACGGTCTACGACATGTGCAAGGCGGTGGACCGCGGCATGACCATCACCGATGTGCGCGTGATGGAGAAGCACGGCGGCAAATCGGGCGATTGGGTCGCCCCGGCTTGATCAGCCGTCTTCGTCATCACCGTCGTCGTCCTGATTCGTGTCTTTCGGCGGGGTGCCGTACTTCTTCACGAGGTCGGCCTTGAAGGCCGCGAGCGTCTTCTGTTCGTCGCAAAGGCTATACAGCGAAGCGAGCTGCGACGGCCAGTCGTTGAGCTCTTCCGCGAACAGCTTCAGACGCTCGACGGTATCGAACGCGCCCGGCAGGTCGCCGTTCAGTGCCTGCAGCACCGCGTAGCGGCGCAACACGGTTTCGCCCGGCAGCAGCGCGATAGCCTGCTTGTGCATCTCGAGCTTGTACGGCAGGTTCACGCTGTTCATCGGCAACAGCGTCGCCATTCCATACTCGCCCCATGCGCCGAACAGGATCGATGGGTGCGCCTCGTACTCCTCGGCCGGGTGCGAGCCGTAGTACAGCACTTCCGCGCGGTTATAGTCGCGCAGCACCGGATAGAGCGCCGCGAGACCAAAGAACACGACGATCGAATAGACGGCGAGCGATACACGTGCCGGCACCCACGGTAACGGCTTCGTATCGAGCAGCCCGAAGATGAACATCGACGGCAGCAGAAAGAACATGTACTGCTGCGGATACTCGACGAGGGCATGCATGACCAGCACGCCGATCATCGCGAGCCCGAATACCCGCGCCGCGGTGTGCGGCGCGCGCAGCACGCGGACCAGCCACGCAAAGAGGCCGAGCAGCACGATCGCGAAGCCGATCACACCGGTTTTCGCGAGCAGGTCGATAAAGATGTCGTGCGAGTTGTTCGCGATCTCGACGTGACCCAGTTGCCGCACGAAGTCGAACTGGTAGCGCGGAAACTCGCCCCAGCCGACGCCAAGCCAGGGATGGCCCTTGAACATCGTCCATCCGTATTTCCATAGCGCAAGACGCGGCGCGATTTGCCCCGCTTCCCTGAAACGATCCGCGGCCGACACGGCGAGGTCGAGGTGGTAGCGGACATTCGCCCAGCGCACGACGACGTTGACGAGCACGAACAGCAACGCGAGCGCAAACGGAATCAGCCATTCGCGGTCGCTGCGGCGACGCTCGGGGTGACTGCGCTTCTCGGCAAACGCCATCCACCACCCGGCGACCACAATCACGCCCGTTTGCAACCACGGGCCGCGCGAAACGGTCAGCGCAAGACCCATCGACAAGAACGAAGCGAGCACGGCCCAGACGATCACATTGAGACGCCGCGTCTGCACGAGGAACATCGCGCCTGCCATTCCGAACGCGATGCAAGTGGCCAGGTGGTTCGCCTGCGCCATGTTCCCGAACGGACGGCGGTCGACCACGATGTTGTAGGCAACGACGAGCGGCGTGACCTTCGCTTCGAGATGAAACAGCTGGATCAACTGGCAGAACACCGCAAAGAGGGCACCGACGATCAGCGCACCGGCGCCGACGCATAGCACCGTCCCGGTAAGCTCCGCGCGATTGAAACCGTAGCCGATATGCACGGCCATGAACGCAGCGAGCAGGAAACCCGCGCCGAGCCAGTTCATCGACGGTTGCGCGAGCGGCAGCACGCCCGTCTGCGCGAGCAGCACGATGCCGAACCCGAGCGGCACGAGCGCGACCGCCGGCGAGCGGAACGCGATGCGCGGGCGCGAGGTCCAGACCATCAGCGCGACGGCCGCGCCGGTCAGCAGGTACAGCGAGAGCGCAGTGAATTCCGCGTAGAACGTCGGGATCGGGTATGTATGGTTGACGACCGCATACGGCAGGATCAACGCACAGACCAGCAGGAATAGCGAAAGATAGCGTGCAAAAGTCGTGGGCATGAGCAATGTAAGACGTCGGCAACCGGCGCACTATACAAAAGTTTCCTTCCGCTGTGCGCCGGTGGTGCCGAAATACGCCGATGGGATCAACTAACCATGGCGCTATTGCAAGAACCGTGCATCATGCGCGGCATTCGGGCGGAGCGAGATTCGATGGCAGCGTCGCGGCCTCTGCAGGCAACGGTCCCGCGCCCGGGGCCGGCAGCGACGATGCGTTCTTGCCGCCGGCGAAGCATTCCCACGTCAACGCGCCCGGCTGCGCGGCGCCTTTCGCGAGGCCAACGCGTGCGGTCGGCGCGTCCGCGTTGTCGGGCACCGACGGGACGAGCACGAGTGTATTGGTTCCGTCCGGTGCGACGCGCGTGGTGAACGCCACGGTGATCTGCCCGCTGTCGTCGTCGATGTTGATCGACTTCACGTTGCGCGTGGCCGGCGGCGACGTATAGCCGCCTGCGAATGCGTTGCCGCTCGACGCGTTCTCGGCGACCGCGAGCCGCGCCGACGCGGCCAGCGACAAACCCTCCCCGACACGGCTGCGCGCCAGATAGTCCTGGTACGCGGGAATGGCGTACGACGCGATCACGCCGACGATCGCCAGCACGATCATCAGCTCGATCAACGTGAAGCCGTAGGCCGCGTAGCAGGTACGCGCGAGCCCTGAGGTCCATTGCCATCGGCCGTCAGGCGGACCGAAGCGGCGGCGGGCAAACAGCGAAGACAGCGAAGCAATTGAATAGGCAGTGACAGCGGCGATCATCGGCAATACTCCTCAAAACGAAAACGCCTGCCCCGGACATCAGGACAGGCGTGAAATCGTAGCGAGTTGCGATGCGCTCACCTAGTCAGCCGAACGGCATATGTTCACGGCGCGAAAACTCCCGTAGAGTGGCCGCCTTGAACGCCTGGGCCGCCGGCGCAAACGGCCCGAGACAACCGGCCGGAGACGAACAGCTAATGCGACGAGTGGCCGGCGAGACGCGCGTTGCGGCGTTTGATCAGATAACCGGCGATCACCACGAACAGTGCGCACGCGAGGCTCATGCCGTACTCGGCCGCCGGCGTGTCGAGAACGGGCCAGCGGTCGCCGGCCGGGTCGTTGATGATGAGCCCGCCCGCAATCCAGCCGAGCAGCGCGGCGCCGAGCGTGATGACCACCGGATAGCGGTCGAGCAATCGCAGCACGAGCTGGCTGCCCCAGACGATCAGCGGAATGCTCACGGCGAGGCCGAAAATCACGAGCGCGATACGGTGCTCCGGGTCCGCCTGTTCGGCCGCGCCGGCAATTGCGATCACGTTGTCGAGGCTCATCACGGCGTCCGCGACGATGATCGTCTTGATCGCGGCGAGCAGTTTGTCGGCGGGCTTGATGTTCGCGTGTGCGTCGTGAGCGGGCACGAGCAGGCGCACGCCGATCCACAGCAACAACAGGCCGCCCGCGAATTTGAGCAGCGGCACGTCGAGCAGCGCAACCGCGAACGCAATCAGCACGACGCGCAGCAGGATCGCGCCGAGCGTGCCCCAGACGATGCCGCGCGTGCGTTGCGCCGGCGGCAGGTTGCGGCACGCGAGCGCGATCACCACGGCGTTATCGCCGCCGAGCAGGATGTCGATGACGATGATCTGGAAAACCGCGCCCCAATGGAGCGTCGCGAGGAAATCGAGCATGAAAGCAGGATAAAAGGTTGCGGCAAGGGCGGGCAACAAAAAGCGAGGGAGCGGCGCTCTCTCGCTTCGTGTGACAGGCGTGACTGACGAAAGAATTCCGTAAGAGTAGCAAAAAAATACGCCGGCGTACCTGGAAGGTACGCCGGCGCATTCAGGGTTAACCGCGGCGCGGTGAAACGCGGTGAGGTGAAACGGCGAACTGGCTAGTCAAACCTCACGCGGCGAATCAGGAAGCTGCGAGGAAGCCGCGCGACTTACAGCACCGACTTCAGAAGACGCGCCATTTCCGACGGGTTCTTCGTCACCTTGATGCCGCAGGCATCCATGATTTCGAGCTTTGCTTCGGCGGTGTCGGCACCCCCCGAGATCAGCGCGCCTGCGTGGCCCATGCGCTTGCCCGGAGGCGCCGTCACGCCGGCGATGAAGCCGACCACCGGCTTCTTCATGTTGTCCTTGATCCAGTGCGCGGCGTTCGCTTCGTCCGGACCGCCGATCTCACCGATCATGATCACGGCGTCCGTATCCGGGTCGTCGTTGAACATTTTCATGACGTCGATGTGCTTGAGGCCGTTGATCGGGTCGCCGCCGATACCGACTGCCGACGACTGGCCGAGACCCAGCGCCGTCAGCTGACCGACTGCTTCGTACGTCAGCGTGCCCGAACGCGACACGACGCCGATGCGGCCCTTGCGGTGAATGTGGCCCGGCATGATGCCGATCTTCAGTTCGTCGGGCGTGATCGTGCCCGGGCAGTTCGGTCCGAGCAGCAGCGTCTTGCGGTTTTCGCGACGCATGCGGTCCTTGACCTCGATCATGTCGCGCACCGGAATGCCTTCGGTGATGCAGATCGCGAGATCGAGATCGGCTTCGACCGCTTCCCAGATCGCCGCGGCGGCGCCTGCCGGCGGCACGTAGATGACCGACACAGTCGCGCCGGTTTCGGCCTTCGCTTCCTTGACGCTCGCGTAGATCGGAATGCCTTCGAAGTCTTCGCCGGCCTTCTTCGGGTTCACGCCCGCGACGAATGCTTCGCGGCCGTTTGCGTACTCACGGCATGCGCGCGTATGGAACTGACCGGTCTTGCCGGTGATGCCCTGCGTGATGACCTTCGTGTCTTTGTTGATCAGAATCGACATGTATTGACCTCTGTTCGTTTGGCTTCGCGTCGCCTGCGTCTGCACACGGTGTTGCGGTGTTGCGAACTTCCCCGTGCGGCTACGCCGCGCACTCGCGCCGCCATTCGTATCCGGTGATGAGCGCGGTAGCCTTAAGCCTTCTTGCCCGACGCCGCCGCGACAACCTTCTGCGCAGCCTCTTCCATGCTGTCCGCCGAGATGATCGGCAGGCCCGAGTCGGCAAGCATCTTCTTGCCGAGATCCTCGTTCGTGCCCTTCATGCGCACGACGAGCGGCACCTTCAGCGACACCGCCTTCGACGCCGCGATCACGCCTTCCGCGATCACGTCGCAGCGCATGATGCCGCCGAAGATGTTGACGAGGATCGCCGTCAGGTTCGGGTTCTTCAGCATGATCTTGAACGCTTCGGTGACCTTCTCGGTCGTCGCGCCGCCGCCGACGTCGAGGAAGTTCGCCGGCTCGCCGCCGAACAGCTTGATGGTGTCCATCGTCGCCATCGCAAGGCCCGCGCCGTTCACGAGACAGCCGATATTGCCGTCGAGCGAGATGTACGCGAGGTCGAACTTCGACGCTTCGATTTCAGCCGGATCTTCTTCATCCAGATCGCGGTAAGCAACGATTTCCGGATGACGGAACAGCGCGTTCGAATCGAAGTTGAACTTCGCGTCGAGCGCAATCACCTTGCCGTCGCCGGTCAGGATCAGCGGGTTGATTTCGGCGAGCGATGCGTCGGTTTCCCAGAACGCCTTGTACAGACCTTGCAGAATGGCGCGCGCTTGCGGAATCGACGCGTCGGGCACGCCGATCTTCTTCGCCAGACCGTCGGCTTCCGCGTCCTGCAGCCCTTTCGACGGATCCACGGCCACCTTGTGGATCGCTTCGGGATGCTTCTCGGCGACTTCTTCGATGTCCATACCGCCTTCGCTCGACGCCATCACGACGACCTTCTGCGATACGCGATCGATCACGAGACCGACATACAGTTCCTTCTTGATGTCGGCGCCTTCTTCGATCAGCAGACGGTTGACCTTCTGGCCTTCCGGACCGGTCTGGTGCGTGACGAGCTGCATGCCGAGAATCTGGTTCGAATACTCGCGCACCTGCTCGAGCGACTTCGCGACCTTCACGCCACCGCCCTTGCCGCGGCCGCCCGCATGGATCTGAGCCTTCACGACCCACACCGGACCGCCCAGTTCCGCAGCGGCCTTGACCGCATCGTCCACCGAGAACACCGGTTTGCCGCGCGGTACCGCGACTCCGAATTTCCGCAGGATCTCTTTACCCTGGTACTCGTGAATCTTCATGCGTGATTCCCTTCAGTCTGAGAGTTGGATAGAACTTCTTTTCCGGCTGTCTCCTCGGCAGCTGTGTGCGCAGCTGGTGCGCCGGCGCCCTGCGCCTCGCGAGGCCGCAGCGAACGCGGCACATGGCCGTACCAGCGCGGATAGAACTGTCGCACCGCCTCGCCGTCGAATCGCAGCGTATGGCAGCGACCCAGCTGGAATGGCGGTTTATCGTTTGAAATTTCGTTTGCGTCGGCGCCTGCAGGCGCGTTCGAGTGTGCGTCGGCGCTTGCCTGTCCTGCCCCGCCGTTTTGCCGCGCGCTTCCGTTCGCGGTGTTCCACACGTCGCCGGTAAATGCCTGGATCGCCGCGGTCGGCACGACCGCGCAAAGCTCGGTGAGATGCGTGCAGCCAACGGTGCCGCCGAGCAGACGCGCGGCGTGACGACGGAAGTTATCGAGGAGATTGAGCCCGATGAGGGCCCGGTAGGCGGGATTCGATGCTTCGCAGAGACCCGGATACGGAACCCAGGCCGACGACGCTTCCGCGTCGACGACATTGAGCTTGCGATCGATCGTGATGCGAAGCCAGAGTTCATGGATCGGCAGGCCATTGGGCCGGACGCCCGACGCCAGCACAGTGTCGCGCGGCTTGACGTCGGTGAGGCACGCCTCGATATCCCACAAGCCATCCGCACGCTCAAAGGCATCCGCTCGGATTGCGCGAGCATGGCGCAATTGACGGGACACAGGCGGGGAAAGCGGCATGCGAGGGGACAGGAGGCCGGATTTGGAAACCAGCGGATTTTAGCATATTGAGTTTTGGCGCTCCGGCTTGTCCCGTGCGGATCGGACACGCTTGTCCGGGCGGCGTTCGGCATCGCCATGCTGGATTGGAGGATTGCAACGCCCGATTGCCTGACGGCGCTTCAGTCTTCGTCGGAACCCTTGAGAACTTTAGAGACGACCGTTTGCGAAAATCCACGCGAGACGAGAAAGCGCGCCTGCTTTGCGCGCTCCGCGGGCGTTTCGGCAAGCTGCCCATATTTCCTTTGCCAGACGGCGCGGGCGCGCGCGAGTTCGGTTTCGCGCAACTGGGCGGCGGTTTCTTCGATCAGCGTCGAGCCGACGCCTTGCCGCTTCAACTCGCCGACGATGCGATTCGCGCCGAGCCGCGCTGCACGCCGATGCACGAGACTTTCGGTGAAGCGCGAGTCGGAGAGCCAGCCTTCCTGCTCGAGTGAGTCGAGCAGTGTGTCGAGCGAATCGCCTTCGTCGACGAACGGTTGTAGTTTGCGGGACAGTTCCGCGCGGCTGTGCTCGCGTCGCGACAGGTAGCCAAGCGCGCGGCCTTTCAACGAGCGCGTCGGGCGCTGGCGTTGCGACGCGGCGGACGTTGAAGCAGTTGCGCCGTCGTCAGGTTGCCGCCGTGAACGTGTGTAGGTGGTTTCGCCTTCGGTCGAGGCGGCGGGGCCGGAAGCACCGCCTGCGCGACGAGAACCGAAGCGCGGACCGGACGGGATAGCAGGCCCACGGCCGGCTGCGCGGTCATGTGCGTCAAACGACTCGAAGGGATCGAATGGCGGATCGAATGCCGGATCCAATGGCGGATCGAGTGCCGGCGCGGTCGGGAGAGCGGACGCCGGAGCGGATGCGTCGACAGGGGAATCCCCCCTGTCGAATGGGCCGCCATCATCATGTCTGGAACCGGCATGTTCAATGCCGGCATTGCCAGACTCAGACCCCGGTCGGCCCTTGCGCATCACGCGGTGCTTACTCCTCGTCTGCGACTTCCGCGTCGGCGTCTGCGCCGATCACTGCATCGGCCGGCATCGCGTTGACGCCGAGCGACTCGCGAATGCGGTTTTCGATTTCGCGCGCGATGTCCGGGTTCTCGCGCAGGAATTCGCGCGCGTTGTCTTTACCCTGACCGATACGCTCACCGTTGTAGCTGTACCAGGCGCCCGCCTTGTCGACGATTTTCGCCTGCACGCCCAGATCGATGATTTCACCCTGACGCGAAATACCCTCGCCGTACAGGATGTCGAAGATCGCTTCGCGGAACGGCGGCGACACCTTGTTCTTCACCACCTTCACGCGCGTTTCGTTGCCGATCACTTCGTCGTTCTTCTTGATCGAACCGATGCGGCGAATGTCGAGACGCACCGACGCGTAGAACTTCAGCGCGTTACCACCGGTGGTGGTTTCCGGATTGCCGAACATCACGCCGATCTTCATGCGGATCTGGTTGATGAAGATAACGAGGCAGTTCGTGCGCTTGATCGTGCCCGTGAGCTTGCGCAGCGCCTGCGACATCAGTCGCGCTTGCAGGCCCGGCAGCGAATCGCCCATTTCGCCTTCGATTTCGGCCTTCGGCACGAGTGCCGCGACGGAGTCGATGACGATCATGTCGATCGAACCCGAGCGTACGAGTGCGTCCGCGATTTCGAGCGCCTGTTCGCCCGTATCGGGCTGCGACACGAGCAGGTCCGACACATTGACGCCGAGCTTGGCGGCGTATTGGATGTCGAGCGCGTGTTCCGCATCGATAAACGCCGCGGTGCCGCCGAGCTTTTGCATTTCAGCGACGACTTGCAGCGTCAGCGTGGTCTTACCCGACGATTCCGGCCCGTAGATTTCGACTACCCGGCCGCGCGGCAGACCGCCGACGCCCAATGCGATATCGAGGCCGAGCGACCCGGTGGAAACCACCTGAATGTCTTCGACTGCCTCACCTGCGCCGAGCCGCATGACCGACCCTTTGCCGAACTGCTTTTCGATCTGCGCGAGCGCGGCAGCAAGCGCCTTGCTCTTTTCAGCCGTCAGTCCAGCCGAGCCTTTCTTGCTTTCTTCCATGAATCGTCCTTTGCTATGATGAACGGCGCCTGTGCAGGCTGTGCGCGCCCCTCCCTATAGATACAATCCGGGCGGCACGTCAGACGCAGATACTGTATAAAAAAACAGTGGTTTTGGCAAGCCAAATTAACCGCCGGTTAGCGCAATTCCAACGAAATATGCGCGCGTGTACGCCTGTGTAAACACGCATGGCCAATCGGATACCAATCCCACCACAATCAGGTTTCAAGAGACGCTGTGTGCCGGACTCACCGGTACCGGCATGCCTGCCAGCGCATCATGCGAATTCTTATTGCCGAAGACGACAGCATACTCGCGGATGGTCTGATTCGATCACTCCGCCAATCGGCATACGCCGTTGATCATGTGAAGAACGGCGTCGAGGCGGATACCGCGCTGTCGATGCAGACGTTCGACCTGCTGATTCTCGATCTCGGCCTGCCGCGCATGTCCGGGCTCGAGGTGCTGCGCCGCCTGCGCGCGCGCAATTCGAACCTGCCGGTGCTGATTCTGACCGCCGCCGATAGCGTCGACGAACGCGTGAAGGGCCTCGATCTCGGCGCCGACGACTACATGGCCAAGCCCTTCGCGCTCAACGAACTCGAAGCACGCGTGCGCGCGCTCACGCGGCGCGGCGCGGGCGGCGGTCCGACGGTCGTGCGGCACGGGTCGCTGTCGTTCGATCAGGTTGGGCGCATCGCCTATGTGAACGAGCAGGTCATCGATCTGTCCGCGCGCGAGCTCGGGCTGCTCGAAGTGCTTTTGCAGCGGATCGGCCGGCTCGTGTCGAAGGAACAGCTCGTCGATCATCTTTGCGAATGGGGCGAGGAGGTCAGCAACAACGCGATCGAGGTCTACGTGCACCGGCTGCGCAAGAAAATCGAGCCGAGCGGCGTGCGCATCATCACGGTGCGCGGCCTTGGCTATTGCCTCGAGAAAGCCGCGCCGGCACCGGCCCAGCCGGCGCCCGCGCAACAGCGACCGGCGCACGCCCAACAACAAGCACAAGCACCGGCGCAGCAGCAAACCGCAGCCGCTCCAACGTCCGACCCCGCCGCATCGGCCGCGATGCCGGCGAGTCATCACTTCAAGTAAGCCGAAACCAGCGCCATGTCCGCCCGCGCAGATCGCGCCACGGCTGCTCCGGCGCACGCGGCGAACTTCGACGAGGACCGCGACGCGCGCTACGAGAACCCGTTCGCGCCGCCCGACGAAACCGAAGCGGCCGCCGAGACGCGTCCCCGCTCGCTGTTCGGCGAAATTCTGGACTGGATGCTCGCGCCGCTGCTGCTCTTGTGGCCGATGAGCATCGCTGTGACTTATCTGGTCGCGAAGTCGATTGCCAATGCGCCGTTCGATCGCGCGCTCGAAACCGATGCGTACGTGCTCGCGCGGCAGATCCAGCCGGTCAACGGCGTGGCCGAACTGAAGCTGCCCGATGCGACGAGCGACTTCCTGCGCGCGGACAATATCGATCGCGTGTTTTACCAGGTGCTCGGCACACGCGGCGAACTCGTGGGCGGCGAGCGCGACATGCCGCTGCCGCGCGAGGACGACCGGCCGCAGCCGGGCATCGTCGAATTTCGCGACGACGTGCTGCACGGCAACGACATCCGCGTCGCCTATACGACCGTCGGGTTCCCGCAGACGGAAGGCGCACAGCCCGTGCTCGTGCAGGTCGCCGAGACGCTCGACAAACGCAGCGCGCTGGCCAACGACATCATCAAGGGCGTGATCCTGCCGCAGTTCGTAATTCTGCCGCTCGCGATCGTGCTGGTCTGGTTCGGCCTGTCGCGCGGACTTGCGCCGCTGCACGCGTTGCAATCGCATATCCGCGCGCGACGTCCCGACGATCTGTCGCCGCTCGAGGCGCGGCGCGCGCCGCCCGAAATCGAACCGCTTGTCACGTCCTTCAACGATTTGCTGACGCGCCTCGAGCAGAACATGGAGCTGCAAAAACGCTTTATCGCCGACGCCGCGCATCAGATGAAGACGCCGCTCGCCGGCTTGCGCACGCAGGCGGAGCTCGCGCTGCGCCAGGACGTGCCGGCCGAAGTGCAACGCTCGCTGCAGCAGATCGCGACGAGTTCGGAGCATGCGGCGCGGCTCGTCACGCAGTTGCTTGCCCTGGCGCGCGCGGAAAACCGGATGTCGGGCCAGGTGTTCACGCTCGTCGAAGTCACCGATGTCGCGCGCCATGCGGTGCGCGACTGGGTGCAGGCGGCGCTCGCGAAACAGATGGACCTCGGCTACGAGGGCCCGGACGTGCCCATTGAAGTCGAAGGCAACCCGGTGATGCTGCGCGAGATGCTGTCGAATCTGATCGACAACGCAATCCGTTACACGCCGCCGGGCGGGCGCGTGACCGTGCGCGTGCGCGAAGAGCCGCCGCACGACGCCCCGCATTGGGTTCACCTCGAAGTGGAAGACACGGGGCTCGGCATACCGGCGGCGGAACGCGAGCGCGTCGTCGAGCGCTTCTACCGCATTCTCGGACGCGAAGGCGACGGCAGCGGCCTCGGACTCGCGATCGTCCGCGAAATCGCGACGATGCATGGCGGCAAGCTGACGATCGACGACAACGTCTATCAGGCATCGCCGCGGCTCGCCGGCACGCTCGTGCGTGTCAGTTTGATGGCGCGCGCACGCGCCCGGGACTTACCCTAACTGTCAGAAAACTCCGAAAGGCGCCTAGGGCTTGAAATGGCACGTTAGACGCACTTACGGGGCCGATAGAAACAGATTAGAGGAATATCGGCGGATTTCCGCAATGCGCGGCCGAACACAATCAGACAAATCCGAGTCAGTAGGCCGTAAGTTTCCACTCCAATAATCGGGGGCACGGATCGCCCAACCGGGGGACCGCGCACCTAAATCAAGAGTGGAGGGACGACATATGGCTACCGTAAGCGGGCAGGTCTCGCACGCGCCGATGACAGCCGATGAGAAGCGGGTGATCTTCGCATCGTCGCTGGGCACGGTATTCGAGTGGTACGACTTTTATCTGGCCGGATCGCTGGCTGCCTTCATCAGCAAGAGCTTCTTTTCGGGCGTCAATCCGACTGCGGGCTTCATCTTCACGCTGCTCGGCTTTGCCGCGGGCTTCGCGGTGCGTCCGTTCGGCGCGCTCGTGTTCGGGCGGCTCGGCGACCTCGTCGGCCGCAAGTACACGTTCCTGATCACGATCGTGATCATGGGTCTGTCGACTTGCGTGGTCGGCTTTCTGCCGGGCTATGCGTCGATCGGCATCGCGGCGCCGGTGATCTTCATCGCGATGCGGCTGTTGCAGGGTCTTGCGCTCGGCGGCGAGTACGGCGGCGCGGCGACTTACGTCGCGGAGCATGCTCCGGCCAATCGGCGCGGCTTCTACACGTCGTGGATCCAGACGACGGCAACGCTCGGCCTCTTCCTGTCGCTGCTCGTGATTCTCGGCGTGCGTACGTGGATGGGCGAAGAGTCGTTCGGCGCGTGGGGCTGGCGCATTCCGTTCATCGCCTCGCTGATTCTGCTCGGGGTGTCGGTGTGGATCCGCTTGCAACTGAGCGAGTCGCCAGCGTTCATGCGGATCAAGGCTGAAGGCAAGACGTCTAAGGCGCCGCTCTCCGAAGCGTTCGGCCAGTGGAAGAATCTGAAGGTCGTGATTCTCGCGCTGATCGGCTTGACGGCCGGCCAGGCGGTGGTCTGGTACACGGGTCAGTTCTACGCACTGTTCTTCCTGACGCAGACGCTGAAGGTGGACGGCACGAGCGCCAATATCCTGATTGCGCTAGCACTGTTGATCGGCACGCCGTTCTTCGTGTTCTTCGGCTCGCTGTCGGACCGCATCGGCCGCAAGCCGATCATCCTCGCGGGCTGCCTGATCGCGGCGCTCACCTACTTCCCGCTCTTCAAGGCGCTGACGCACTATGCGAACCCGGCACTCGAGGCGGCAACGCAGAAGAGCCCGATCGTCGTGATTGCGGATCCGAACGAGTGCTCGTTCCAGTTCAACCCGGTGGGCACGTCGAAGTTCACGACGTCGTGCGACATCGCGAAGAGCGCGCTTTCGAAGTCGGGCCTGAACTACGAGAACGTCGCGGCGCCGCCGGGGACGGTCGCGCAGATCAAGGTCGGAGACACGGTGATCAACGCCTATGACGGCAAAGCCGCGGACGCGAAGGAACTGGGCAAGACCTTCGACAGCCAGTTGAGTTCGACGCTGAAGGCGGACGGTTATCCGCCGAAGGCCGATCCGGCGCAGATCAACTGGGTGATGACCGTGGTGATCCTGACCATCCTTGTGATCTACGTGACGATGGTGTACGGACCGATCGCGGCGATGCTGGTGGAGATGTTCCCGACGCGGATTCGCTACACGTCGATGTCGCTGCCGTATCACATCGGCAACGGCTGGTTCGGCGGCTTCCTGCCGGCGACCGCGTTCGCGATCGTGGCGGCCAAGGGCAACATCTATTCGGGGCTGTGGTATCCGATCATCATCGCGCTGGCGACGTTCGTGATCGGGCTGATTTTTGTGCGGGAGACCAAGGACTCGAATATTTACGCGCAGGACTGACGGGGTGCACGCTGGTGCCGGGCCTGATGCTGGAGCCGGTGCCGGGACGCGTTCGGCAGTCTCGTGACGTAGATCGAGGGTCCGCATGAAGTGGAGTGACGGTGGGGGTTGACGGCCCCCGCCGACCTCCCTATAATCTTCCCTCTTACGGCGAATTAGCTCAGTCGGTTAGAGCGACGGAATCATAATCCGCAGGTCCGGGGTTCGAATCCCTGATTCGCCACCAGCTTCAAAAGAAAAAGCCGCTGTTCCGAAAGGACAGCGGCTTTTTCTTTTGCGTGTTCACGCGAGATCAAAGCGCTTCGGCAACTCCCCCAGCTGCCGGAACACTGCCAGCCAGTCCTCGAGGTGCCACGTCTGCGCGACACGCCCGTCGCGCATCCGGTGAAAAGAATGGATCGCGAAATGAATCTGTTTCGAGGTCGCCTCGATGCCTAGCAGCTTTCCTGTCTGCGTACCCGTCACCTCGGCGCGGACACCGACACGGTCGTCATGAATGAGAAGGTCGAGGATATGCACCTTCATGTCCGGGAGCGCGGTAACGATATTCTCGAAAATCTTGCTCATCTTCTCCGGACCTGGGACGGCGTGAGCCGGCTCGGGAATGTATTCCCAATCGCTCGTGACCACCTGGCGCAGCAGCGAGATGTCCTTCGTGGAAAACGCCAGATAGAACCGCTCGATCGTATCGCGCACTGCCTGTTCGCTCGATGAAGTCATATCGCTACCCCTAAGCCATACAACGACGCGGAGTGCCGGTCGACGATGCGGCTGTCGACGGCCCGTTGCTTCAGTCTGCCTCGAATAGCATAGCGTGCGCGCTCTTTCCTTGCAGTGAAGAACGGGCGACTGGCGAACATCTGCATACCGGATCGAGCGTTTACCAGCGCAGATTCATTGCAGGTTCGGCGTGGGCTTACTCAGGTGCGCTCGCGACATTGTCGATAAGCAGAAGCAGGTCGTCTTCATCAGGCCGTGTGCCCCATCTGCTGTGCCCCGAAACGGACGCGATGGCGATCCATGAATGTGGAGGAAACCACTCCAACCGGAGCGTGTCGCCACTCACGACACGCAAACGCCCGGTGTCACATAAAAACTCCGCACTGACGGTTTCGCCGTCGACGGTCTTGCTTGCGGTGACTGACATCCACTCAGGCATTTTGTCCTCCGCGGCGAGTTTCATCAGGACCTCTGTGTCTAGTTGACTTTGAGCGGTTGAAGCACAGAGGAGATGAGGCGCATTCTAGGAGCGGGAGCACATTGCAGGTGCGACTTAACGTTCGGTTCTGTAACTGCGCGTAACGTAATCCCTGCGAAACCGCTTTCACCTGTCTATTAAGGACTCTGTCATGAAACGCATCGACTTCCTTGCGGCGCTTCGACAACTGTCGGCTGCGGCGGAGATTCTGGCCAAGGCCGGTCCTGACAACATGCGCGCAGATGCAGTTCGACTGCTCGCGTTTTTTCGCACCTTCGACGAATCTGGCGCTCGGGTAGAACAGGCTGGCGAAGCGTTCAATGACGCGCTATTCGTGCAAACGGCGCAAGCAGCGCTTGCACTGGTGGGCCGAAACGAGTTTGCGGCAGTTCACGCATTGCTCGAGCAGGCGAAGATGCTTCTGGATGAATTGAAATAGGGCCGGCCGATTTGCTCTTTTCCGGAGAAATCAGGGAAACCTTGAATGCTGCCGCGCCTTGCATCCGAATGATGAGTTCGACCATCCCTTGATGCGCCTCAACATTCGACTTGCAAAAATCGACGCAGAAAAATGGCGAACAGCCTAAAAGTACAGAGTCCCGCCGTAGAGCGTAAGAAAAGGAAAAGGCCCTCATCCGCCCTTCCTTCTTTGCGCAATTCAAAAAGACCTATGACGTGCAATGCTCCTGCGATTCATATCTGCGCCGTGCCTCGGCGACCACCCCATCCCACTCGGCTTTTGTCACACGCTCTTTGAACATTTGAATCAGGAAGTCGCCCAGATTCTGATTCTTCTTCTCCGCCCATCTTCCCCTTGAGAACGCGCAGCTCCTTCTGAATCTCGACGACGCGCGCCCTCGCACTCTGATGCTTCAAAGACCCGCGCGGCAAGCTCTTGGCGAGTGCTTCCAAATCACAAAGCGTTCGTGATAAATAGACCAAACGATATAGGACTTACTCCTAGCGTTTCTCATCAACGCGACCGACTAGGTCAGTCCATTAACCGAACTGACGAAGGTAGTCCCTCAACGGCGAACTACTACCCGCGACGAGGCTTCATCCAAGAACGCCGCCAAAGCTTGAGAAGCATCACATAGACGGCGACGGCCACGATCAGATAAGCGAACAGCGCGCGCCCTCGTGGCGCGCGTCGTTATCGATTTGAGCGCTAAAGCGCTCCTTCTCCGTTGATCTGCATCAACCCCCCACCCGCCCCGCCCTCATACACTCGTCCAGAGGCTGGCGCCGATTTCGCCCGCCGCTCGCCACGGAGCGACCGCGATGAGCTACAAAACTCTTCTCGTCCACCTGGACAACAGCCAACGTACCCCGCAGCGGCTCGATACCGCGCTCGATCTCGCGCGGCGTTTCCAGGCGCATCTGACGGGCCTCTATGCGACGTTCGAGCCCGATTCCCGCGCGTTCTACGTGATGGCCGGCACCGCCGACTACTACGCGTCCCATCAGCGGCGGCGCGACCAGCAACGCGGCGCGATCGAGCGTCTGTTTCACGCCGAAGCGCTGCGCGCCAATGTCGACGCGCGTTTCATCTGCGCAAACGGCCCCGCGAATTCAAGCGTGCCGCAGCACGCGCGTTATGCGGACCTCGTCGTCATGGGCCAAACCGATCCGCAGGATCCCGAATCCTTTATCGACCAGAACTTCCTCGAAGCCGTTGTAGTGGCAGCCGGCCGGCCCGTGCTGCTGTTTCCGTACGCGGGCGGCGCGACACGGGAAATCGGCGAACGAATTCTTATCGCGTGGGACGGCAGCCGCGAAGCCGCGCGTGCCGCCTACGACGCAATTCCCTTTCTCTCGCACGCAAAGAAATGCACGGTCGTCACGGTGCGCGGCACCGCCGGTGAGCCGCCCGGCGAACGATTCGCCGGCGCCGATATCGCGCTGACACTCGCGCGCCACGGCGCGTCCGTCGACGTGCTCGACGTCGACGCAAGCAGGCACACGCCGGTCGGCGACGTGCTGCTGTCCACTGCACACGACCAGGGCTGCGACATGATCGTGATGGGCGCATACGGGCACTCGCGGTGGCGCGAGCTCGTCATGGGCGGCACGACACGGACCATCCTGCAATCGATGACCATGCCCGTACTGATGTCGTGCTAGACGAACCACCCGCATAACGCACGTTACGCATACAGCGTCAGCCTCAGGGAGCACCGCTCATGTACAAGAACATCCTCGTCGCGCTCGACGGCAGCGACACCTCGAATCAGGCGCTCGAAGCCGCATTGCGCCTCGCAAGCGAAAATCACGCGCTGCTGCATCCGGTCTACGTCGTGGACATGCCCGGCATCGCGATCGGCACGCCCGGCTTCAACCCCGTCCCCATACGTGACGCGATGCGCGCCGACGGCGAACGCGTGATCGCCGACGCGCGGGACCGGATGGCGAAGCTGCGCATCAACGGCAGCCCGCGCGTCGTCGATACGAACTCGCTCAGCGAAGACATCGCGCAGCGTCTGCGGTTGTCAGCGGCCGAATGCCATGCCGATCTGATCGTGATGGGCACGCACGGATGGCGCGGTTTCCGGCGCCTCGTGCTCGGCAGTGTCGCGGAACGGGTCGCGCGCGGCGCGCCCTGCGCGGTGCTGCTGATTCCGTCGAGCGCACAGCCCGCCGCCGGCGACGGTACCGCGACCGCATCACCCCCCGCGGACAAGGAGCGCTCATGAGCTACAAAACCCTGCTGGTCCATCTCGACGACAGCCGTCACAGCGCCGCGCGCATCGCCGTCGCGCTCGATCTCGCGCAGCGCTTCGACGCGCATCTGATCGGGCTTTACATCGTCAGCCAGGACCTGTTCCAGCCGTTCTTCAGACTCGACGACAGCGTGAATCCGTCCACGCTCGAACAGCAGCACGTGCAACGGGTGCTCAGTGCGCAATCGGCATTTCTCGACGCTGCGCAACGCGCAGCATGCAACGTCGAATGGCGCGCGCCGGCGGGGCCCGCCATCGAAACCGCGACGCTGCATGCGCGCCATGCGGACCTGCTGATACTCGGCCAGCGCGATCCGGAAGACCCGGCGTCCTATGTCGCGCGGCACTTTATCGAAGACTTGCTGATTGAGAGCGGGCGCCCCGCGCTCGTGTTGCCGTATGCGGGCAAGGCCGCGGCAATGATCGGCGACAACGTCGTGATCGCCTGGGACGGCAGCCGCGAAGCCGCGCGCACGCTGTCCGATTCGCTCGCGCTCATCAAACGCGCGCGTGTTGTGACGATCGAGTCGGTCGTGCGGCACGGCGGCGGCGATGCTGCGCACGGCGAACCGCCCGCGACGCTCGACGTCTCGGCGTTTCTCGAGCGCCACGGCATCCGCGCGTCGTTCTCGACGACGCCGGCCGTCGCCGGCGTCAGCACGGGCGCGACGCTATTGAACCGCGTCGCCGATCTGCATGCGGACCTGCTCGTGATGGGCGCATTCGGTCATGCGCGCGCGCAGGAGCGCGTGCTCGGCGGCGCGACGCGCACGATGCTCGAATCGATGACCGTGCCGGTGTTGATGGCACATTGAAGCATTGAAGATAATCTAATTCGTGTTGGCTGCATCGAAGGCGCGCCGCACCGCCTCGCCTTCGAGCACACGTGAGCCGGCAAACACGGGATAGACGATTTGCATGCCGTACTCCTATCGGCCGGCTCTACAACGCCGGAATGATGACCGGAAACGCCAGATGGCTTTCGACTTGCCGGACGCCGGGCACGCTTTCGGCTGCGATGCAGATCGCCCGTCCCTCCTGCTCCGACTCGATCACGCCCCACAGATGCACGACGCCGTCCTTCACGAACACGCTGCCCTTCGGCAACGCCCAGCGGTAACCGGCGAGCGCATCGACGACCGCATCGCGCAGCGCGGCGTCGTCGTATGTGCCGTCGTCCGCTTCGGCCTCCGTGAACGCTGCGAGCGCACGAATCAGATTCGAGCGGCTGACGATGCCGACCAGTCTGCCATCCTGCAGTACCGGCACGCGCTTGATGCGGTGCCGCTCGAGCAGGTCCGCGATGTCCCTGAGCGGCGTGCTTTCTTCGATCGTGATCACGTTTTCGCTCATGGCGTCGTGTACCTTGTGCCCATGCTCCTTCACGTAACGCGCGGCCAGTTCGCGCGTGCCCGCGAGGAAATCGAGCCACCACGACCGGCGCTCGGCATCCGTGCCGGTCTCGACACGGTGCAGCAGATCGCCTTCGCTGATGATGCCGACGATATTGCCGGCCGCATCGACAACCGGCATGCCGCTGATGCGGTGATCCGCAAGAAGTCTCGCCGCTTCGTGAATCGCGGTGTCCGGCGTGGTGGTCACGACGGGCGTCGTCATGATGTCGAGTGCGCGCATGAGGGTTTCTCCGATGGATTGCGACAGGTCCTCGGAGGTCGCACCTGTCGCGCGGTTCGGGCGTATGCACGCGCGCATCATGCGCCGCGTGCCGAGGCATCCGGTTAGGCCTTGTTGCAAGCAAGCCTTACGTCTTATCTTCCGCTCATATGCGCGCGGCAACTTGATATGGGTCAACGGCGCGCGCGGCAGGGCGGCGCGTGTTCGGGCACTGCGAACAAATGCCGCGGCAGCGGCGGACGTCGCGTCGCGCAGGCAATGCACCGATCCAATGGGGTTGCACCGGATAAGCGCCGAGGGCGATCGTATTCAGGCGTCGAGGACCTGGGGGCCGAGCGAATTGTCGATCAGCACCTTCCATTCGCCGCCTGGCTGCTTGCGAAAAACAGTTGTCGCCACCAGTTCCCTCGACGAAGCCTCGCCATTCGGGTCCTTGTATTCGAGCATCCATCGCGACAGAAACAGCGCGATACCATCGGCTTCAATGACATGCGTTTTGAGTTGCTTCGCCGATATGCCGGATTTCATTGCGCGCTCGAAAAAACGCCGGAGCTCCGCGCGCTCGCGAACCGTTCTTCCCGGTTCCGTGACGACTACCGCGTCGTCTTCATAGAAGCCGATGACCGTATCGATGTCCTGCTCGTTGAATGCCCGGTCCAACAGTTCCACCGCATGTTCGGGGCTGGTCGCGATCATGGCTTTTTCCTCCGAAGGAGCTCACATCATAGAGTGGCTCGTCTGTGAGTGCTACTGCCCGGCATCGTTGGGAGCAGTGGTCCCGCGGCATTGCGCTTCGAGCGCTCGCTCGTGCCGGCTCGCTATCACGCTCGGTCCCCCCTTGAAGAGACCGTCCCGCCGCAAAATCGACTGCATTTCGCCTATCATCGGTAACCCGAGTGCTATCAGGAGGCAAGCTTGCCACAATCGAAAATCGAGGCCGTCTACATGCGCGGCGGCACGAGCAAAGGCGTTTTCTTTCGCCCCGACTGGCTGCCGGCGGACCCCGCTCGACGCGATCGCATCCTGCTGCGCGTGATCGGCAGCCCAGACCCTTACGGCCAGCATATCGACGGCATGGGCGGCGCGACATCGAGCACGAGCAAGGTGGTGATCGTCGGCCCGTCGTCGCGCGCGGATTGCGATGTCGACTATCGCTTCGGGCAAGTCGCGATCGACAAGCCGATCGTCGACTGGTCCGGCAACTGCGGCAATCTCACTTCGGCAGTCGGTCCGTTCGCAATTGCGCACGGCCTCGTCGACGCACCGCGCGACGGCATGGCGATCGTGCGCATCTGGCAGGCGAATATCAATGCGAAGATCATCGCGCATGTGCCGATGCGCGATGGCGAAGTGGTCGAGGAAGGCGATTTCGAACTCGACGGCGTGACCTTCCCGGCCGCCGAAATCAAAATCGAATTCCTCGATCCAGCCGGCGACGCGGACCCCGATGCGCCCGACACCGGCATGTTCCCCACCGGCAACGCGCTCGATACGCTCGACGTGCCCGGCATCGGCGCGCTCGAGTTGACGATGATCAACGCGGGCAACCCCGCGATCTTTATCGACGCATCGGCACTAGGCCTTACGGGCACGGAATTGCAACGCGATGTGAACGGCAATGCAGCGCTGCTCGACAAAGCGGAAGCGATCCGTGCCCACGCGGCGGTACGCATGGGCCTCGCCCGCACGACCGAAGAGGCCACGACACAGCGGCCGCACACGCCGAAGCTCGCCTTCGTGTCGCCGCCCGCGAGCTACGTCGCGTCGAGCGGCAAACATGTCGATGCCGCGACGCTCGATCTGAACGCGCGCATTTTCTCGATGGGCAAATTGCATCACGCGATGACGGGCACCGGCGCCATCGCGATTGCGGTGGCGGCCGCAATTCCTGGCACCGTTGTCAACCGTCTTACACCGGACGCAGGCGGCCGCGTGCGCTTCGGGCACGCGTCGGGTAGCCTCGCCGTCGGTGCCGAGGCCGCGCAGCGCGACGGCAACTGGACCGTGACGAAAGTCGTGATGAGCCGCAGCGCGCGGCGGCTGATGGAAGGCTTCGTGCTCGTACCGGAAGCCGCGTTTCGATAGACGCAAAGGCGCTTTAACGGCGACGCCTGAACGCAATCGTCACCGCGCTTTGCTGCGGTCCGCAGCACGGTGCGTTCGGCGACGACGGGTCCGCATCGGTGTTCGCATCGGCGCCGATGTCGGGATTCGCAGCAGCCGCATCGGTCGGGTCGCTATCGTGCCGCGACTTTCCGAATGCCGGTGCTGCTTCCAGCGTGCGAAACGTTTCCCACGCGACGCCTTGCGGATCGACGGTCCACGATTTGTCGGATACCGCATAGCAACATTGCGCCGTCGTCTCTTCTTCGGCAGCGATCTCCGCCAGCGCGAAGCGGTTGCGCATTTCGATCAGTTCTTCTTCGGTTTCGACCTGGATACCGAAGTGATCGATGCCCGAGCGCGCAAGACGTTGCGAGATCGCAAAGTTCACCGCCGGGTCCGACAATTCCCACTTGCAGTAATCCGGCTTGCGCACCGTGGGTTCGATGCCGCCGAACATCGCACTGTAAAAACGGATACTTTCCGTCAAATTTTCGACTGAAACGTGAATGTGCATACGCTTCATATTGCTACTCCACACCAGTTCAAGGCTTCTTCGCGGATGCCAGCACGCAAGGCAAAGGCACGCGAATGTCATCGCCGTTTCGATACGGCGCGCAGTCTTCCAACACCGACTTTTCGATCGACTCGCGCGCTTCGGGGGTCTGCAACTTGAGCAGCGCACCCATTCGCACGCCGCCGTGCAGCATCATGTGAAATGCCGTGTCGGGCGCGCGCGTGTGCAATGTCTGACTCACTTCGACCACGCGAGGTTCGATAAACCCGGTTGCCCGCAACGTGCGTTCGCATTCGCTCCAGTCGCTAAAGCGCGCGAACGGCGGCCCCGGCGGCAGCGGCACATCCAGACGTCCGTATGTCTCGACAGCCTTCAAAACGAAACCGAAGCCAACCGCGCGATCGGGCGTCGACCAGACCGTAAACGCGACCCGTCCACCGCTTTTCAATACGCGAAACGCTTCGGCAAGCGCCTTGTCCGGATCCGCGAAGTGCAACAGACCGAAGCTGATGCCGACCGCGTCGAAGCTCGCATCGTCGAACGGCAGCGCATCGGCGCTGCCGCGCTGAAATTCGACATCGGGATAGTCGCGCCTCGCTTCATCGACCATGGCCTGCGCGAAATCGACGCCGACCGCATGCGCGCCGCGACGTGCCGCCGCTGCCGCGACGTAGCCGGGCCCCGTGGCGATATCGAGAAAACGCGTTCCCGCGCGGACATCGAGTGCATCGAGCAACGCGCCGTTCGATTGCTTCGTCACCGCGCCGAAACGCGGCTTATACGCCTCGGCGAGTCGCTCCCAGCCGTCGCGTTCGAATGCGGTGAAGGCGTCCTGTTCCATGCGGGCGTGTCCTGTTTAGTGGTTACATGTGTGGATACATGCGGCGCGACGAAGCGCGGTTACTTGCGAAGCAAAAAGCGTAGCCAAAGGCTGCATCGGATGCGGCATTCGTGCGCGCATACGTCGTCGACCCATGATATGTGATCGTAAGAGCACACGCGATAGGCGTCCACCCCACATCGAAGCGTGGGACTTCCGGACTATTAACATTCGGAAAGATCGGTTCGTCTATCGGACGCGAAGACGAATCAGCCTCGGCGAACATGCACTGCAATCGCGTGCTTCACCTGCTCGTGAGAATGTTTCGACTGCCGGCCGATCAGCCGGCGAGGCAGGAGACGGGAACGCCGGCGCGGCAGGAGACGGGAACGCCAGCATTCCACGACGCCAAGCTTGCACCGCGTGCATGGAAGAACGTCAAACGTGCTGCACGGCGAACTCGTTTAGTGCGAGGCACAACGATTCGACAGCCTCTTCGGTGACCGCGTTATAGAGCGATGCGCGTAACCCGCCTACAGAACGATGCCCTTCGAGGCCGACGATACTGTGATCCCGCGCTGCGGCAATAAAAGCCTGATCGAGCCGTTTGTCACCGAACGTGAACGATACGTTCATCTGCGAGCGCCAACGCGGGTCGGCATGAATCGTGACCGCGTCGCCGAGCGCGTCGAGGGTCGCGTACAGGCGCTTCGACTTCTCTTCGTTGATGCGCTGCATGGCATGCAGGCCGCCGATGTCGAAACGCAGCCACCGCGTCACGAGCATCAGCACGTAAATCGCGAATACAGGCGGCGTGTTGTAGTTCGAACTGTGCAGAACGTGAGTACGGAAATCGAGAATCGCGGGCAGCCCGTCGGGAATGCGGTCAAGCAAGCTGCGCCTGATTACCGCAACGGTGACGCCGGCCGGCCCGAGGTTTTTCTGCGCGTGCGCGTAAATCATCGAATACGCGTCGCTGCGAAACGGCTTCGACAGGAAATCGGAAGACATGTCGGCGATCAGCGGCGCCGCGATATCGCCGACGTCGCAAGGATCGAACTGCAGGCCCTCGACTGTTTCGTTCGACACGTAATGCAGATAGGCCGCCGACGGCGCGACGTCGAGCGTGCGCAAATCCGGCAATTGCCTGTAACCGGTAATCTTGCCGTCCCACACGATGTTGCGCTTCGTCACCTTCGCGGCTTCGGCCGTCGCTTTCGCGCTCCAGTAGCCGGAGGTCACATATTCGGGCGCCGCGGCCGCGCGGGCGGTGAAATTCATCGGGATCGTCGCGAACAGCAGGCTGCTGCCGCCCTGCAAAAACGTAATCGCATAGTCGCTCGAGAGGCCGAGCAGGTGCCGTATGTTCATTTCGGCTTCTTCGAGCACCGAGCGAAACCATTCGGACCGGTGGCTCATGCCGAGTACCGACATGCCGGTATCCGGAAGCGCGACGATCGCATCGCGCGTTTGCGCCAGCACGGTTTCAGGCAGCGCGCCGGGCCCGCCGGAGAAATTCAGAGCGTTAAATTTCATATTCGATCCTGCGGATGCGCGGCACGTGCGAACCGATGAGCGGTTGGCCGTCAGGCTGCTGTCGACACGATGCCGACGCAACTCGCGACGATGGACGGTAGCCACGATACCAACGGCGGCGGCGCTGCAAATGCGGGAACAAAGGGCCGATTTCCCGCTTGTTCGGTCGAGCCCGCGACATGCGCACGCCATAAGGTGATGCACGCTGCAAAAGCTTGCCGCGTGATTTATTACAACTGGCTTGTCGACGTACTTGGATAAGCAAACAAACAGACTCGCCGTAATCCGTGTTTCAACCGTATTCCGAAGGATCGCTATGGCGCATTCCGCGCAACCCGCCGCTGGGGTCGATGAGCGCAACGCTGAAGCATCGGCACGCAGGCATTCAGATGTCGAGAAAACGATCGCGATACTCTTCGCCGCGCTCGCCGACGATCCGCTGAATACCGGCTTGCACGCCGCCCTCGCCGACTCGTTGCGCGAGGCCGGCAACGAGACGGGCTACCTCGCGCATCGAATCGCGGTGGAGACGTCGAACGCGATCATCGCGGCAGCCACCGCGTCCGGCGCGAGCGCCGATGCAATCGCCGACATGCGCTCGGCACTGCCGCTCTACAATCTCGCGACCTCGTACTACATGCGAGGCGACCATACGGCCGCGCTGCACTGGTTCGAACACACGCTCGCGGTAGAACCGGACCTCGCGATCGCGCATCAGAACCTCGCGGCGGTGCTGGACGCGCTCGATCGTCCCGAGGATGCGCAGCACCATCGCACACGCGCTTACACACTGCAGCGCGTGTACGTCGAAGCAGCAGATCGCGCGCCGCGCCGCGTGCTGATTCTGTGTGCGGGCCGCACCTCGGGCAATGTGCCGTTCGATACGTTGCTGCCGGTGCAAACGAGTCACCGCATCAAATACGCAATCGACTGCGCGAACGAAGTCGAAGACTTTCAACTGCCGCGCTACGACCTCGTATTCAACGCGATCGGCGAACCGGATGTGGCGCAGCCGCTGCTGAGTCGCCTCGAAACGTTCGCGCGCCGCTGCGGACGCCCGCTGCTGAATCACCCCGCGGCGGTCATGCAGACGCGGCGCGATGTGCTTCCCGAGTTGCTGGCCGATCTCGACGACGTGCTGACCGCGCCGTGCATGCGTATCGATCGTCCGCCCGTGTCGCGCGACGAGCTCGCTCTCCGGATCGATCAAGGCCCCGTGGGTTTTCCGCTGCTGCTGCGGCCGCTCGCAAAGCATGGCGGCGAAGGCGTCTCGCTGCATCGGTCGATCGATACGTTGTGGCCCGAAGTTCAGGCGCTCAATGCGCCGTGCTACCTGACGATGTTTCGCAATTACCGCAGCGCGGACGGCCACTTCCGCAAATACCGGAGCATCCTGGTCGATCGCAAGCCGTATCCGTACCATCTGGCGATCGGCCCGGAGTGGATGGTCCACTACTTCTCGGCCGGTATGACGTCGCAGACGTGGAAGCTCGAAGAGGAACGCCGCTTTCTGGAAAACCCGCACGCGGCGCTCGGTGAGCGCGCGATGCGCGCGCTCGAGGCGATCGGCGCAAAGCTCGATCTCGAGTACGCGGGCATCGACTACACGCTGCTCGACGACGGGCGCGTGCTCGTTTTCGAAGCGAACGCGACGATGCTCGTGCATCGCGAAGTGTCCGGCGGCATGCTCGCGCACAAGAACGTGTTCGTCGAGCGCATCGTCGAGGCGTTCGAGCAGATGCAGGCGGCGCGTACTGGTGCGTAGCCGGCCGCCTTGGCACTGGCGACGAGTGTGTGGGTACGGTCCCGATTCCGCCGTCGCGTGATTTCACCCGCCTGGGCGGCGCGGCGCTCTCGCACCACCCTAGCACCGCTCGCGCGCCGTTCAGGCCGTGACGGCTGCGCGCGCGTGGGCGGCGATGTGTTTGCAGACCGCGTCTGTGACTTGCACAGTCGTTGCTTCGCCGCCGAGGTCGCCCGTATGCAACGACGGGTTCGCGGTCACGTGCTCGATCGCGTTCATCACGAGCTTCGCCGCGTCGGCTTCGCCAAGATGGTCGAGCATCATCACGACCGACCAGAACGTGCCGACCGGATTCGCGAGGCCTTTGCCCATGATGTCGAATGCCGAACCGTGAATCGGCTCGAACATGGAGGGGAAGCGGCGCTCCGGGTCGAGGTTCGCGGTCGGCGCAATGCCGAGGCTGCCCGCGAGCGCGGCAGCGAGATCGCTCAGAATGTCCGCGTGCAGATTCGTCGCGACGATCGTGTCGAGCGACGCAGGACGGTTCACCATGCGCGCGGTCGCCGCATCGACGAGCTCCTTGTCCCACTTCACGTCGGGGAACTCGCGCGCAACCTGCCCGGCGATCTCGTCCCACATCACCATCGCGTGACGCTGCGCGTTGCTCTTCGTGATGACCGTCAGCAGCTTGCGCGGACGCGATTGCGCGAGCCGGAACGCAAAGCGCAGCACGCGTTCGACGCCGGCGCGCGTCATGATCGATACGTCCGTGGCGACTTCGATCGGATGGCCCTGATGCGCGCGGCCGCCAATCCCCGCGTACTCGCCTTCCGAGTTCTCGCGCACGATCACCCAGTCGAGATCGGCGGGCTTGCAGCGCTTGAGCGGCGCGTCGATGCCGGGCAGGATGCGCGTCGGCCGCACGTTCGCGTACTGGTCGAAGCCCTGGCAGATCTTCAGGCGCAGGCCCCACAGCGTGATGTGATCGGGAATGTGCGGGTCGCCGGCCGAGCCGAACAGGATCGCGTCCTTGTTGCGCAGCGCGTCGAGGCCGTCGGCCGGCATCATCACGCCATGCTTGCGGTAATAGTCGCCGCCCCAGTCGAAGTCTTCGAATTCGAAGCGGAACGTGTCGCTGCGGGCAGCCAGCGCTTCGAGAACCTGCTGGCCCGCGGGCACCACTTCCTTGCCGATGCCGTCGCCGGGAATCGTTGCGATGCGATAGGTCTTCATGCCGGGGTGTCTCCTGAAAAATGGTTGGTGAATCGCGCGCCCGCGAAGTGCGGGTTGCGAAATCAGCGAATCAGTCGAGGGAATCAGGCGATGGTAAGAAATCGACGCGGCCTGTACGCGCTGCTAGACTTAAACCACCTTTAACTGCAAGTTAAGAATAGGCGGTGAAATGGGCGCGTCGGTGCAACCCGAAGACCTCGCATTTTTTTCCGCGCTCGCGGGGCGCGGCAGCCTGACCGCGACGGCGCGCGAACTCGGCGTGACTACGGCGGCCGTCAGCAAGCATCTGGCGCAGATGGAAGCGCGCGCGGGCGTCGCGCTCGTCAATCGCACGACGCGCCGCATGAGTCTCACGGCCGAGGGCGAGATTTATCTATCGCACGCACGGCGCATTCTTGGCGAGATGGATGAGCTCGCGCAGCTGCTGGGCGGGGCGCGAGCGGCGCCGAAGGGGCTGTTGCGCGTCAATGCGACGCTCGGCTTCGGCCGCAGCCATGTGGCCCCTGTGATTTCCCGCTTCGTGCAGCGTTATCCCGACGTCGACGTGCAATTGCAGTTATCGGTCGACCCGCCGCCGATCAGCAGCGATACCTACGACGTCTGCATCCGCTTCGGCGAGCCGCCCGATGCGCGCGTCGTCGCCCGGCGCATTGCACCGAACCGCCGCCTCTTATGCGCGTCGCCCGCGTATTTCAAGCGTCACGACATGCCGAAAGCGCCCGCCGATCTCGCGCATCACAACTGCATCGGCATTCGCCAGGGCGACGATGGCTATGGCATCTGGCGTCTGACGAGCGGCCGCGGCGCGACGCAGAAAACAGCGACCGTGCGCGTGCGCGGCAACCTCACGACCAACGACGGCGAGATCGCGGTGAAGTGGGCGCTCGAAGGCCACGGCATCCTGATGCGCGCGGAGTGGGACATCGTCGATTATCTGAAAAGCGGCGCGCTCGTTCCCGTGCTGCCCGAGTATCGAACGCCCGATGCCGATATCTTCGCCGTGTACTCGCCGCTGCATCAGATGTCGGCGCGCGTGCGCGTATTCATCGAGTTCTTGACGGCGGAACTAGGCGAATAGCCGGCCGCGTGTGCTCCGGGCGTCGCGGCTGCACGCTTCGGGAATCGGCGTTCACGCTTCGATCCGCGCGCGCGTGACGCCGAGCAGCGCCGCCATCGCATTGCGCGCACGCTGCACATCGCGATCGCGGACCGCTTCGAATACCGCGCTATGTTCAGCGAGCGACGCGTTGAACACGTCGGCGCGCTTCGCATTGAGCCGCAATTGCGCTTCGAGCGTGCGCTCGATCAGCGTGCCGAGCGGAATCAGCAACTCGTTGCCGCACGCTTCGAGCACGCTCAGGTGAAATTCGAGGTCCGCACGCACCCATTCGTCGACATTGCGCGCCGCGACCATCGCCGCGTGTGCGGTGTCGAGCGCAACAAACGACGTCTCGCTGCACGATGCGGCCGCAAGCCCCGCGGCATACGGTTCGATCATTTCGCGCATTTCCTGCAGCTTCAGCGCGAAGTCCACGGGCGGCGCGACGCGCGAGTACCAGTCGAGCACGTCGACGTCGAGCAGATTCCACGCATCCTTTTGCCGCACGCGCGTGCCGACGCGCGGCCGCGATTCGATCAGCCCCTTCGAGGTCAGCGTGCGCAGCGCTTCGCGCAGCACCGTGCGGCTCACGCCGAACGCCTCCATCAGTTCGGCCTCGCGCGGCAGCGTGGATGCGGGCGCATAGTCGCCGCGCAGGATGGCCGTCGCGAGCTGATGCGCGACGCGGCCGTGCAGATCTCGCTGAATAGTGGTTCTCCTTGTGTGCGCAACGCGGCGTGAGCGGGCTCGGAAGCGTTTCCCGAACGGAAGCGTCCCAAATAATACTATTAATAGTATTTAAATGCGATTCTGTTGTAGCATGTGGCTCCCCGGATCTTCCGCCCTAGCCGATTCACCGCTCGGTTCACGCACTCACAGGAGACGCGCCATGAAAATCACCCGCATCGAAACCTTCATCGTCCCGCCGCGCTGGTGCTTCGTGAAGATCGAGACCGACGAGGGCATCGTCGGCTGGGGTGAGCCCGTCGTCGAAGGGCGCGCGCATACGGTCGCCACGGCCGTCGACGAGCTGTCCGACTATCTGATCGGCAGAGATCCGCGCCTGATCGAAGACCACTGGCAGGTCATGTACCGCGCGGGCTTCTATCGCGGCGGACCGATTACGATGAGCGCGATCGCCGGCGTCGACCAGGCGCTCTGGGACATCAAGGGCAAATTTCACGGCGTGCCCGTGCATACGCTGCTTGGCGGCCAGGTGCGCGACCGGATCAAGGTCTATTCGTGGATCGGCGGCGACCGGCCGAGCGACGTCGCGAACAATGCGCGCGCCGTCGTCGAGCGCGGCTTCAAGGCCATCAAGATGAACGGCTCGGAAGAGTTGCAGATCATCGACACTTTCGACAAGGTTCAAGGCGTAATCGACAACGTGCGCGCGGTACGTGAGGCGGTGGGCCCGGACGTCGGCATCGGCGTCGACTTCCACGGCCGCGTGCACAAGCCGATGGCGAAGGTGCTCGCGAAAGAGCTCGATCCGTTCAAGCTGATGTTCATCGAAGAACCGGTGCTGTCGGAAAACGTCGAGGCGCTGCGCGATATCGTCAACCAGACGAGCACGCCGATCGCGCTCGGCGAGCGTCTGTACTCGCGCTGGGACTTCAAGCACATTCTCGCGGGCGGCTACGTCGACATCATCCAGCCCGACGCGTCGCACGCGGGCGGCATTACCGAATGCCGCAAGATCGCTTCGATGGCCGAAGCCTATGACGTCGCGCTCGCGCTGCACTGCCCGCTCGGGCCGATCGCGCTCGCAACGTGCCTGCAGATCGATGCGGTCAGCTACAACGCATTCATCCAGGAACAGAGCCTCGGCATCCACTACAACCAGGGCAACGACCTGCTCGATTACATCAGGAATCCGGAAGTGTTCAGGTACGAAGGCGGCTATGTGTCGATTCCGCAGGGCCCGGGCCTTGGCATCGAAGTGAACGAAGAGAAGGTGCGCGAGATGGCGAAGCTCGGCCATCGCTGGCGCAACCCGGTGTGGCGCCACACGGACGGCAGCGTCGCCGAGTGGTAAGCGCGATCGGCACATCGCGATGATCGAAGCGCCGCCTGGGGTGTGAACGGCCCCGGCGGCGTTTTCGTTTGCGCAACGCGACGCGCGCGTTTTTCCGTGCGATGTTTCGCGGACGTTACATTTCCGGCGCGGCAGCCGTGACGAGCGGCGCCGCGGCGGCGTCCCGGCGCACGCCATGTTTTACCGATGCCTTGCCGCATAACGCCTGGCCGCACGCTCGCAGGACGCGCGAGCATTCTGGCTTGGCTTTTGCTGAATGGTCTGCGACACGACTTTACGGTGATCGCGAGCCATGACCGAATTCCTTCCTGACTATCTGATCCGCCAGCAGGCGGCCGTCGGCGCGCTCGTTCTGTTCGGCGTACTGCGTGTGATTTTCGCCGCTGTCGCGTACGAGCGCGGCTGGCGTATTGCAATTGTGGAACGTTGCTTCGTGGGCGCTGCGGTTCTGTATTGCATGCCACAGCTATTCGATCTGCTCATGCACGTGTATAACGCTTCTGCCGCGTCCGCCGAACTCGAAGGCAAGGCCGCGGGCTGCGCAATCGCGCTTTTTTGCGCGCCGATCGTCGGTCATCGGCTCGGCTTCGAGTAATTTCACGCAGCGCGTGCGACAGCAGGCAGGTGCAACAACAGCAACGACGTCACAGCAAGAACAACAAGGAGATATCGTGCCGCACACTACGCCATACCAAACCGGGGATGTCTTCAGGCTCAAATCGGGCGGCCGCCCGATGACGGCCACGCGGGTCGGGCCGGTCGCGTTCGCACCGGGCATCTGGCTGATCTGCGAATGGTTCGACGCCTCGGGTAGGCCGCAGCAAGGCATGTTCGACGCCGCGACGCTCGAGCCGATCGTTCACGCATGAAACACGCCTGACGCGATCGCGCCCGGCCTAGCCCAGCGCAACGAACCCCGGCACGCTATCGGCGAGCACCGCCGCGGCCGCGAAGACGCCGATCATCAGCAGCGCTTCGAGATGAAGCAGATTCGCAAACGTGTGCGCGTCCATCGTCGATGCGGTACGGCGCAGCCTCGGCAATGCGGAGAAGCGGTTCAACGCCCCGATCACGAGCGCCAGCGCAACGAGCGCGAGCTTCAACGTCAACACATGACCCCACGTCGTGTATCCGATCGCGGCAAACGTTCCGCCCGAACCCTGCACCGCGTTGAACACGCCCGTTAGCAGCACGAACACCACCGCCGCGAACGACATGTTCGACACCTGCGTCGCCGTGCGAATCAGCACGCCGCGCGCCACCGACGCGCCGAGCGCCGGCACCACCGCCAATCCCGCCGCGAGCACGAGACCGCCCCACACGGTCGCGGCCAGCACATGCAGCGTCTGGCCGCCGACCGTCGGCGACACGGCCCCCGCATCGGCCGCATGACCGAGCGACGCCTTGCCCGCCGCGATCGCGATCACTGCGAGCCACAGCAGCGCGTTGCGCCATGCGCCGTCGTGGCCGGCCAGCGACGTCAGCAACAACAGCACCGCGCCGCCGAATGCGACGAGCCAGGCATAGCCCGCGTGCGTCTGCGCGAGCACGGTCGGCACGACGCCGAGCGCGGCCGGCAGACTCACGCCGCCCATCGCAGCCGACGCATACAGCAGCCAGCCGAGATCGGCGAGCACGAGCACGATCGCCGCAGTCTGCATCGATCGTTGCGCACGCAACCACGCGGGCCGCGCGGGCGCGACCTTCGCTTGCGCGTCTTTGGCAAGCCACGCGGCGAGCAGCGCGGTGCCGACCGCGAAGGCAAACGCGACGTTCATCAGCGCGGCAAGGGCAACCTGCCCGATCCAGAGTCCGCTCATCGTCATACGGAGCCACCGTGGATGCGGGTTGAGAGGGGCAGCGCGACGGCATCGCAAGCGACGGCGGCATGCGGGTCAAACGGACGTGCGACGGCAGATGGCTTCATCAAAGGCAGATTGAAAGGATCGAGGCTAGTGGTGGCAGATAGGTGGAGGAAGTTCCGCGGCGAACCGCACCCTGCGTGAAACACCGCCGCACGAGAACGGCAGGAACACAGAGGGAACACGGCGAAACGCGCCATCTTAAAGGATGCGTTGCGCGCTGCCGAGGCCTTGACACGCGGCATCGTGCGCTTCGCCGGAACGGCATGCGCATTTGACGGACGCTTCGCAGACTCAGCGCTACAAGGCAACCGTGCGAACCATCGTCGACCGGCGTTGCGTCAAACTGTCGCATAACACGATGGCGCCTGAACTTCGGCCTATGTGGCAAATAGTCACCATCAATCATCGATGATAGAATGCTGCGTCGCCGCAGCGCCCGCTGCCGCCAGGCTTAGTTCAGTTGTCTGTGAGTTGTCTTTATACCGAGCCAGCTCGAAGCTCGGTCAGGTCCCCGATTTCATGGAGTTACGCGTGTCTTCAAGACGCATTTTCCGCCCGCTGCTCGCGCTTCTGTTGATTGGCAGTGCAGGCGTCTATAGCGCTGCGAAAGCGCAGACTCAGCCCAAAGCCCCCGATACGATGGAAGCGCGCGTGCAGGGCTGCACGGCATGTCACGGCACGCATGGCCAGGGCACCGACAACGATTACTTCCCGCGTCTTGCGGGCAAACCGGCTGACTACCTGTACAACCAGCTGCAGAACTTCCGCGAAGGGCGCCGCAAGTACCCGCCGATGAACTACCTCGTCACGTACCTCTCTGACGACTACCTGCATCAGATCGCCACGTACTTCTCGCAGCAACGCCCGCCGTACCCGCCGCCCAACAAGCCGAACGTCTCCGACGCAACGCTCGCGCGCGGCCGTCAGATCGTGCTGAACGGCGATCCGGGCAAGCAGATTCCAGCCTGCGCGGCGTGCCACGGCAAGGCGCTCACCGGTATGGAACCGGCTATTCCGGGCCTCGTCGGCCTGCACTCGGACTACATCAGCGCGCAGCTCGGCGCCTGGCGTTCGGGCACGCGTCACGCCATCGCGCCTGACTGCATGCACACCATCGCCACGCGTCTCACCGACGACGACGTGAACGCCGTCGCCTCCTGGCTCGCCATGCAGCAGGCCCCGCAAAACCCTGTGCCGGCTCCGGCCAACTCGTTGAAGACTCCGCTTGCCTGCGGCAGCGAACCGCAATAAGGCACCGGGAGAGACCATCAAATGAAACGCAAGTCCCTGTTCGCCCTCTCGGCTGTCGTCATCGTTGCAGCCGCCGCGCTCGTTCCGGTCCTCTGGTCGGGCAGCGACAATCTGCACAACGGCGCCGCGATGGCGGCCACGCCGGCCGACCAGGCCGCGCTGATCAAGAAGGGCGAGTACCTCGCCCGCGCCGGCGACTGTATCGCGTGCCACACGGTGCGCGGCGGCAAGATCTTCGCGGGCGGCCTGCCGATGGCTACGCCGTTCGGCACGCTGTTCACGCCGAACATCACGCCGGACGACCAGTACGGTCTCGGCAAATGGTCGTCGGACGACTTCTTTCGCGCCATGCACACGGGGCGTTCGAAGGACGGCAGCCTGCTGTACCCGGCCTTCCCGTTCACGAGCTACACGAAGGTCTCGCGCGCCGACTCGGACGCGATCTACGCGTACCTGCGCTCGATCCCGCCCGTGCATGAGCCGAGCCGTCCGCACGAACTGAAGTTCCCGTTCAACAATCGCAACCTGCTGATCGGCTGGCGTACGCTGTTCTTCCGCGAAGGCGAGTACAAGCCGGATCCGACCAAGTCGGTCGAATGGAATCGCGGCGCATATCTGATCGAAGGCCTCGGCCACTGCGGCATGTGCCATACGTCGATCAACGCGATGGGCGGACCGGTGAATTCGGCCGCGTTCGCGGGCGGTCTGATCCCGCTGCAGAACTGGTACGCGCCGTCGCTGACGTCGAACAAGGAAGCGGGCCTCGGCGACTGGGACCTCAAGGACATCTCCAGTCTGCTGAAGACCGGCGTGTCGGAGCGCGGCGCGGTGTTCGGCCCGATGGCCGAAGTCGTGCACAACAGCCTGCAGTACATGTCCGACGACGATATCCACGCGATGTCGACGTACCTGAAGACAATCCCGCAGAAGGACGAAGCGCCTGAGCATCTGCAGCTCGAGACGAGCGAACAGTTCGGTAGCGAACTGTTGAAGCAAGGCCAGAAGATCTACGCTGACAACTGTGCGAAGTGTCATGCGGAAAACGGTCTCGGCATGCCGCCGGCGTTCCCGCCGCTCGCGAACAACCAGTCCATCCAGATGCCGTCGGCGGTCAACCCGATCCGTATGGTCCTGAATGGCGGTTATCCGCCGAGCACGGGCGGCAATCCGAAACCGTACGGCATGCCGCCGTTCGCGCAGGCTTTGTCGAATCAGGAAGTGGCTGCGGTCGTGACGTACATCCGGATGTCCTGGGGTAACCACGGTACGCCGGTGTCGCCGCAACAGGTCAGCGAACTGCGTTCGGCGCCGCTCGACTAGGCGACGCAAGACGTAAAGGGCGCGGCCATCGGAAGACACGCGGGCCGCGCCCTTTGTTTTTGGTCGTTCGGGGAGAAAACGCCGTGCCAGTCGGCGAGCGTCTGAACTGCATCACCCATCTCGTCGGCGCGTTGCTGTCGGCGGTGGGGCTTGCAGCGCTCGTCACGATCGGCGCCCTCGACGGCGACGCGTACAAGATGGTCAGCTTCAGCGTTTATGGCGCCATGCTGTTCGTGTTGTACGCAATCTCGACGCTCTACCACAGCGTGCGTGCGCCGCGCGCGAAGAGCGTGCTGCAGAAATGCGATCACTCGGCGATTTACCTGATGATCGCCGGCAGCTATACCCCGTTCACGCTTGTTACACTACGCGGGCCGTGGGGCTGGTCGCTTTTCGGTGTGATCTGGGGCCTTGCGGCGCTCGGCATCATGCAGGAACTTACGCTCGGGCGGCGCACTCGCAGCGTATCGATGGTGCTGTACGTGTTGATGGGATGGCTTGGGCTCGTCGCAATCGAGCCGCTCGTCGACGCACTGCCGGCAGCGGGCACCGCATGGCTCGTCGCGGGCGGTCTTATTTACAGCGCCGGCATCTACTTCTTCATCAACGACGAGCGCATCCGGCATGGACATGGTATCTGGCACCTGTTCGTGCTCGCCGGCAGTCTGTGCCAATTTGTCAGCATCGCACGTTATGTCGCATAACGGTCGCTGTCGCCGTGATATATGACGATAGATGCAACTTAACGCCAGTCGACGTGTCTGCTTAGCGCGTTGAAGCATTCGGCATGCAACGTGCGTGCCGCCGATTTCTCGCGAACGGCGTCGGCCGGGTTGCTGGACGAGCCCGCTCGATGACCCGCTCATTGCGTTACCACCGTTCGCCACATCCGCATTACAAAGAGCTTATGTCTTTTGATTCTCTCGGCTTGTCCGAACCGTTGGTCCGCGCTGTTCAAGAACTCGGCTACACGTCCCCTACTCCGATCCAGTTGCAAGCGATTCCCGCCGTGCTCAACGGCGGCGACCTGCTTGCCGGTGCGCAGACGGGCACCGGCAAGACCGCCGGCTTCACGCTGCCGATCCTGCAACGGCTTTCGACGAATGCGTCGGCCGCGGCGAATGCGGCGGCTGCGAGGCGCGCCGTGCGCGCGCTGATCCTCACGCCCACGCGGGAACTCGCCGCGCAGGTCGAGGAAAGCGTGCGCGCGTATAGCAAATACCTGAAGCTGAACTCGACGGTGATGTTCGGCGGCGTCGGCATCAATCCGCAAATCGATGCGTTGAAGCGCGGCGTCGATATCGTCGTCGCGACGCCTGGTCGGCTGCTCGACCACATGCAGCAGAAAACGATCGATCTGTCGCGCCTCGAGATTCTCGTGCTCGACGAAGCCGACCGCATGCTCGACATGGGCTTTATTCACGACATCAAGCGCGTGCTCGCGAAGTTGCCGGCGAAGCGCCAGAACCTGCTGTTCTCCGCGACGTTCTCCGATGAGATCAAGGCGCTGGCCGACAGCCTGCTCAACTCGCCGGCCCTGATCGAAGTCGCGCGCCGCAATACGACGGCCGAAACGGTCGCGCAGAAGGTGTATCCCGTCGATCGCGATCGCAAGCGCGAACTGCTCACGCATCTGATCAAGCAGCACAACTGGTTTCAGGTGCTCGTGTTCACGCGCACGAAGCACGGTGCGAACCGCCTCGCCGAGCAGCTGACGAAGGACGGCATCAGCGCGCTCGCGATTCACGGCAACAAGAGCCAGTCGGCGCGCACGCGGGCATTGAGCGAGTTCAAGGACGCCACGCTGCAGGTGCTCGTCGCGACCGATATCGCCGCGCGCGGCATCGATATCGACCAGCTGCCGCATGTGGTCAACTTCGACCTGCCCAATGTGCCGGAAGACTACGTGCACCGGATCGGCCGCACGGGCCGTGCGGGCGCGACGGGCGAAGCGGTGTCGCTCGTGTGCGTCGACGAATTGCAGTTGCTGAAAGACATCGAGAAGCTGATCAAGCGCGCCGTGCCGCAAGAGGTGATCGCGGGCTTCGAGCCCGATCCGAATGCGCGGCCCGAGCCGATCCAGCGGCGTGGCCAGGGCGCAGGGGCGCGGCCGCCGCGCGAGACGCGCGATGCCGGCGCCGGTGCTGGGCGAAATCCGGCGAAGAGCACGCAAAAAACCCCGCCCAAGCGCGACGGTGCGGGCGCGGCGCAGCGTGAGCGCAAGCCGTCCGGCGGGCAGCCACAAGCGCAACAGAAGAATCAGCAAGCCGGGCAGCGCAAGCAGCAGCCGGCTGGCGGCAAGCCGCATCCGCAGCAGTCGGCCGCGCCGCAAGGTGCAAGACCGTCGCACGCGGCACCGGCGCAGGCTCGCAAGGACAGTCCGCGCCACGATGCAGCACGCGCGCATGAGAAGCCGCGGGCGGCCATGCACGAGCACGGCGCCGCGCACGCGCAGCGCAAGCAAGGCGGCAACCCGGGCGCGCTGCTCGGCGGCAACCAGCCGCGCAGCGACGCGACGCCGCACCGACGCAATTCGCCGCGCGATACGCGTCGCGGCGACTGAACGTCCGGGCGCCGAACCGCAGTCGACCGAACCGGGCGACTGAGCGTCGCGACGCGCGACTGCCGCTGGAACCGCGGCGCGCGATCGCCGCGCGCTAGCACTAGCGCACTAGCGGCCGCCGCTACACGCGGGCCGCCGCCTTCTTCAGATAGTCAACCTGCTGTATCCAGCGTTCGAGCGTCGCGTCCTTCCCTTCCGCGAGCTCGAACGTCATGCCGCTCGTGATGCGTGCATAGCGCACGCGCTGCGCCTCGCCGGTGTCGATCGATCCGCTGAAACAGACGAGGCCGCCCAATGCCTTCAGCTCGTCCTCCGCGCCCTCGACGACAGGCAGCGGCTCGAATGCCAGTTGCACCTGATAAAACGCTTCGTCGAAGACGAAAGTGAGTGCGGCTCGCCGGTTCTGAGCAAGCGAGCGTGCCGCACGCGCCTGCGGCCACAGGGCGAGGCAAAGCCGACGCGAATCGGGCGCATAGAGCTCGCCGATACCGAGCAGCGACGTGCGCAGATGCCCGTTTGCATCGCTCGTGACGAGCGATGCCGTGAAGCCGATCTTTGCCGCGAGCGACGTGCCATCGAAAAATGCACGCAGCCCGTCGGGCCATTCATCGAATATGTCGAGGTCCTGGGTATGCTTTGGAACTGCGGAATCGGTCATGATCAATCTCCATCGATGCGGGGGAAGGCGCAAACGCACGCGCCGCCACATAAGCAAATGGCCCGCTTACGCGGGCCATTTCGATCGGGCTGGCGGCACACTGGCCGTCTATTAACGCACGACGCCGACGCGGAACATCGGCTCATCCGCGCATCAGCCTCGCTCAGCGAAAGAACACATGCTGCGCGATCTTCTCGAGCGGATAGTGCACGCCGGGCTGGATCTTCGCCGGCAGATCGAGTGGCTTCAGCAGCATCTTCACACACATCTCGGCGGACAGGTTGCGCCGCACGAGCCTGTTCACGCGCGCAGACAGCTCCCTGTTATAGGCGGGATCGGCGACGCGCTCCGGGTAGCGGATCGCGAATACATGCCGCAGCGCGATTTCGGAGTCTTCGTTCTTGAGCTCCAGCACGCGACGCATCAGCGCGCCAAGCACCGCCAGCCGTCCGTTGCCTTCAATGCGGTTGTACTTCTTGAAGTATTTGAAAAAGTGCTTGTAGTGCCGGACTTCGTCGGTGCGGATGTGGTCGGTAATCTGCTTTAGCACCGGTTCGTCCGAACATGCGCCGATCGCGCGGTAAAGCGTTGCCGTGCCGGTCTCGACCACGCATCGCGCCACCATTTCGAGCGCGCGCGTCTTTTCGAATTCCTCGACAGTGCACGTTTTCGAGTACTCTTCAAAAAAATTACGAAATGCCGTGTCCCAATCGAACTCGGGCCACACGTGCGCGATATACGTCTTCAGTGCCCGGCCATGCTGCAGCTCCTCCGGCTCCCATTCGTTATTGAGCCATGCCGACACTTCGGGGTCGTCGTTGAAGAAGCTGCTCAGGTTGCTGGTATAGAGGTCTGTGCCGCTTTCGATGAACGACGCCGCGCACAGCAGCAACAGCAGATCCTCGTTGGCGACGGCGCGTTGATAGTCGATGCGGCTCATGTCGATATCTTCGATTCGCCAGGGCATTACATGGATCGTCTTAGTCTGCATGTGCGGTGCTCCCAAAACTGAATCGTCTCGTTGAACGAAGCATGCCCAAATCGCGAGCGCGATGACCGGTCGTCTTGCGCCGTTTCTCCCAAAATGCACGAGATCCTGAAGTGAACGTTTTATTTTTTACTTTCATCTTAGCCGCAGACTCACAAAAGTGCAGAACATCCAGCACAGACCATGCCGGATGACCTCAGGTTCCTGCGATCATTGAACTCGTTGAGGCAAAGCAATTCGAACGCGACTTCCCGCTGTCGCAACGCGCAATAGCTGTGCTTGCTGCGCACGGTTCCAGTGCCGTAAAGAACGGTAAGGGCAAGCAGGCAAGAGGCTCACAGGGGCATCGTCCGCCGCATGCCGGTTCATGTCAGTGCGTGGCGCGGCGCGCCGCGGACGGCACATCGAGCGGACGCCTTACAATACGCGCAAGCCAACCCTTGCCCGCCGCGCCCCGCGCGCGGAACAACGACAAGCCATGACCCGAGACCCGCGCCTCACGCTGAACGCACGCCAACAGGAATTGCTCGAATGGGTCCAGCGCGACGGCTTCGTCACCGTGGATGACCTCGCAGCGCACTTCGACGTTACGCCGCAGACCATCCGCCGCGACGTGAACTGGCTTGCCGACATCAACCTGCTGCGCCGCTACCATGGCGGTGCGAGCCTGCCGACGAGCTCGGAGAACGTGTCGTATAGCGCGCGTCAACGGATGTTCCACGACGAGAAACGCCGCATCGCCGCACTCGTCGCCACGCACGTTCCCGATCAGGCCTCGCTCTTTATCAACCTCGGCACGACGACCGAAGAAGTTGCGCGCGCATTGAACCGGCATCGCGGCTTGCATGTGATTACGAACAATCTGAACGTGGCGAGCATGATGAGCGGCTATCCCGATTGCGAAGTGCTCGTGACGGGCGGAATCGTGCGGCCGTGGGACAAGGGCATCGTGGGCGAGCTTGCGATCGACTTCATCCGGCAGTTCAAGGTGGACTTCGCGATCATCGGCACGTCGAGCATCGAAACCGACGGCACGCTGCGCGACTTCGATACGCGCGAAGTGCGCGTGGCCGAAGCGATCATCGAGCATTCGCGCACGGTCTTCCTGGCCGCCGACCATTCGAAGTTCGGCCGTCCGGCGCTCGTGCGCCAAGGGCATCTGAACCAGATCGACTCGCTCTTCACCGATGCCGCGCCCCCCGCCTCGATGGCCGAGACGATCGCGGCCGCGGGCACGCAGGTATTCGTCGCCGAATAGCACGAATGCACGCGAATGCAGGTTGCGTTTCGCGCAAGCCATGTTGCGCCGCACGCGAAACCTGCAGTGAAATCGTGAAGTTGCGTGCCGGCCCGGACCGCCTGCGGCCCTTTCCGCTGTCAAATGGAAAATTTACTGGGGCGGATTTGGAGTTCGTGCGGTAGTTGACTAAACTCCAGTTCCCCGACGTGCTTATCGAGCGCGACGGCCACGAAAGCTAGACCTCATGCCTGATCCCATAAGGATCGCAAGCCGGATCGCCAGCCGTGAGCGCAGCCTTACGGCGCGGTTGCGAAGGCAACCCGAGTACGCTTGAAATGGAGAGAAACGATGCTGAGTCCGCATGAATTCGCCACATTGTTGCTCGTGAAGGACGCCCCGAACCAGGTGGATATGGAGCGTGAAGAACTCGACGCGCTGCTCGAACGGCAACTCGTCCAGCTCGAACAGCTCGCGTCGGGCCGGCAGCAATGGCGCATCACCGAAAGCGGCGATTCCGCACTCAGAGCCATCAAGCGCCTCTCGTAGATTTCTCCGGCAACGGATTGCCGGCCGGCGCACATTGAATCTGTCCGCGCGCTCGCAACGAGCGCGCAAACACACGGATTCACGAACGGTCACGCGGCATTTGCCCGCCTGACCGTGTTCTTATGCGCGTCTTTCTGTTCGCTGTCCGGTTCGTCGCGCGCCCGCCGCCCGCGCACGAATGTTCGATTAGCCCGCGCGCAATGTCGAGTCGACCGTCGAGCGCCACGTGATCGCCTTCGCGCGCTGATCGTTGAAGAATGCGACCCAGCGATTGCGCATCTCGCGATCGCCGCTCGTGCCGAGTTCCGTGTAGTGCTGCGCGATCGACTGCTGGAACGCGCAGTAATTCTCCTGCGACAGGCCGCCGCGCTTGTGCGCGACGTAGGCGTCGAAAAACGTCACGTAGACGTTTTGTGAATCCTGCCCGTAGTCCACTGTTTGCTGACCGCACATCTGCTGCAATGCCGCGAACGACGGTGCGCCCGCCGTGCCGCTCAACTGCGGCGTGCTCACACACCCCGCGAGCAACGCCGCGGCGCCGATCATCCAGATTCCACGCATGTTCTCTTCACCTCGAAATGGCTGGTGCCAAGAGTATCGTCCGACGCGGCGCCGCGCGCCACCAGTCGTGCAGATCGCCCCGATTTGATCCTCGACGAACTTTACTTTTTCGAAAATGCTCATTAAAGTTCGAAAACGAACATGTAGTTTTCGATCAGCTTTCTTCCGATCGACCGAAGGTCAACCGAAGATCGGCCAAAGATCGGCCAAAGATCGGCCAAAGATCGGCCAAAGATCGGCCAAAGATCGACCAACGATCAACCCGAAATCAACGCGCAATCAACCCAGGGCCAACCGGTGGCACAACAGTCTCCTTTCGATCTGCTCGTGGTGGGCGGCGGCATCAACGGCGCGGGCATTGCACGCGACGCGGCCGGGCGTGGGCTGTCGGTACTGCTGTGCGAGCAGGACGATCTCGCCGCGCATACGTCGTCGGCAAGTACCAAGCTGATCCATGGCGGCCTGCGCTACCTCGAGTACCGCGAGTTCGCGCTCGTGCGCAAGGCATTGCAGGAACGCGAAACGCTGCTGCGCGCCGCGCCGCACATCATGTGGCCGTTGCGCTTCGTCATGCCGCATATGCCGAATCTGCGGCCCGCATGGCTGATCCGCGCGGGGCTCTTTCTGTACGATCACCTTGCGCGCCGGGAACTGCTGCCGGGCTCGCGCGGCGTCGATTTGCGCACGCATCCGGCCGGCGCGCCGCTCGTCGCGTCGATCCGGCGCGGCTTCGTCTACTCCGACGGCTGGGTCGACGACGCCCGGCTCGTCGTGCTCAATGCGCTCGACGCAAGCGAACGCGGCGCGCGCGTGCTGACGCATACGAAGCTCGTTGGCGCCACGCGCTCGAATGGCTCGTGGCACGCGCGGCTGCTGCAGGCGGACGGCGCCAGGCTCGAGGTACAGGCACGCGCGATCGCCAATGCGGCGGGTCCGTGGGTCGGCGAACTGCTGCAGGCGGCGCTCGGGCGCGCGACCAACGAGACGGCAAACCAGGATCGGCACGCCAGCGCGGGGCCGGACGCAAACCACACGGCCAACGGCGTCACAAACCACAAGCCCGCTTATGCGGTGCGGCTCGTCAAGGGCAGTCATATCGTCACGCGGCGGCTCTTCGAGCACGACCACGCCTACATTTTCCAGAACCCCGACAAGCGAATCATCTTCGCGATTCCGTACGAGCACGACTTCACGCTGATCGGCACGACCGACCTCGAATACCGCGGCGATCCCTCGCAGGTCACGATCAACGCGGAAGAAACGCAGTACCTGTGCGAGTCGATCAACCGCTACTTCAAGCAGCCGATCTCGCCTCGCGACGTGTACTGGTCGTACTCGGGCGTGCGGCCATTGCTCGAAGACGAAACTGCGGACAACCCTTCCGCGGTTACGCGCGACTACCGGCTCGAACTCGATGCGCCCACAGGCGCCGCCCCGTTGCTGTCGGTGTTCGGCGGCAAGATCACGACGTTTCGCAAGCTTGCCGAAGAAGCGCTCGATGAACTCACGCGCGCGCTCGGCGCGCCCAGGCCCGCATGGACCGCTGGCGCACCGCTGCCGGGCGGCGACATCGCGCATGCCGATTTCGCGAGTTTTGCCGCCCGCTTCGCGCAACAGCATGCGTGGCTACCGGCACGGCTCGCACATCGCTATGCGCGCGCCTATGGCACGCGTGCCGAGCGGGTGGTCGGCAATGCGCAGTCGCTCGCCGAGCTTGGCCATGCGTTCACGTCTGACCTGTACGAAGCCGAGTTGCGCTATCTGCGCGACGTCGAGTGGGCGCGCACCGCCTACGATGTGCTGTGGCGCCGCACGAAGCTCGGCCTCCATGTCGAGCCGGACACGCGCGACACCGTCGCAAGCGATATCGACGCGTGGTTCGCACGCGAGGCACTTGCGCAGCACAGCCCGCAGCACAGCCATAATGCGCCGAGCTGATCACCGTGCGCGGCCCGCGTGCAACAATTGAGCTTAAGCAGCGCTGATGCGGCGCACGAAGCTCGTGCCGAACGGTCGGACGCGCCCCCGTACCGGTACCCGTACCCGTACCCGTACCCGTACCATGGGCCAGCGTCGCATCGAAAACATGGAGAAGAGACAGATGCCGGATCAATACATCCTCGCGCTCGACCAGGGAACGACGAGTTCCCGCGCGATGCTGTTCGACCGCAACGGCAACGTCGTGTCGACCGCGCAGAAAGAGTTCGAGCAGATCTACCCGCGGCCGGGCTGGGTCGAGCATGATCCGCATGAAATCTGGTCGACGCAGGCAGGTGTGGCCGCCGAAGCCGTCACGCGCGCGGGCGTCAACGGTTCGGCGATCGCGGCGATCGGGATCACGAACCAGCGCGAGACGACGGTGGTCTGGGACCGCGAGACGGGCCAGCCTGTGTACAACGCGATCGTCTGGCAGGACCGCCGCACGGCCGATTTCTGCGACCAGCTGAAAACGCAGGGTCTCGAAGAAACGGTGCGCGCAAAGACCGGCCTGCCGATCGATTCGTACTTTTCGGGAACCAAGATCCGCTGGATTCTCGACCATGTCGAAGGCGCGCGCGACAAGGCGAAGCAAGGCAAGCTCGCATTCGGCACCGTCGATAGCTGGCTCGTCTGGAACTTCACGAAGCGCAGCCTGCACATCACCGATGTCACGAACGCGTCGCGCACCATGCTGTTCAACATCCATACGCTGCAATGGGACGACGAACTGCTCGCGGCGCTCGACATTCCGCGCAGCATGTTGCCCGAGGTACGGCCATCGTCCGAGGTCTATGGGCCCGCGCAATCCACCGTCTTCGCATCGAGCATCCCGCTCGCGGGCATCGCCGGCGATCAGCATGCGGCGCTGTTCGGCCAGCTTTGCACGCAGTCGGGCATGGTGAAGAACACGTACGGCACCGGCTGCTTCCTCGTGATGAATACGGGCAACCAGCCGATCGAGTCGAAGAACAACCTCGTCACGACCATCGCGTGGCAGATCGGCGAGCGTGTCGACTATGCGCTCGAAGGCAGCATTTTTATCGGCGGCGCGGTCGTGCAATGGCTGCGCGACGGCCTCGGTCTCATTCGCAGCGCGGCCGAAATCGAAACGCTCGCGGACAGCGTTGCGCATAGCGACGGTGTCTATCTCGTGCCGGCGTTTGCCGGGCTCGGCGCGCCGCACTGGAACGCCCGCGCGCGCGGTTCGCTGTTCGGCGTCACGCGCGGCACGACGTCCGCGCATATCGCGCGCGCCGCGCTCGATTCGATTGCGTATCAGTCGGTCGATGTGCTGAAGGCCATGGAGGGCGATTCGGGCATGCGTATCGGTGAACTCCGCGTCGACGGCGGCGCGTGCGCGAACAATCTGCTGATGCAGTTTCAGGCCGACATGCTCGGCGTCGACGCGGTGCGGCCGCGCGTCAGCGAAACGACGGCGCTCGGCGCCGCGTATCTGGCGGGGCTGGCGGTCGATTACTGGAAGGACATCGATGCGCTGCAAAGCCAATGGCAGCTCGAGCGCCGCTTTTCGCCGGCAATGGCGCGGGCGGAGGCCGAGCAATGTCTCGCGGGCTGGCAGCGTGCGGTGCGCGCGGCGAAGACATGGGCGGATGACGCCGCATGATCGACCATCTCATCTGTGATTGCGACGGCGTGCTCGTCGACAGCGAAGTCATCGCCGATCGCGTCATGCACAGCACGCTCTCCGCGATGTATCCGGAGCTGTCGTTCGACGCGATCGTCAAAACCGCGTTTGGCCAGAAGACGGCGCGTTTCCTCGAAAGCGTCGAAGCGACATTCGGCATCACGTTGCCCACGGATTTCGTCAAGACCGTCGACCGGCAGGTCGAAGCAGAACTCGCGAGGTCGCTGAGCGCGATCGGCGGCGTGCGCGATGCGTTGCATCGCGTGCCGCTGCCGGCTGCCGTGGTGTCGAATAGCCGTCTCGCGCGGGTCACCACCTCGCTCGAGCGCGCCGGTCTCACCGAACTGTTCGCGCCGCGCATATTCAGCGCCGAACAGGTTGCGCGGCCCAAGCCGTTCCCGGATGTGTACCTGTTCGCCGCGCAGCAATTAGGCGTGGACCCGACGCGGTGCCTCGTGATCGAAGACAGCGTGTCGGGCCTCAGCGCGGCGCGCGCGGCCCGCATGAAGACCATCGCGTTCGTCGGCGCCAGTCACATCCCCGACGGATACGCAGACGTACTGCGCAAGATGGGCATCACGCGGATCATGCAGCACATGAGCGAGTTGCCGGCGCTCGTCGAAGCGGGAATGCGAGGCGCGTTTGGGGAGGTGCAGTCGTAACGGGCGCGCCGCTAAACAGGCCCGCACGTCGGGCCGCGCCTCGCCACACACGCCGCGCCCCGCGCGGCCAACCGCTACGCCGCCTGTTCCTCTTCCGCCAACTGGCGAGCCGCCGCCAGCGCCTGCCGGAACTCGACGAGTTCGGCAATCGTCAGCATCGGCATCGCGTGCTGCGCCGCGAAGCGTTCGACATCGGCGCCGCGTGTCATCGTGCCGTCGGCGTTCATCAATTCGCACAGTACGCCTGCGGGCTTGAGACCGGCGAGCGTCACGAGGTCGACCGTGCCTTCGGTATGGCCGCGCCGCGCGAGCACGCCGCCGGGCATTGCGCGCAACGGGAACACGTGGCCAGGCCGCACGATATCGGTGGGCTTCGCATCATCGGCGATCGCGGCGCGTATCGTCGTCAGGCGGTCGGCGGCCGAGACGCCCGTCGACACACCGTCGCGCGCCTCGATCGATACCGTGAACGCGGTGCTGTTGCGGCTCTCGTTGTTCGCCGTCATCGGCGGCAATTCGAGCGCGCGAATCCGCTCGTCGGGCAGGCACAGACAGACAATGCCGCTGCATTCACGGATCAACAGCGCCATCGTCGCCTCCGTCAGCCGCTCCGCGGCGACGATCAGATCGGCTTCGTTCTCGCGATCGTGGTCGTCCTGCAGCACGACGGCGCGGCCATCGCGCAGCGCTTGCAGCGCGGCGGCGATGCGCGGCGGAATTTCATCGGCAGCAGGCAACGGCAGGTCGGCGAGCGCGTCGGCGGCGCGGATTGCGGGCTCGGGAAAAGTGGAAACGAAACTGGAAACTGCAGGGGGAACTGCAGGAAAAACTGCGGCGGATGTACCGGTAAGGGACATGTGAAACGCTCCTCGCGAAGGTTCGGGCGAAAAACGTTTCAGGGCATTGCAAACAGACAAACGCGTCCAGCCGCTAAGCCGTAGGGCCGCTAAGCCGCTAAGCCGATCTCGCTGTTCAAACGCGCACAACCGCGCGACAACCAGCAGGATGAAGCAGCGCGACTCATACATCGGCCACGCGTTGCGACAGCGATGCACCGCCGATCACACGGGCGGCACGGCAATGGACGAACAGATGACTATCTGCACATCTTCTTCCATCCGGACTCTAACCGTCGGCTCTGGCCTCTCACCAGATCTGCTGACCTCGCATGTGCTTCGAATTGCCTTGAAACACGGTGTTGCGAGCGCTCGCGGGCTCGCAGACTGGTGTGCGCTTGACGCTCGAAAATGCACGACACCGTCTGCATACCGCCGGTGGGGAATTTCACCCCGCCCTGAAGACGTACTGATTGCCGGGACAATTATTCCGGCGGGCAAAGGATACAACAATCGTCGATATCGCGCAGGGCCTGTTCGACTGGTCATATGCGCAATCACAAGCGCGATCACAAGCGCAGTCCCGCGCTTACACCGGATGCCCGACATGCCAGCGCGGCGGCGTCTCCGGGTTCACGATCACACGGAACGCGCGTGCCTCGGTATCGCCCGGGTTGCGCAGCGTATGCGGCTGATCCGCGTCGAAGACAATCGCATCGCCGGTCGCGAGCAACTGGCGCCGGTCGTGCACGCCGATCTCGAGCGTCCCTTCGCTGACGACGAGATTGACGGTCGTGCCCGGCGCGCGCCGCGTGCCCGCCTCCGTATGCAATGGCGCGATGCGCAACTCGTGGAACTCGGCGGCGGCCGGTTCGGCATCGGGATAGAGCGCGCGCGTCGCAAACCGTCCGTTCGACGTCAGCAGCCGCGCCGCGCGATCGGCCGGCAGATGCTCGAAGCCGTGCAGTGCATAACGCCGCAAGAACGCCGACACCGATACCTTCAGCGCGGCCGCGATCTTCGACAGCACCTTGATCGACGGCACGCTGCGCGCCGATTCAATCTGCGCGAGCATCGCGCGCGAGACGCCCGACAGGCGCGCCAGCGCATCGAGCGATAGCTGCCGCTCCGAGCGCAACCGCGCGAGATTGACACCGACAATCTGCTCGAGCGCGTCGATGGTGTCGACGGCCGCTGTTTCGGCGGCCACCGTTTCCGCAGCCGCCTTTTCCTCGACCACCGTTCCCGCAGCGGCCGTTTCGACGGCCATGGGCTTCGCAGCGGCCGGCCCATGACCCTCATCGGCCGCGTTCGCGACGCAATCGCGCACAAGCACAAGCGGGGAATGCATGACTTACCTCCTTGCACGCCGCTTTCGCGCGGCGCGAGCATGAATGGAGGCAAGCCTAGCACCGCCCAATACCACGCCCAACCAAGATATCGTCACACCGATATCAGCTTCGCGGCCCGACGCTTACGCGCGCTGCACGATCGTTGCAGGCGCATCGATCCGCGCGGCAATCCACGTCAGCACGAGCGCCGCGATCGCGACCGCCGCCGCGACCCACGGCAGCGCATCGAGTCGATACCCGTGCCCGATCGCGAGTCCGCCGAGCCACGCACCGGCCGCATTGCCGACGTTGAACGCACCGATATTGAGCGTCGAGGCGAGATTCGGCGCGGCCGACGCTTTCGCGACGACGCGCATCTGCAGCGGCGGCACCGTCGCAAAAGCCGCGATGCCCCACACGAACACAGTTACGGCCGCCGTGATCTGCGCATGACTCGTGTGCGCGAACACCGCCATCACGACCGCGAGCACCGCGAGAATGCCCATCAGCGACGGCATCAACGAGCGGTCCGCGAGCTTGCCGCCAATCGTGTTGCCGACCGTCAGCCCGACGCCGAACAGCATGAGGATCAGCGTGACGCCATGCGGCGTGAAGCCGCTGACCTGTTCGAGAATCGGCGCGATATAAGTGAACACGACGAACACGCCGCCAAAGCCGAGCACCGTCATCGCAAGCGCGAGCCATACTTGCGGCTCCTTCAGCACGCGCACTTCGTGACCGAGATTCGCGGGCCCAGAGTCATGCCGGTTCGGCACGAGCGCGGTCACGCCCGCCAGCGACAGCACGCCAAGACCGCTCACGATCCAGAACGCGACGCGCCAGCCGAACTGCTGACCGATGAAGGTGCCGAACGGCACGCCGAGCACGTTCGCGAGCGTGAGGCCCGTGAACATCAGCGCGATCGCGCTGGCCCGCTTCTCCTGCGGCACGAGCGACGCCGCCACGACCGCGCCGATGCCGAAGAACGACCCGTGCGCAAACGACGTCACGACGCGCGCGACCATCAGAACGCCGTAGCCGGGCGCGATCGCGCACAGCACGTTGCCGACGATAAACACGCCCATCAGCAATTGCAGCGCGATCTTGCGCGGCATGCGGCTCGTCACGACGGCGAGCAGCGGCGCACCGACCGCGACGCCGAGCGCATAGCCGCTCACCAGCAAACCGGCCGACGGCAACGACACCGCGAGGTCGTTCGCGACTTCGGGCAAGAGCCCCATGATCACGAACTCGGTCGTACCGATCGCAAACGCGCTGATTGCCAGCGCCAACAGCGGAATAGGCATTTCCAGATGCTCCAGGGAGATGACTCGGATGAAGTCGAGCCGTGCGACTGCACTCGACGCATCACTTCACTGACGAAGACGTGTTTTGCGCAGCCGTCACGAATTCGATGACGACACCGGGCGCGAGCGCGACGAACAGCTGCACCTGTTGCGCGAGCGGCACGTCGGCGCGCTGGTAGGCAACGCCCGCGGCATCCATCCGCGCGATCAACGCGCGCCACGCGTCGCGGCTATCGACGCGAAATGCGATGTGGTCGATGCGCGGCGCGACGCGGCCGTGTCCGGCCTCGTTCGGCGACGCCGCGCGCAACGTCGCATCGACGAGATGAACGACCGCCCGCCCGTCCGCATACAGCCATGCGCCGTCGACACCAAACGGCGGCCTGGCACCGTCGACGAGCCCCACGACGTCGACGAAGAAACGGCGCGCCGCATCGAGGTCGGGCGTCACGATCGTTGCGTGGTCGAGATGCATCGCGGCTCTCCAGGGTTTTCACCGATGCAACGCATTGTGACCGCAACGCACGGAATTGAGAATTCACCTAACATTTGAAGGATTATCAAAAATCTTTTGAAGATCGATTTTCGTGAAGACATGGAAGAGATCAACAATCTCGGCGATATACGGCTGTTCGTCGAAGCCGCGCAGCTGGGCAGCCTGTCCGCTGCGGGACGCAAGCTGGGCCTGACGCCGGCCGCCGCGAGCGCGCGCCTCGCAAAGCTCGAAAGCGGCCTGAAAGCGCGCCTTTTCGAGCGCACGACGCGCCAGTTGCGGCTCACCGACGAGGGCCGGCTCTTCCTGCAAGGCAGCCGTCAGGCGTTGAGCGCGCTCGGCGACGCGCAAATGGCGCTGCAGGCTGGCCAGAACGTCGTGCGCGGCAAGGTGCGCATTTCGACGACGTCCGATTTCGGCCGCAACCTGCTCATGCACTGGCTCGACGAATTCAACGCGCTGTACCCGGACGTCACGTTCGGCCTCACGCTCTCCGATTCGCTGTCGAACCTCGTGCAGGAAGACATCGACCTCGCCATCCGCTTCGGCGTGCCGCCCGACAGTTCGCTCGTCGCGCGGCGGCTCGCGCCGAATCCGCGCGTCGTGTGCGCGTCGCCCGATTATGTCGAGCGCTACGGCCAGCCCGCGCATCCGCGCGACCTCGCGCGCTTTCATTGCATCGTGCTTTCGACCGCGTCCGGTCCCGTCAACGAATGGCGCTTCACGCGCGGCGACGAAGTCGAGATCTACACCGTGCCGCTCGATAGCGCGCGCGAAACCAACGACGGCGCGGTGGCCCGCGAATGGGCGCTGCGCGGCTACGGGATCGTCGTGAAATCGATGTGGGACGTGGAGGCGGATCTGCGCGCGGACGGCCTGCGCGTGCTGCTGCCCGGCTGGCGCTATCCGGACGCGCCGCTGCACGCGCTTTATCACCGCAACCGCTTCATGGCACCGCGCGTGCGTGTGCTGCTCGACTTTCTGGCGGAGCGCTTTACGCGCACGCTGGGTGAACTCGAAGCGCGCTGCGGCTACACGGACTCGCCGGATTGGCCGGATCTACCGCGGGCCGCGCCGAAACAGGCGCCCGAAATGGCGCCCGGTGAAGGGCTATAATATCGGACTACACTGCAAACGCGCCTCCCCCAGTCCGATACAGCGCCCCCGGCGGCTCCAACAGGGGCAACAGCACAGGGGCAACAGCACAGGGGCAACAGCACAGGGGCAACCGCGCAGGGGCAACCGCGCAGCCGGCACCAGCGGTTATCAACTGCGCGTTTGCACCCCACTTGAAACTGAACGACGCCCCCAGGTCAACCACTGCGAACGGCGAACCTAGATGACCAAGAAAGTTTATGTAAAGACCTTCGGCTGCCAGATGAACGAGTACGACTCCGACAAGATGGTCGACGTGCTCGGCGCCGCTGAAGGCCTCGTGAAAACCGACACCCCCGAAGACGCCGATGTCATTCTGTTCAACACGTGCTCGGTCCGCGAAAAAGCGCAGGAAAAGGTTTTCTCCGATCTCGGCCGCGTGCGCGAACTGAAAGAAGCGAATCCAGATCTGCTGATCGGCGTCGGCGGCTGTGTCGCGAGCCAGGAAGGCGCGTCGATCGTCTCGCGCGCGCCGTATGTGGACCTCGTGTTCGGTCCGCAAACCCTGCACCGGCTGCCGCAGATGATCGACGCGCGCCGCGCGAGCGGCCGCGCGCAAGTCGACATCACGTTTCCCGAGATCGAAAAGTTCGACCATCTGCCGCCCGCGCGCGTCGATGGTCCGAGCGCATTCGTGTCGATCATGGAAGGCTGCAGCAAGTACTGCAGCTATTGCGTCGTGCCGTACACGCGCGGCGAAGAAGTGTCGCGCCCGCTCGACGACGTGCTGACCGAAGTCGCGGGCCTCGCCGATCAGGGCGTGCGCGAAGTAACGCTGCTCGGTCAGAACGTCAACGCCTATCGTGGAAAATTCGGTGGCTCGTCCGAGATCGCGGACTTCGCAACGCTGATCGAATACGTCGCCGACATCCCCGGCATCGAACGCATTCGCTACACCACGTCGCATCCGAAAGAATTCACGCAGCGGCTTATCGATACCTACGCGAAGGTGCCGAAGCTTGTGAGCCATCTGCATCTGCCGGTGCAGCACGGCTCCGACCGCATCCTGATGGCGATGAAGCGCGGCTACACCGTGCTCGAATACAAGTCGGTGATCCGCAAGCTGCGCGCGATCCGTCCGGACCTGTCGCTGTCGACCGACATCATCGTCGGCTTTCCCGGCGAAACCGAAGAAGATTTCGCCAGGACGATGGCGCTCGTTCACGACATGAGCTACGACACGAGCTTCTCGTTCATTTACAGCCCGCGTCCCGGCACGCCCGCCGCGAATCTGCACGACGACACGCCGCGCGAGATCAAGCTGCAACGGCTGCAACATTTGCAGGCGACCATCGAGGAAAACGTGGCGCGCATCAGCGAAGCGATGGTCGGCAAGATCGAGCGCATTCTGGTCGAGCGGCCGGCGCGCAAGGATCCGACCACCGAACTCGCGGGCCGCACCGCAAACAACCGCGTCGTCAATTTCCCGGCGCCGCTCGAATCCCATGCGCGGCTGATCGGACAAATGATCGACGTGAAAATCGTTCGTGCGTACCCCCATTCGTTAAGGGGCGAGCTCGTGCTCGCGCACGAAGACTCGCCCGAGACCACTCACTGAGCGACGCCGGGCACTCAAGCCGCGTCGCGCACCGACAGGATCGAACCATCGCCTTGAAGACCAATCAGCAACAACTGGAATTCACTGCACCGCGCGATGATAATGCGCGGCTTGCCAACCTCTGCGGCCCGCTCGACGAAAACCTGCGCCAGATCGAACAGGCGCTCGACGTCACGCTACAACGCCGCGGCCATCGCATCAGCATTCGCGGCCGTGGCGCGAAAATCGCGCTGAATGCGCTCGAAAACTTCTACAACAGCGCGCGCGACCCGATCTCGGTCGACGATATCCAGCTCGCGCTCGTCGAAGCGCGGCATCCCGGTAACAGCTCAGGCAACAATTCAGGCAACAATTCGGGCAACCAGGCCGGCAATGCCCGCTCGAACGGCGACGATGAAGCCGACGCGCGCGAAGTCGACGCGAGATTTCGCGGCGACCCCGATCATCCGTTCGACGAACCGGCGAGTCAGGCCGACGTCGACGAAGAAGAGTACGGTCCGAAGCTCTATACGCGCCGCGCCGATCTGCGCGGCCGCACGCCGGCGCAGCGCGAGTATCTGAAGCAGATCGTCTCGCACGACGTTACGTTCGGCGTCGGGCCCGCGGGCACCGGCAAAACCTATCTCGCCGTTGCATGTGCGGTCGATGCGCTCGAGCGCGATCAGGTGAAGCGCATTGTGCTCACGCGCCCCGCGGTCGAAGCCGGCGAACGGCTCGGCTTTCTGCCGGGCGACCTCGCGCAGAAGGTCGATCCATATCTGCGGCCGCTCTACGACGCGCTCTACGACCTGCTCGGTTTCGACAAGACCGCGAAGATGTTCGAGCGCCAGATGATCGAAATCGCGCCGCTCGCCTATATGCGCGGGCGCACGCTGAATCATGCGTTCATCATCCTGGACGAGGCGCAGAACACGACGCCCGAGCAGATGAAGATGTTCCTCACGCGTATCGGCTTCGGCTCGAAGGCGGTCGTAACCGGCGATACGACGCAGATCGACTTGCCGCGCGGCCAGAAGAGCGGGCTGATCGAAGCGGAGCAGGTGCTGTCGAACGTGCGCGGCATTGCGTTGACGCGCTTCACGAGCGCGGACGTCGTGCGTCACCCGCTCGTTGCGCGCATCGTCGAAGCGTACGACGCGCACGCGAAGAAGGACGAAAAGGCGGCCGCGCAGGCCCAGGCTCAAGCGCCCGCACAGGCTCGGGCAGGCGCCAGGGCCGAATGAACCGCGCGCCGAAACTTTCGTTGAACCTGCAGTTTCCCGCGGCGAAAGCATGGCCCGCGCACAAGGCGCTGCTGCCGCGCGCGACCGTCGCGAGCTGGATCAAAGCGGCGCTTTTCGCCGACGCGGAACTGGCCGTGCGCTTCGTCGACGCGGAAGAAGGCCGCACATTGAACCGCACGTATCGCGGCAAGGATTACGCGACCAATGTGCTGACCTTTGCGTACGCCGAATCGGAAGACGACCCGGTCAGCGGCGACCTGATCCTCTGCTGCCCCGTCGTCGAAAAGGAAGCGGCGCAACAGCATAAGCCGCTTGCCGCGCACTATGCGCACCTGCTTGTTCACGGTACCCTGCATGCTCAGGGCTACGATCACGAGAACGATGCCGATGCACAGGAGATGGAAGCGATCGAAAAGGACGTGCTGGCCGGGCTCGGTTTTCCGGACCCTTACCGCTGAGCCAGCAGAACAGGCAGAACCCGCACGCTCACCGGCAAGTCAAACCGCGCCTGATGCGGCGTTTCGCCGTCATGTTGCCGCAGCCGGCGAGCCGCGGCCAACCACGTCTGATCGCGGCCCTCATGCGCCGACTATCTGGAACGCCCCGTGACTGCCCGCCATCCCGACCCGCCATCGCCGACTCAGCCGACTCAGCCCGAGCAGGCCACTCAGCCCGAGCAGGCCGTTCAGCCCGACAGCCGCGGCTACCCGCCGGCGCTCGGCGAATCGCGGCTGCTGTCGGACGATGAATTGCGCGCGTCGATGGATAAAACGCTCGCGCACTGGGATCGCGCGAGCGACCTCTGGCTGTTCGGCTATGGCTCGCTGATCTGGAACGCCGGTCTGCCGACCGCCGAAGCCGTCCGCTCGCGCGTGCACGGCTATCACCGCGGCTTATACCTGTGGTCGCGCGTCAATCGCGGCACGCCCGAACAGCCGGGCCTCGTGCTTGCGCTCGACCGTGGCGGCTCATGCAGCGGTATCGCATTTCGCCTCGCGGCGCAGGGCTCGATACCGCATCTCGAAGCGTTGTGGCGCCGCGAAATGGCGATGGGCTCATACCGGCCCGCATGGCTGCCGTGCGTGCTTGCGGACGGACGGCGCGTCGACGCGCTCACGTTCGTGATGCGCCGCGATGTGCCCAGCTACACGGGCAAGCTCTCCGACGATGTCGTACGCGTCGTGTTCGACTGCGCGAGCGGCCGCTACGGCACGACGCTCGATTACGTGAGCCGCACTGTCGAAGCATTGCGCGAAAGCGGCATGCCCGACCGCGCGCTCGAAGCGCTGCTTGCGCGCTGCAAGCGGCAAGCGCAGCAAGTGCAGCAAGCGGCGGGACCGGCCAGTGCCGCAAACGGGTCTGGCGAAGCGACCCTCACATGAAGCGCCCCGGCGTGTAAAACCGGATCTGTCCGCCAACTTGCCTCGCGGCCGACGCGCCGACATATTAAATTTCTTCACCTCACGTCGTGGGTTTATCCGTTAGGATAAAAAACACGCATCGCCCGCAGGCACGACCGCGAGCGCCGCGGCGAACGTCCGTGCGGAAGTCTCCGGGGGTCCGGCCAGGGCCGTCCGGCGGACCGGCCAAGGCCTGTCGGATCAAGCGCGGGGTCAAATGCAGGGGCAAGCGCGGTCAAACGCGGCCAACCCGCAGGCCCCCACCCGCAGTCCAGACCGCGAGCCGCCCGCCGGTCGGGCCAGCCACGCCACACGGCCAGCCGGGGCGGGACACGAACCCGCCATGCGCGTGGTGTATCCTTAACGCTCTGCAACAGCGCGCCGGGCACGAGCCGGGCGCACCACCATGAACGACACGTATCCCAGTCGACGATCCGCCAGCGACAAACCCACCGAAAAGCGCTCACTGCTCGAGCGACTGACCGATTTCATTTCGCCGGAGCCCGACTCCCGCGGCGAACTCCTCGAAATCCTGCAGGATGCGCACGAGCGCAACCTGATCGACGCCGATTCGCTGTCGATGATCGAGGGCGTGTTCCAGGTGTCCGAACTGAGCGCACGCGACATCATGGTGCCGCGCGCGCAGATGGACGCGATCAATATCGCCGATGCGCCCGCCGACTTCATCCCGTTCATGCTCGAAAAGGCGCACTCGCGTTACCCGGTTTACGAAGGCAATCGCGACAATGTGATCGGCGTGCTGCTCGCGAAAGACCTGCTGCGCTACTACGCGGAAGAGGAATTCGACGTGCGCGGCATGCTGCGGCCCGCGGTGTTCATTCCAGAGTCGAAGCGCCTCAATGTGCTGCTGCACGACTTTCGCGTGAACCGCAATCACATTGCGATCGTCGTCGACGAATATGGCGGCGTCGCGGGGCTGATCACGATCGAAGACGTGCTCGAGCAGATCGTCGGCGACATCGAGGACGAATACGACTTCGACGAGGAAAGCGGCAATATCATCGCGTCGCCGGATGGGCGTTATCGCGTGCGGGCGCTGACCGAAATCGAGCAGTTCAACGAAGAATTCGGCACGCATCTGTCGGACGAAGAAAACGACACGATCGGCGGGCTCGTCACGCATCACTTCGGGCGCGTGCCGCATCGCGGAGAAAAGGCGCGCCTCGGCGATCTGATTTTCGAAGTACTGCGTGCCGACGCGCGGCAAATCCATATGCTGCTCGTGCGCAAGGATCCGCTCGCGGGTCAACGCGAGCGCGATGCGCAGCACGTGCAGACCTGATCGCGCTTTCAGGATCCGTCCGCGCGAGAGGCGCAGGCTGCTGCGGGCGAATGCGCATGGCTCGTACGTGATTCGTGCGTGATTCGTGCGTGATTCGTCGGTCCGCACGCCGTCGCCCTCGCCGCGGTCGCGGACGTGGCCGCAAGAGAATGAAGTCGCGGCATGACAGCGCCGCACGCTATCGAATAACGCGAACGTAACGCAATACCACCATAACGAACGCAACGAAACGCAACATGGCCGACCCGATCCCCTCCCGTCTGCCCCGGGGCGTGACACCCAACGACGCGACGGCCAGCCGCCGCACGTTGCCGCGCTGGCACTATCTCGCGGCGTGTGCCGCAGGCGCCCTCAATACACTGTCGTTTGCGCCGACGCCGCATGGAGGCTGGCTCGAACTCGCGATCTTCGTGTTCTTCTACGCGTGGCTCACGCGCGCGACCGGCTGGAAGAGCGCCGCGCTGACCGGCTTCGCGTTCGGCTTCGGCAACTTCGTGACGGGCATCTGGTGGCTGTACGTGAGCATGCACGTGTATGGCGGCATGGCCGCGCCGTTGGCCGGCGCGGCGGTCGTGCTGTTCTCGATGTATCTTGCGTTGTACCCGGCGTTTTCAGCGGGCTTGTGGTCATGCTGCGCGGGACACGCGCGCAACGGCAAGACCGACGACACGCCGTTCTCGCCGACATGGCATGGCGCCTTCGCGTTCGCGAGCGCATGGGCACTCGGCGAGTGGCTGCGCGGCACGGTATTCACCGGCTTTCCGTGGCTCGCAAGCGGCTATCCGCAGGTCGACGGGCCATTCGCGGGCTTTGCGGCGCTCGCGGGCGTATATGGCGTCGGCTGGGTGCTCGCGCTGTCGGGCGCATTGCTTGCGCAGGCGTTGCTGCGCGCGCGCCGCAACGGCAACGGCAATGCCGGGAGCGCCGACACGGGCACGGGCACGACGGACCATGACATCAGCCGCCGCTCGCGCACCGCACGTACGAGTCCCGCCCGCATCGTCGCGCCCGCGGCCATCGCCATTGCGCTGATCGCCGTTGGCTTGCTGCTGCCGCTCGCATCGTGGACACATGCCGCGAACGCCACGCTAAGCGTGCGCCTGCTGCAGGGCAACGTGAAACAGGACATGAAGTTCGAAGAAGCGAGCGTGATCGAGGAAATCGCGGAATATCAGAAGATGATCATCGCGAAGCCGGCCGACCTGATCGTCACGCCCGAAACCGCGATTCCCGTGCTTGCGCAGGATATTCCCGTCGCCTTCGCGGAAACGATACGCGGCTTCGCCGACTCGACCGGCTCGTCGATCCTGTTCGGCGCGATCGGCGGCACGATCACGCCGGACGGCCAGGTCGTCGACTATACGAACAGCTTCTATGGCATCACGCCGAACGACAAAAGCGTGTACCACTATGCCAAGCATCATCTCGTGCCGTTCGGTGAATTCGTACCGTGGGGATTTCACTGGTTCGTCAACCTGATGAACATTCCGCTTGGCGACTTCGCGCGCGGCGCCGCGGTGCAAAAGCCATTCTTCGTGCAGAACCAGGCGGTGTCGGTCGATATCTGCTACGAGGATATTTTCGGCGAAGAGATCGCCCGCACGATCCGCGAAAATCCGTCGCCGCCCGGCATACTGATCAACGTCACGAACCTTGCGTGGTTCGGCGATACGATCGCGCTCGACCAGCATCTGCAGATGGCGCGCATGCGTTCGCTCGAAACGGGCCGGCCGATGCTCGCCGCAACCAACACCGGCGTGACCGCCGCGATCGACGACCGCGGCAAGGTAATCGCGCGCCTGCCGACCTTCACCGAGGGCTCGCTCGAAGTGACGATTCAGGGCATGGCCGGCGACACACCCTACATCACGAGCGGCAACAATACCGTGCTCGCGGCGTCGCTGTTCCTGCTTGCGTTCGGATTCGCGTTCGGCCCGTCGCGCGCGGACCGCCGGCGCCGGACAGCGCGCAAACATGGAGGCAAAGACGGCGATCGGAACGCAGACGAGGCTACACACGAGGCTGCACACCGGGCCGCGCACGACGACGCAAACCGCGACGACACCGTCAACTGAACGAGGCTCGGCGACAGGCAAAGTCTCAACGCAACGCCAATCCGGTAAAATTCACGGTTTTAGCACCGGGCCGCGCGACGGCCCGCCGCCGGACCCGAGCAAGCCGCGGTCCGTTTCGCGGCGGTTCGAAGGCGCGCCGCATTTCCCGCCGGAAAGGCACTTCATGCTCACGTTTCAGCAAATCATCCTGACGCTGCAGTCCTACTGGGACAAGCAGGGTTGCGCGCTGCTCCAGCCGATCGACATGGAAGTCGGCGCCGGCACCTCGCACGTCCATACCTTCCTTCGTGCGATCGGGCCCGAGCCGTGGCGCGCAGCCTATGTGCAACCGTCGCGCCGTCCGAAGGACGGCCGCTACGGCGAGAACCCGAACCGCCTCCAGCATTACTACCAGTACCAGGTCGTGCTGAAGCCGGCGCCCGAAGACATTCTCGATCTTTATCTCGGCTCGCTCGAAGCGCTCGGCTTCGATCTGAAGCAGAACGACGTGCGCTTCGTCGAAGACGACTGGGAAAATCCGACGCTCGGCGCATGGGGTCTCGGCTGGGAGGTGTGGCTGAACGGCATGGAAGTCACGCAGTTCACATACTTCCAGCAGGTCGGCAAACTCGACTGCAAACCGGTGCTCGGCGAAATCACGTACGGGCTCGAGCGTCTTGCGATGTATCTGCAGAAGGTCGAGAACGTCTACGACCTCGTCTGGACCGAATGGGAAGAACAAGGCCCGAACGGCCCCGAAACGCGGCGCCTCACCTACGGCGACGTGTACCACCAGAACGAAGTCGAACAGTCGACGTATAACTTCGAGCAGGCGAACGTCGATCTGCTGTTCACATTCTTCAACAGCTACGAAAGCGAAGCGAAGCGCATGATCGAAGCGCACCTGCCGCTGCCCGCGTACGAGCTCGTGCTGAAGGCCGGTCACACGTTCAACCTGCTCGACGCGCGCGGCGCAATCTCGGTCACCGAACGCGCCGCGTATATCGGCCGCATCCGCAATCTGTCGAGCTTCGTTGCGCAGGCTTATTACGAGTCGCGCGAAAAGCTCGGCTTCCCGATGCTCGGCAATCCGGTGCACGCGGTGCCCGGCCTCGAAACCGACGAACAGGAAGCCGCGAAACCGGCCTGGGCGCCGCCGTTGAAGCTCGAGCCGAAGTTCGACAAAGACTGACGAGACAAGAACACATCATGCATTCCCAACACGCCACCCTGCTCGTCGAACTGCTGACCGAAGAACTGCCGCCGAAAGCGCTCGCGCGCCTCGGCGACGCGTTCGCCGAAGGCATCGCGCAGCGCCTCGCGGCGCGCGATCTGATCGAAGGCGAACTGTCGTTCGAACGCTATGCCACGCCGCGCCGTCTCGCGGTGAGCGTCAACCGCGTGCGCGCGGTCGCGCCGGAAAAGAACGTGCGCGAAAAAGTGCTGCCGGTGTCGGTGGCGCTCGATGCGAACGGACAGCCCACGGCGCCGCTCGCGAAGAAGCTCGCCGCGCTCGGCTTTCCCGACTTCTCCGTCGACGATCTCGAACGCGCGTCGGACGGCAAGACCGAAGCATTCTTCCTGCGCTATGCGGCGCCCGGCGCGACGCTCGCCGAGGGCCTGCAAGCCGCGCTCGACGAAACGCTCGCAAAGCTGCCGATTCCGAAGGTCATGACCTATCAGCGCCCGGACGGCGCGAACGTGCAGTTCGTGCGCCCCGTGCATCGTCTGACGGTACTGCACGATAACCAGATCGTGCCCGTCAGTGCATTCGGCATCGATGCGGACGATACGACGCTCGGCCACCGCTTTCTGTCTGAAGGCTTCGTGCAGATCCAGCACGCGGACGCCTATGCGGAAACGCTGCGTCACCGCGGCCACGTGGTCGCGAACTTCGCCGATCGCAAGAACGTGATCCGCTCGCATCTGCTCGCGCACGCCAACGGCGACGAGGTCGTGATGCCGGAAGCGCTGCTCGATGAAGTGACGTCGCTCGTCGAATGGCCAATTGTCTACGCATGCCGTTTCGAGGACGAATTCCTGCAAGTGCCGCAGGAATGCCTGATCCTCACGATGCAGACGAACCAGAAATATTTCGCGCTCACCGATGCAAACGGCAAGCTGCGCTCACGCTTTCTGATCGTCTCGAACATCGAGACCGAGACGCCCGGCGACATCGTCGAGGGTAACGAACGCGTCGTGCGCCCGCGTCTCGCCGATGCGAAGTTCTTCTTCGAGCAGGACAGGAAGAAGCCGCTCGCGGACCGCGTGCCGCTGCTGGCAAACGTCGTCTATCACAACAGGCTTGGTTCGACGCTGCAGCGCGTCGAGCGCATCGAAGCGCTCGCCGGCGAAATCGCCGCGCTGACCGGTGCCGATGTCGCGCTCGCGAAACGCGCGGCGCGCCTCGCGAAGGCGGACCTGCTGACGGACATGGTCGGCGAATTCCCCGAACTGCAGGGCACGATGGGCACGTACTACGCGCGTCACGACGGCGAGCCGGAAGAAGTCGCGCTCGCGTGCTCGGAACACTATCAGCCGCGCTTCTCCGGCGATGCGCTGCCCACCACCGCAACGGGCACGACCGTCGCGCTGGCGGACAAGCTCGAAACGCTGGTCGGCATCTGGGGCATCGGCCTGCAGCCGACCGGCGAAAAAGACCCGTTCGCGCTGCGCCGCCATGCACTCGGCGTGCTGCGCATCCTCGTCGAAAAACAGTTGCCGGTCGATCTCGTCGAGGTGCTGCGCGCCGCGCACAAGCAGTTCGCCGCGCTGCCCGGCGTCGCCGATTCGACGGCCGCGCTCTACGAATTCTTTATGGACCGCCTGCGCGGCTTGCTGCGCGAGCGCGGCTACGGCGCAGGCGAAATCGACGCGGTGCTCGCGCTGAATCCGACGCGCCTCGACGATATCGTGGCACGCCTCGACGCCGTGCGCGAATTCGCAGCGCTTGCCGAGGCGGCATCGCTCGCGGCGGCGAACAAGCGCATCTCGAACATTCTGAAGAAGTCCGAAGGCACGGCGGCCAACGAGACGGAGGCCATCGTGCAGGCGGCGCTACTCGTCGAAAGCGCGGAAAAAGCGCTGCACGCGCAGCTCGAGCAGGTTGCGCCGCGTGTGCAGTCGCAGCTCGCGCAGCGTCAGTACACGGGCGCGCTATCGGCGCTCGCGGCGCTACGCGAACCGGTCGATACGTTCTTCAACGACGTGATGGTCAACGCCGAAGACCCGGCATTGCGCGCGAACCGCCTCGCTCTGCTCGGCGCGCTGCACCAGCAGATGAACTGCGTCGCCGATATTTCGCGGCTCGCCGCCTGAGTGCCCACACCATGGCAAGCGCAAAGAAACTCGTGGTGCTCGACCGGGACGGCGTGATCAACGTCGATTCGGAGGCGTTCATCAAGTCGCCGGACGAATGGGTCGCTCTGCCCGGCAGTCTCGAGGCGATCGCGCGGCTCAATCAGGCCGGCTATCGCATCGCTATTGCGACGAATCAGTCGGGCATCGGACGCGGCCTCTTCGACATGGCCGCGCTCAACGCGATGCATGAAAAGATGCATCGGATTGCGGCCACGGTCGGCGCGCGCATCGACGCGATCTTCTTCTGCCCGCATACGGCAGAAGACCAGTGCGAATGCCGCAAGCCCAAGCCCGGCATGCTGAAGATGATTGCCGAGCGTTACGATGTCGATCCGAAGGGCATGCCCGCGGTCGGCGATTCGTTGCGCGATCTGCAGGCCGGCGCGGCGCTCGGCTTTACGCCGCATCTGGTGCTGACCGGCAAAGGGCAAAAAACACTGGCCGCCGGCGGCCTGCCGGAAGGCACGCGCGTTCACGACGACCTGCGCGCGTTCGCTTTAGACTTCCTCGCCGAAGAACAGGATTGATGCGCGCCGTGCGTGTCACCGATACCCGCTGAACCGACCGATGCGCTTTTTACGCTCCCTGCTGCTTTTCATCTTTTTCATCGTCTTCACGGCTCCGTATGCGACGGCCTGCTTCATCGCGTTTCCGTTCCTGCGCGCGGACGGCCGCTACCGGATGGCGGCCGGCTGGTGCAAATCCGTGCTTGTGGTGCTGCGCGGCCTCAACGGCGTCCGATATAGCGTGCAGGGATTCGAGAACCTGCCCGATGGGCCGGCCGTGCTGCTGTCGAAGCATCAGTCCGCGTGGGAAACGCTTGCCTTCCCGGCGCTGATGCCGCGGCCGCTTTGCTATGTGTTCAAGCGCGAATTGCTTTATGTGCCGTTTTTCGGCTGGGCGCTCGGCATGCTGAAGATGGTTCATATCGACCGCAAGGAAGGCAAGCACGCGTTCGCGTCGGTCACGAGACAAGGCAAGCGGCGCCTGGAAGAAGGCGCATGGGTCATTATGTTTCCCGAAGGCACGCGCACGCCGACCGGCAAGCAAGGCAAGTACAAGACCGGCGGCGCACGCTTCGCGATCGCGGCCGGCGCACCGGTCGTGCCGATTGCGCACAACGCGGGCCGTGTGTGGCCGCGCAACTCGTTTATCAAATATCCGGGTATAGTCACGGTGTCGATTGGCAAGCCGATCGACACGCGCGGGCTCACGCCCGATGAAGTGAACATGCGCGTCGAAACATGGATCGAAGCCGAGATGCGCCGCATCGATCCTGCCGCATACGGCGCCGGGCACAACGCGCCTGCCGCCGCGCAAATCTGACGCGCGCACGCCGTCTCTTCGTTACATTCGCCATCGAGACGGCGTATTAGCGTGAAGCGAGTCCGATGCAGAAGTCTTCCAAGCCGCAACCCGCCGCGGCACTCGATAGCCGGCAACTCGATCTGCCGCTCTTCGAAGAGCCCGGCCTGTCCGAATCACCGTCGCCGCAAAAACCGGCGGTGCCGCTCGCGCCCGATGGCACGAAACTGCGCCACATGACGCTCGGCGCGCGCTCGCTCTACTACCATCTGAAACGTTCGTCGCGCCGCTCGATCGGCTTCGCGATCGACAGCACGGGCCTCACGATCACGGCGCCGCGCTGGGTCACGTTGACCGACATCGAAACGGCGATCGCGGAAAAGCAGCGCTGGATATTTAACAAGCTCACCGAATGGCAGACGCGTGTCGAACAGCGCGCGTTGCCGCGAGTCGACTGGAAAGACGGCGCGCAGGTGCCGTATCTCGGCCACCCGGTGCGCGTGACGCTCGGCGCGCCGAACGGCACGCTGCTGCTCGATCAGAAAGCGGCGACGCTCGCGCTGCCGCTGCCGATGCAGGCCGACCCGCAACAGATCAAGGACCGCGTGCAAGGCTGGCTGCAAAGCGAGGCGAAGCGCCTGTTCGGCGAACGCCTCGACGTCTATGCGGAAAAGCTCGGCGTGAATTACCGCGCGTACGCGCTTTCATCGGCGGCCACGCGTTGGGGCAGTTGCTCGAGCGACGGGAAGATACGCCTGAACTGGCGGCTCATTCACTTCCCGGTGTCGATCATCGACTATGTCGTCGCGCACGAACTCGCGCACTTGCGCGAGATGAACCATAGCCCGCGCTTCTGGCAGACCGTCGAATCGATTTTTCCCGAGTTCCGCGAAGCGCGGCAGACGCTCAAGCATCATCCGCCGGAATTGCTGCCGGCGCTTTGAGCCGCCGGCCCCGGTTACGACTTCTTCTGGATGAACTCGATCTTGTAGCCGTCCGGGTCGGTGATGAAGGCGATCACCGTCGTGCCATGTTTCATCGGGCCGGCTTCGCGCACCACGGTGCCGCCCTGCGCCTTGATTTTTTCGCATGCGGCATACGCGTCTTCGACTTCGATCGCGAGATGGCCGAAGCCGCTGCCGAGGTCGTACGACTCCGTGTCCCAATTGTGCGTCAGTTCGATGACCGTGCCATCGCGCTCGTCCGTGTAGCCGACGAAGGCCAGCGTGAATTTGCCATCCGGATAATCCTGGCGGCGCAGTACTTTCATGCCGAGCAGTTCCGTGTAGAACTTGATCGAGCGATCGAGATTGCCGACGCGAAGCATCGTGTGGAGAAAGCGCATCGTGAGCTCCTGATTGCGTGATGTCGAGGACGTAAATGTACCGAAAAAGCCGCGCGCCCGCTCAGCGAAGGACTCGTCGTTTACACGTTAGAAAAGATGCCGTAAGCCCGCCATCAGCCCGACCTGCGTCCCCTTCTGCGCGAGCCCGACGCCATTGACCCCCTGCAGCTGCGCACCGATCAGATCGCCGCGATATAGCGCGTAGTCCGCTTCGACATAGACGTCGGTGCGCTTCGAAAGGTTATAGTCGGCGACGAACTGATACTGCCAGGCCGAGCCGTCCTGTGCGGCAGTCTTGCCGTCCTGCAGCGTGCGCCAGACATTGACTGCGAGATGCCACGCGTCGCCGAGCGCCTGCGTGATGCCGCCGAGGATCATCCGGCGCCGCGAGAAATCGGTGTATTTGAGCGCGGCGAGCACGGGCGCTGTAAACGGCCCGTTAGCGAAGTTCGAGAAATCCGGATCGTTGCGATTGACGATATAACCGAGCGCAAACCGCGTGCCGTCCCACAGATACGAAGCGCCGAAGGTCCACGCCTTCGCGGTACTGCCGTTCACCGAATCGCGCGTTTGCTCGTAGGCGCCGCCCAGATTGAGCGGCCCGCCCTTCGGCGCATAAGCTGCCGCCGCGCCGAATTGCGAACCATAGGAGGCATGCCCCGCGACGCCGCCGAACGCATAGGCTGCCGCGAACATGACGCCATCCATGCGTGCCTGATACTGCACCTGATTGCTTGTCCAGATCCCGCCCGACATCGTGACTTCCGGCTGGAAGCTGAAGTTGTAAGGGATCCATGGGTTGCTGCCGTAGCCGCCAATCGTGATGCCTTCGATCAGCACGTCGGGCTGCCGCCCGAAGATGAGCCGTCCATACGAAGACGATTGCACGCCGACCTGCGCTTCGTTGATGAACGGCAGCGTCGTATCGCTCTGCCCGGTATTGATATAGAAGCGGTTTTCGAGCCGGAAGAACGCCGACCAGCCGCCGCCCAGCGCCTCGGTACCGCGCAGCCCCCAGCGGCTCTCGCTGATGCCGCCGTTGCCGAGGCCGATTGTCGAATCGCCGGCCTTGTTCGTGTGCGTCATATAGCGGACGCTTTCGTCGACGATGCCATATAGCGTGACGCTCGATTGCGCGTGCGACGGCGGCGCCGCAAACGCGTACGCGAGTAAGGCAAGCGCCAGCCGTGCGGCGGACGGCAGGACGAGATATGTCCCCCTGCTGGCCTTCACCATGCCGTCTCCTTGTATGGCGCGTCGGTCGGAACGCGCACATGCGGCCTGAACCGGTTACGAACGGCGGAGAAACGTCAAAGCAGACTACGGAGTCCGCAGCATGATGCCTGAGAGAAGGGGGAATGTGCGAAAAATGTAGATCGCGCGACTTCGCGTCAGTTGGAGCGAGCCGCGCGCCACGCGGCGATCACCACTGGAAGCCCGCGCCCGCCACCACACCGACGTTGCCGTTGGTGCTCGTATTGCCCGACAGCTTCACGACGAAGCGGTTGTTCTGCGTCACATAGGACGCGCCGAACGCGGCACCGGACTGGCCGCCGTAGCGCGCGCCGGCGACGGCGACCATCGCCTTGCCCGGCTGCGTCGGCTGCGGCAGGCCCGCCACCGCCATCGCGGCGGCCGTGCCCGCGTTGGCGCCTTTCGCGACGTCGTGGATCTGCCCTTGCAAACCGGCGATCTGCTGGTTCGAATTCGCGACCGCGGCGTTCAGTTGATTGACGTTCACCGCATCGGTGCCCTGCACGCCTGCCGCGACGTTGACGACTTGCCGTTCGCTGCCGGCCGCGCCGACCGATACGGTGTCCTCGCGGTTCGCCACCGCGTTCGCACCCAGCGCAACCGAATTGTTCGCCGCCGCATTTGCCTGCGAGCCGAGCGCCACCGAAGCCGCACCCGATGCCTGCGCACGGTCGCCGAGCGCGCTCGAATCGTTGCCGGTCGCGCTCGCGCCGCCGCCCGCCGCAAACGAATTCGAACCGCTCGCAGCAGCCGGTCCGCTGACCGTGCTCGACGCAATCACGGTCGAGCCGTTTGCATCATAGTTCTGCACCGCCTGGCCGAGCATCGCGAGCTGCTCGTTCGTCGCGTACAACTGCGCACCGGTGACCGCCTCGGTGCTCGTTGCGCTCAGTTGCGCATCCTGCAGATTCGACAGCGAGACGCGCGTCGCCGTGCCCGCTCCGCCGAGCGTGACATGGTCGTGAGCCGAGCTGTCGTACGCGATGATGTCCGCCGTATCGACTTGCGCCGCAGCATTGACGCCCGCCTTGAGCGCCGTGCCGCGCAGCAATCCATCGTTGCCGCCCGCGCTGGTCGGGCCGGGCAGCGCCGCCGCGATCGCCGCGTTCATCTGGCCCAGCGTCACCGCGTCGCTATAGTTCACCGCGTCCGCCACGTTGACGATCCGGCGCTTCGCCGTATTCGAGCCGACCGCGAACGTGTTGGCCTGATTCGCCGATGATCCCGCGCCGATCGCGATCGCATTGACCGCTGTCGCGCGCGCGTTCGCGCCGATAGCCAGCGCGTTGTCGCCGGTCGCCTGCGCGTAGCCGCCGATGGCGACCGCATTGTCGCCGGACGCGTTCGCATCGAGCGCCGTCGTGTCGCCGAACTTGATGTATTTGAGCTTCGTCGACATATCGGCGGCCGCTGCCGACGCGTCCGTGATCCGCTGGTCGAGCGCATCGACGGCACCGCCGACCCCGACGACCGTATCGCCGCCGACCGTATAACGCGGCATCGTGATGCTGCCGTCCGACACGACCATCGAGCCGCCGCCGAGCGCGGCTGCAATGCTGCTTGCGGAACCGTAGAGCTGCGCGCCGTTGATCGCGTCCTTGCTGCCGGGGTTGATCGCGCCTGCCGTCACATTCGTGATCGTCGTGCCGTTCGTGCCTCCCGCGAGCGTCACCTTGCCGCGGGTCAGGTCGTCGTAGGCAACGAACGCGTTGGTCGGATTGCCCGATGTATCGACGCTCATGCCGGCCGCCTTCAGCTGGCCGACGTTGACCGCGTCGGTATCGTTGATGCCGGCGGACATATTGGTGAGCCGCCGGGTCAGCGTGCCGGTCAGATTCTGGTTCAGCAAGGCCGTGTCCGACGTATTGCCGTCGCCGCTGTCGCCATAGGTGCCTTTCAGCGGATTGTCGCCGACACGGCCGAGCGACACCGTGTTCGCTTCCGTTGCGACCGAGCCGGTGCCGAGCGCGACGCTGTTGCGCGCGCCGCTCGCGACATACGCGGCTGCGCCGACCGCACTGCCGAAATACGCGTAGTTCTGCGTGCTGAAGCCGAAGCCCGTCGCAAAACTCACGTTGGCCGGCACATAGCCGTACGAGCCGACCACGGTCTCGGCCAGATTATGCGGCGCATCCTTCACCCCGGCATTCGCGAAGCAGCCACCGACGACCGACCATGTGCCGCTGCCGGCATTCGTTGTCGTGCAGCTCTGCCCTGTTGCCTTGTCGGTATCGTTGATCGTAATCGCGCTTGCGAACGAGAGGCTCGCGGCAGTCAGGCCAGCGGTTCCGAGCGCGATTGCGGCGACGCCGGTCGCGACGCCTGCGCGCCTCGCGGGTTGGCGCAGCCAACTATCGAAGTTTTCGCGCACGGCAGTGCGAATCGGCGTCACGGCATTCCGTATAGATCGGCGGTTCCTATTCATTTTCTTATCCTAAATAAATTGAGCGAACGCGCTGAAGTATAGAAACGCATGGACTCGCGCCCTTATAGGACCAGTCCGAAAAACATCAACGTCAGCTTACTTTCGAGTGCAACGCAGACAGGATAAAAAGATGAACGACGAGGCGATTTCGCTTAACCGCGCGAAGCCGATACTGCCTGAGCGACGCGCACGTATTCGTCGACCGGCACGTCTTCGGCACGCCGTGCGAGATCGAAACCGAGCGCCTCGAAATCGACCGCGTCGCGATACGCGGACAACGTATTGCGCAACATCTTGCGCCGTTGAGAGAACGCCGCCGTCACGACTTCGCCGAGCGTCGTTTCATCGACGTCGGGCAATTCGTGCGGTGCGTAGGGGATCATCCGCACGATCGCCGAATCGACTTTCGGCGGAGGCTGAAACGACTCGGGCGGCACATCGAGCAGCTTGTCGATCACATACCGGTATTGCAGCATCACCGACAGGCGGCCAAACGCCTTGCTGCCCGGCTCGGCCACCATGCGTTCGACCACTTCGTCCTGCAGCATGAAGTGCTGGTCGATCACGTCGCGTGCGAACGCAGTGAGATGAAACAGCAGCGGGCTCGAGATGTTGTACGGCAGATTGCCGACAATGCGCAGCGACGGCTTGCGATCGCTGGCATCGCTTGCCGCGCCGGTTTGCGTATCGGCCGCGGCGAGCGTGCTGAAATCGAATGCCAGCGCATCGCCCTCGTGCAGCTGAAGGCGGTCGCCGAATTTTTCCTTGAGCCGCGCGATCAGATCGCGGTCGAGCTCGACCGCATGCAACGGCGATTCGGGCGTCGCGAGCCGTTCGATCAGCGGCTCGGTCAATGCGCCGAGGCCCGGGCCGATTTCGACCATCCGCTCGCCGCGCTGCGGGCGAATCAGATCGACGATCGAATCGATGATGCCGGGATCGACGAGAAAGTTTTGCCCGAACCGCTTGCGCGCGAAATGGCCCTGATGTTGCCGGCTGGGGTGCGGTCTCGTCGATGACATCGAAATCGGAATAGAAAAAGGTGCAGCGGGAAAATCAGGCGCCGCGCCGATGGCGCGCCATCGACACCGCGGTATCGATCGCGGCGATCAGGCTGCCGGCATCGGCGCGGCCGGTTCCGGCCAGATCGAGCGCGGTGCCGTGATCGACGGACGTGCGCACGATCGGCAGACCGAGCGTCACGTTGATGCCTTCGCCGAACGTCGCGTACTTCAGAACGGGCAGGCCCTGATCGTGGTACATCGCGAGCATGCAGTCGGCCTCGGTCAGATAGCGCGGCTGGAACAGCGTATCGGCCGGATACGGGCCGCGCGCGTCGATACCGAGCGCGTTCGCCTGCTTGAGCGCCGGTGCGATCACGTCGATTTCCTCGCGGCCCAGGTAGCCGTTTTCGCCCGCATGCGGATTGAGCCCGGTGACGAGAATGCGCGGCGCGGGCAAGCCGAAATGATGGCGCAAGTCGTGGCTGATGATACGCAGCGTGTCGACGATGCCGTCGACGGTGAGCGCCGCGGCAACGTCCTTCAGCGGCAGATGCGTCGTCGCAAGCGCGACGCGCAGCGGACGCTGGCCGGTGCCCGCGAGCATCATCACGACGTGCGGCGTATGCGTGCGTTCGGCCAGATACTCGGTGTGACCGGTAAACGGCACACCGGCATCGTTGATCGTGCTCTTTTGCAGCGGCGCGGTGACGATCGCATCGAACTTGCCGGCCACGGCGCCATCGATTGCGGTGTCGAGCAGCGCGAGCACATAGCGGCCGTTCGCCGCATCGAGCTTGCCGGCCCGCGACGGCGCGCCGAGCGCGTGGTGCAAGACCTCGATGCGCCGCCCTTGCAACGCATTCCAGTCGATGCCGACCGCCTGCGCGCGCCCGGCAACCAGCGCCGCGTCGCCGAGCACCGTGAAGTGCGCATCGGGCCAGTGCGCGCCCGCTGCCGCCAGCGCCTGCGCAGTCAGTTCAGGACCCACGCCTGCCGGCTCGCCGGTCGTGATCGCGATGTTCAGCGACTCGGACCGCGGCGGTGAGGATACAGCAGGCGAGGTGTCGGTCGTCATGGCTTCGGTTATTGCACGGGGTGCTTCGACGGGTTGCTTCGACGCGTTGCTTCGACGAATTATTGCAATGAGCTGCCAGGCGCGGTCTTGTAGTCGACGTACGCCGTGTCGCGCAGTTCGCGCAGCCAGTCCGCGTAGGCCTGCTCCGCCTTGCGTTGGCCGATTGCCTGGCGCGCAAGATCCATCTGCTGCGCGACCGAGCCTTCCGCTTCGCGGCGGCCCAGCACCTGGATCAGGTGATAACCGTATTCCGTGCGCACCGGATCGCTGATCTGGCCGTCCTGCAGGTTGTTCATCGCGCGCTCGAATTCAGGCACCGTCTCGCCGGGGCTCACCCAGCCGAGGTCGCCGCCTTGCGATGCCGAGCCGTCCTGCGAATAGGTCCGCGCAAATTTGTCGAAGTCGCCGCCGTCCTGGATTTCCTTCTTGATCTCGAGCAGCTTCTCGCGTGCCTGCGGTTCCGACTGCCCGTCGCCGACACGCAGCAGAATGTGCCGCACGTGCGTTTGCACGAGCCGTGCCGAATCGCCGCTCACAGTCTGCCCGCCGGAACGGCGGTCGACGAGGCGCACGATTTCGAAGCCGTCGCTGGTGCGAATGACCGACGGGTTGACCTGGCCCGCACGCAGCGTCGACGCCGCCGTGACGAATTCGGGCGGCAGCTTCGACGGCTGCAAAAAGCCCATGTCGCCGCCCTTGCTCGCGTCCGTTGCCTGCGAGTTCGACTTTGCAAGCTTTTCGAAATCATTGCCGCTGCCGCTCATTGCCTGCTTCAGCAGATCGTCAGCTTTCTTCTGCGCGGCTTCGATATCGGTTTGCGGCGCATTGAGCGGCGCCTTCAGGAAGATATGCTCGAAGCGCAGATCGCTCGTGCTGCCCGCGCTCGGTCCGCGCTGGCTGGCAATGTAGTTCGCGACTTCGGCGTCCGACACCGTGACCTTGCTGTCCACTTCCTTCTCGCGCAGCCGCTGCAGGATCAGCTCGGTCTTCGCGTCGCCGCTGAACGTCGTCCAGGGCACGCCTTCGGCCTCGATGCGCGAGCGGTACACGGCGAGCGTCATGTTGTTCGCCTGCGCGAGACGCTCGAGCGTGCGCTGCACGGTGGCGTCGTCGACGGTAATGTTGTCCTCGCGCGCCTTCTGCAACTGGATGCGTTCGAGCACCATCTGGTTCAGCACCTGCTGGCGCAGCTGATCCGCGGGCGGAATCGGCGCGTTTTGCTGGTTCAGACGGCGCGTGATGAGACCGATGCGCTCGTCGAGTTCGCGCTGCGTAATCACGCCATTGTTGACCACGGCAGCGATCGTATCGACCGTCTGCCCGCTGCCGTTATCGAGCGCCTGCGCGTGCGCGGGTCCCGCGAGCATAAAGAACACGGCAGCCGCGAACCCGGTCGCGAACGATGCCGAACGAAGCTTTTTCATGATTCCCACAGATACTCCAAATGATGTCGGGCCTGGGTGCCGCGGGCATTCTCCGCCCATGACATGACCGCCCGTATCGTCGTATTTTATAAGCGCGCACAACCGGTCATTCAAAATTGTTGAACCGCGATTCGGGCGGCGGTGGCGGCGGCGGCGGCGAATAGCCGGCGACGCTCGAACGGAACGCGGCCACGAGGCCGTTGTCGACGGCCGACAGGCCCTTCAACGTCAACTGCGCGAGGACACGCGTCGCGGAAGTTGCCAGGCCTTGCGTGTTGACCCCGTTCGCGTACTTCTGCACACCGACGCCAAGCGTCCAGCAATCGGCGTCGTACTGCATGCCGAGGAGGCCGTCGACGAGCCGGTGGCCTTGCAAGTCGTAATTGACGCGGCCCACCGCGAACACGCGGTGCGTCAGCGGCCATTGCCCTGAGATCAGGATCTGGTTGATCGGCTGGTTCTCGAGCGTCGTGTTCGCGCGCGTGTAACGATAACCGAGGTTGATGACCTTGCCCGTTTCGGGACTGAACCCGAAACCGATGCTCGACTTCACCAGCTGATTGTTGTCGGCATTATATTGGAACGCCGTTTCCTGGGCGAAACCATAGCCGAGCTTGAACGACGCGCCGGCGATCAGATCGGAATGGCGTGCCGTCGTTTCCGACTGACCCGGCAGCAGCGTGACGCGCTGATCGGTGAAGTAGTACTGCTGCGCGATCACGAAACGCGCGCGCTCGTCGCCGGTCGCCGCGTTGATGAAACGCGTCGTCAGCGCGGCCGTTACGCGGTTCGCGTCGGCGATACGGTCTTCGCCGACAAACGTGTTCGGCTGGAAAATTTCGGCAAGGCCGAAGTCCGAATCGGCGGTGTCGAACAGCGGCGCGTCGTTCTGATTGCGAAACGGCGTGTAGACGTAGTACAGCCGCGGCTCGAGCGTCTGGATATAGTCCGTGCCGAAGATGCGCACCGACCGGTCGAAGACGAGCCCCGTATCGAACGAGAACGTCGGAATCGATTCGGTGAAGTTCTTAGGCTGCCCCGCGACCGAATTCGTGCCGAGATTGCTCAGGTTGTACGACGCGAAGTGCCATTGCACCTTCGGCGTGACGAAGTAGCCGGGGCCGACCACCGAGTACGCGAGGTACGGATCGAAGACGACACGGTCGCCCTCGGTCATGTTGTCGGCCGTGATGCGGAAGCGCGAGTAGTCGGCCGTCGCGCCGTAGTCGAAGCCGCCTACGTTGTACTTCGAGTACGTCACGCGCAGCTCGGGCTCGCGGCCGTACGGCGGAATCGAGCCCTGCAGCGTCTGCCAGTGCTGTTCGCGCGCGAGCACGGACCACGGACCGTTGTTGTACGTGAGGCCGGCTTCCTGCTGATACAGCAGCTGCGTGCCGTTGAGGAACTGGCTCGTCGACGACGCCAGATCTTCCGGATACGTGTTGTCCGATACCTTGTTGTAGTAGACGTAGCCGCCGAACCCGTTGCCGAAGTTCTGGTTGTGCTGGATGTACAGCGCGTAGCGGTTCGTCTTCGTGATCGCGTCGTCGGGCAGGAACTGGCCCGTGAACGACCCGCTATACGTGGGCGACAGGTACCGGTAGTTGACGTCGGTCAACACGCCGCGCCGCGAGATGATCCGCGGCGTGATCGTCAGGTCGCGGTTCGGTGCGATATTGAAGTAGTACGGCAGCGACAGCTCGAAGCCGTTGTTCGAACTGACCGAGAACGTCGGCGGCAGCAGGCCGCTCCTGCGATCGCCCGACAACGGGAACGACATCCACGGGCTCGCGAAGATCGGCACGCCCTGGAAGAACAGCACGCCGTTGTGCGCGACGCCTTCGTCGGCGCCGGTATCGAAGTCGAACTCGCTGCCCTTGATGTACCACGCAGGGTCGCTCTCGCACTGGCAGGCCGTATACGTGGCGTGCGAAAACACCGAGCGCTCGTTATCGAGCAGATCGACGCGCTCCGCGCTGCCCGAACCGCCCGTCATCGAGAAGTGATACTTCGGCGCGGTCATGAAACCTTCATTCGACTCGACTTTCAGGTGCGCTTCGGGCCCGACGAACAGCGCGCCATTGCCGGAGATACGCACATGGCCGTACGCGTCGGCCATGTCGGTATCCTGATCGTAATGCAGCGCGTCTCCCTTGATGACCGAGGTGGCCTGACGCACTTCGGCCGAACCTTTCGCCGCCATGTCGCGATCGGCGGTGCCGGTGGTCGCATCGCCGAGCACGAAGGTCGCGGCGCGCTGGCCGGTCGGCACGGTATGGTCTTCGAGCTGCGGGGCCAGCCGCAGGTCCCACGGCGAGTTCTCGAGCGGCTGCGCCTGCGCCGCTTCACCCACGAGCTGGGCGTGCGAAAGCGCAGGAAAGAGACCGGGCACGGCAACGAGTGCCGCGACGAGCCGCCTTGTGCGCGGCAAGCCGTCGCAAGAAGATGGGTAAGGGAAAAGCTTTCTAGGCGGCATGTATTCGTTTGGCGAATCGGCCCCACCACAGCTCATGCAGTCACAGTTACCGCCTGCACGAGCGACTCCGGTGACCGATGGAGTGCGTTGCGCAAATTGTTCGATCTATTCCAGCGGTGAGGCGGGCGGTCAAACGAGTTATGCGAAGGCTGGCGCGAGCCGCGTCAAAAAAGTCGTGGGGTATTATATGGCAAGACGTTCTTTATCCCGTTTTCAGCCCCGATTTTCATGACGCCGAGCTCCGCTCCCGCCTCCGCTTCCACCGGCAACACCGCTTCCGACCGCCTCGAGCTGTTGACCGCCTGGCTTCGCAGCCACGCCGACCGTTACGGTCTCGATCTCGCCACGCTCGCTCCCGCTTCCGCCGATGCGAGCTTTCGCCGCTATTTCCGGCTCGCTGCGAGCGTCGTGGCGAATGCGTCGGGCGTGGGCGCTGCAGGTGCGCGAGCGGCCGCGGGCGCGCCGTCGGTGGCGAATTCGTCCGCTGCCGCGACGACGCTCATCGCCGTCGACGCCCCGCCGCCCGAGAAGTGCCGCGAGTTCGTGCAGGTGGCGCAATTGCTCGAGGGGGCCGGCGTGCACGTGCCGCGCGTGCTCGAGGTCGATTTCGACGCGGGGTTCATGCTCGTCACGGACCTCGGCACCGAGCCGTATCTGACGGCACTCAACGAAGGCAACGCGCGCCGCCTCATGCGCGACGCGCTCGATGCGCTGATTCGCTGGCAGCTCAGTTCGCGCGAGGGCGTACTGCCGCCATTCGACGAAGCGTTCATGCGCCGCGAAATGGAGCTGATGCCCGAATGGTTCATCACGCGCCATCTGGGCCGCGAAGTGGACGCCGCCACGCGCGGCATGCTCGATCGCACCTTCGGGCTGCTCGTTGCGAGCGCAAGTGCGCAACCGCATGTGTACATGCTGCGCGATTTCATGCCGCGCAATCTGATGATCGCGAGCCCGAACCCCGGCGTGCTCGATTTCCAGGACGCGGTGTACGGGCCGATCACATACGACGTCGCGTCATTGCTGCGCGACGCGTTCCTGAGCTGGGACGAGGCCTTCGAGCTCGACTGCTTCGCGTACTACTGGGAGCAAGCGAAGAAAGCGGGCCTGCCCGTCGACGCGGACTTCGGCGAGTTCTACCGGCAGCTCGAATGGATGGGGCTGCAGCGGCATATCAAGGTGCTCGGCCTGTTCTGCCGGATCAACTACCGCGACAGCAAACCGCATTATCTGCAAGACCTGCCGCGCTTTATCGGCTATGCACGCAAGGTCGCGCAGCGCTACGCGCCGCTCGCGCCGTTCGCGAAACTGCTCGACGACCTCGAAGGGCGCGCAAACGAAGTCGGCTACACGTTTTGAACGAACCGATGACGACACCGGCCAGCAAACCGACGTTGACGACGGCGATGATCTTCGCGGCAGGCCGCGGCGAACGGATGCGGCCGTTGACGGACACCTGCCCGAAGCCGCTGCTCGAAGCAGGCGGCAAGCCGTTGATCGTCTGGCAGATCGAACGGCTCGCGGCCGCAGGCCTGCGCACGATCGTGATCAATCATGCGTGGCTTGGCGAGCGCATCGAAGCGGCGCTCGGCGACGGCTCGCGCTGGGGTGTGCAATTGCGCTATTCGGCCGAAGGCGAGGCGCTCGAAACGGCCGGTGGCATCGCGCAGGCATTGCCCCTGCTCGAACACGCGGGCCGGGCGGAAGTTTTCGTCGGCGTGGCCGGCGACGTCTACGCGGATTTCGACTACGCGAGGTTGCACGCGCACGCCGCGCGACTCGCGAAACGGCCCGAGCCCGGCATGCATCTCGTGATGGTGCCGAACCCGGCGTTTCATCCGCAAGGCGATTTCGTATTGCGTGACGCAGCGCTGTCGCTCGATGGCGCGCCGCGCGTCACGTTCGGCAGCATCGCGTTGTACGACACGCGGATGTTCGGCGATCTGCCGCGCGGCACGCGGCGCGCGCTTACGCCCTACTATCGCGAGACGATTGCGCAAGGCCGCGCAAGCGGCGAGCTCTATGTAGGGCGCTGGGAGAATGTCGGCACGCCGGCACAGCTGCAGGCGCTCGATCGCGCATTGCGGGCTAGCGGTGCTGCGGGTGCGGCAGGTGCAGGCGGCGTGGCCGGCGCGGGCGCGCACTGAATAGCGCGCATCACCGCGCGACGCGGACCTCGTTCAGGCGCTCGCCTGCATCGGCGGCATCCGCATCTGCATCGGCGGCGGTATCCGCAGCATCTTCCGCATCGAGTTCTTGCACCTGTTCCGCGCGCTGCTGCTGCAGCGCCCACATCTGCGCAAAGAGCCCGCCCATCCGGATCAGTTCCGCATAGGTGCCGCGCTCGACGATGCGCCCGCGGTCCATCACGATGATCTGCTGCGCGTGCACGACCGTCGACAGCCGGTGGGCGATGATCAGCGTGGTCCGCTCGCGCGCGATCTGGTCGAGTTCGTGCTGGATCGCACGCTCGGAGCGCGAATCGAGCGCCGACGTCGCTTCGTCGAACAGCAGGATCGGCGGGTTCTTCAGCAGCGTGCGCGCAATCGCGACGCGCTGCTTCTCGCCGCCCGACAGCTTGAGCCCGCGTTCGCCGACCGGCGTGTCGTAGCCGCGCGGCAGGCTCTCGATGAATTCGTGGATATGCGCCGCACGCGCCGCGGCGATCACTTCGTCGCGGTTCGCCTCCGGCCGGCCGTACGCGATGTTGTAGTAGATCGTGTCGTTGAAGAGCACGGTGTCCTGCGGCACGATGCCGATCGCCGCGCGCAGCGAATCCTGCGTGACGTCGCGAATATCCTGGCCGTCGATCGTGATCGAGCCGCCGTGCGCACGGTCGAGATCGTAGAAGCGGAACAGCAGCCGCGCGAGCGTCGATTTGCCCGAGCCGCTATGGCCGACCACGGCCGTCGTCGTGCCGGCCGGAATCGTGAAGCTCACGTCGTGCAGAATCGGCCGCGCGGCCTCGTAGCCGAAATTCACGCCGCTGAAGCGCACTTCCGCGCCGCTCACCGCGAGCGCCGGCGCCCGCGGCACATCGGCCACTTCGCGCGGCGCGCCGAGCAGCGTGAACATGCGGTCCATATCGGTCAGGCTCTGCTTCAGCTCGCGGTACACGACACCGAGAAAGTTCAGCGGGATGTACAGCTGCAGCATGAACGTGTTGATCAGCACGAGGTCGCCGAGCGTGAGCCGTCCTGCCATCACGCCTTGCGTCGCGCGCCACAGTATGAAGACGAGCCCGGTGCCGATAATGGCCTGCTGCCCGAAATTGAGCGCGGACAGCGAATTCTGCGACCGGATCGCGGCCGCGCGATAGTGCTTCAGGTTTTCGTCGTAGCGCCGTGCTTCCCACTCCTCGTTGCCGAAATACTTGACGGTCTCGAAGTTCAGCAGCGAGTCGATGGCCCGCGAATTCGCACGCGAATCGAGCTCGTTCATCGTGCGTCGCAGGTGCGTGCGCCACTCGGTCACCTTGACCGTGTACGTGACGTAGGCCGCCAGCGCGATCAACGTGACGATCGCGTAGTACGCCTCGTACTTCACCACGAAGAATCCGAGCACGAGACCGACTTCGACGAGCGTCGGCAGGATGCTGTACAGAGAATATGAAATGAGCTGGGTAATGCCGCGCGTGCCGCGTTCGATATCGCGCGACATGCCGCCCGTCTGCCGCTCGAGGTGGAATCGCAGCGACAGCGCATGCAGATGGCGGAACACCTTGAGCGCGAGCTGCCGCACCGCGCTTTCGGTGACCTTCGAAAAGAGGATTTCGCGCAGCTCGGTGAAGAGCGATGTGGAGAGCCGCACCACCGCATACGCAACGACCAGCAACCCCACGCCGCTTAGCAGCACGACGCCCGGCGCGTGATCGGCGCGCCCGAGCGCGGTCAGATGCTGAACCGACGCGAGGCTGTCGACGATGCGCTTCATCACGATCGGCACGCCGAGGTTCGCGACCTTGGCGCCGATCAGACAGCTGAGCGCGAACGCCACGCGCCATTTGTAGGTGGCGAGATAAGGCAGCAGCGACACGATCGTCTGCCAGTCGTTGCGCGGCTGGTTCGAGATCGGCGCGGGTTCTCGGAGTGGGGCGAGACGGCGCATCGTTTTATGGGGGAAAACTGCTTGCGCGGCACGCCTGACCCGAGCGTGCGCTTTCCCGTACAATTCGTGATCCCGTATTGTCGCAGAAGCCGGCTTGCCTCGCTGCGCGTGGATTCCCGATGCCGGCTCGCTTTTCGATGGATTCCCGATGACCGAACCGAACCAGCTCCCGCAGAAGTCGTGTGCATTGCGCGTGATGCCGCAGCCCTCCGACGCGAACATCCACGGCGACGTGTTCGGCGGCTGGATCATGGCGCAGGTCGACCTCGCCGGCTCGATTCCAGCGGGCCGGCGCGCGAATGGCCGCGTCGCGACCGTCGCGGTCAACTCGTTCGTGTTCAAACAACCCGTGTTCGTCGGCGATCTGCTCAGTTTTTACGCTGACATCGTGAAGACCGGCAACACATCGGTCACGATCGAGGTCGAGGTCTACGCGCAGCGGATGAGCATGGCGCAGGAAGTGGTGAAGGTCACCGAAGCGACCCTCACCTATGTGGCGACCGACAGCGACCGCCGTCCGCGCGCGTTGCCGCCGCTCGAGTAGCGCGCCGTAGCCCGCCACAACGCGCTCCAATCCACAACGCGCCACAACGCGCTGCTCGATCAGTGCCTAGACGGCGTTCACGGGCGCCGCGCCCGCGCCCTGCTGCAGCATGCCCGGAATCGCATCGCGCGGCAGCGGCTTCGCGAAGAAGAAGCCCTGCATCTCGTCGCACGCGCGCTCCTTGAGGAAATCGAGCTGCGCGGACGTCTCGACGCCTTCCGCGATCACCTGCATCTTCAGCGAATGCGCGAGCGCGATGATCGCCGACGTGATCGTCTCGTCGTCGTTCGACACGCCGATGTCCGACACGAACGAGCGGTCGATCTTCAGCCGGTCGACCGGGAAGCGCTTCAGGTAGCTCAGGCTCGAATAGCCGGTGCCGAAGTCGTCAATGGCAAGACCGATGCCGAGCGCGTGCAGTTCGTTCAGCATCGTCACCGCTTCCTCGGCGTTGCGCATGATCGTGCTCTCGGTCAGCTCGAGTTCGAGGTATTGCGGCTCGAGCCCGGTTTCCGCAAGCACCTGCTTGACGAGCTTCGCGACGTTGCGCTGCTGGAAGTGTCGCGCGGACAGATTCACCGACACGCGCGCGGGCGGCAGGCCTTCGTCCTGCCACGCCTTGTTCTGCCGGCACGCTTCGCGCAGCACCCACTCCGACAACGGCCCGATCAGACCGCTTTCTTCCGCGACCGGAATGAACGACGACGGCGGCACGAGGCCGACTTCCGGATCGCGCCAGCGTACGAGCGCCTCGACGCCGACGATCTGCCCGCTATTGATATCGACCTGCGGCTGGTAGTGCAGCAGGAATTCGTTGTCGCGCAGCGCGCGGCGCAACCGGCGCTCGAGGTTCATCCGCGCGCCTGCGCTGGCGTTCATCTCGGGCTGGTAGAACTGGAACGTGTTGCGGCCCATGTCCTTCGCGCGGTACATCGCGAGATCGGCCTTCTTCATCAGCGTTTCGGCATCCTCGCCGTCCTGCGGGAAGAGGCTCGCGCCCATGCTGCAGCCCACATAGAGCTCGGTGCCGTCGAGCCACACGGGCTCCGAGATGCTCGCGCGCACGCGCTCCATCCACGCGATCAGCGACTGTTCGTCGGACGTGTCGGACAGCACGACGACGAACTCGTCGCCGCCATGCCGCGCGACGGTATCGGTGGCGCGCGCACAGCGCGCGAGCCGGTCCGCGACCACGGCAAGCAGCCGGTCGCCGACGCTGTGCCCGAGGCTATCGTTGACGTTCTTGAAGCCGTCGAGATCGATAAACACGACGGCCACGCCGTTCTGATGCCGTTGCGCGACGACCAGTGCATGCTGGAGCCGGTCGCGCAGCAGGTTGCGGTTCGGCAGGCGCGTCAGGCCGTCGTAGTTCGCCTGATATTCGAGCTGCTCCTGGTAGCGGATCAGCGCGGTCACATCGTTGATCACGCCGATATGGTGCGTCGTTTCACCGTCGGGGTTCGGCACCGGCGCGACATACAGCTGATTCCAGAACAGCGCGCCGTCCTTACGATAATTGCGCAGCACCGCGCTGACCTCGCGGTTCGCGGCGAGCGCCTGGCGAATCGCCGCGATGCCGTCCTGGTCGCGATCGTCGCGCTGCAGAAGCCGGCAATCCTGGCCGATCACTTCGGCCGGGTCATAGCCGGTGATGCGCTTGAACGCCGGATTCACGTACTCGATCACATTGCCGCCTTCGGCCGGCCCCGTGATCAGAATCGCGTTCACGCTCGCATCGAGTGCGCGGCTTTGCAGCCGCAACGCCAGATCGGCCCGCTTGCGCTGCGTGATGTCGGTGTACGAGCCGAGCACGCCGATCACGCGGCCGTCGCTGTCGGTGAACGGCAACTTGCTCGTGATCGTCGTGCGGAATTCGCCGTCGACGATCATATCGAACTCGTAGTTCATCTTCGGCACGCCCGATTCCACGACTTCGGCGTCGTGCCGGCGCACGTCGTCGGCGAAGTCGCGCCACGGCAAGTCGTCGTCGGTCTTGCCGACAACCTGCTCCGGGTAAGCGAGGCCTGCATCGCGCGCAAATGCCATGTTGCAGCCCAGATAGCGCGACTCGCGATCCTTCCAGAACACGCGCTGCGGGATGTTGTCGATCACGGTCTCGAGCATCTGGTTCGAGCGCAGCGCTTCGGCTTCCGCGTTGATCTGGTCGGTCACGTCGGCGGCGAGCACGAACATCGCCGAGCGGTTCATGAACGTGAGCGGGTGATACGAAATGTCCGCGTTGATGATCGAGCCGTCCTTGCGCCGGTGATGCCAGATGCCGGCCACCGTGCGGCCCGTGCGCGGCGCGGCTTCGCTGCGCTGCAGGTGCGATTCGAGGCGCGCAATCTCGCTCGGCGGACGGATCGCGCGGATCGTCATTTCGAGGAATTCTTCTTCCGAGAAGCCGTATTGATGAACCGCGGCCGCGTTCACCGCGAGAAAGCGCAGCGATTCGCGATCGAAAATATACATCGGCACCGGGTGCTCGTCGAACAGGCCGCGAAAACGCTCGTCATGACGTCGCAGCGCCCGTGCGACACGCAGCCGTTCGCGCTCCTTCGTTTCGCGCGAGCCGAACGTGTAGATCAGCAGCGCGCTGCCCGCCAGCATCGTGATGACGAGCAGCAGCGTCGCGCGCTGCGTGTCGCGCGTCGATTCCGCGAGCCTCGTCTCGAGCGCGACGTCTTCGCGCCGACGCAGCGCGGAGAGCCCCGACTCGAGCCGGTCGACGTCCGTGCCGAGCCGTGTGTAGGCGATGGCCGCCCATGCGCGCGAACCGGAATCGCCGCTGGCCGGCCCTTCGTTCTGCGCGCGGGACAGCGCAGTTGCGATGCTCTTTTTCAGCACGCCGCTGTCGGCGGCCAGCGTGCCGAACGTCGCGAGCATGGGAGGATCGTCGGCAAGTTGCGTACGCAGCGTCTCTTCGAGACGCGCCAACGAGGTGCTCATCCTGCTGGCCGCATCCGCCGGCACCGCCAGCCCGGCCGTCTGGTAGTGTCCGAGCAGCGCGAGGCTGTCTTCGATCTGCGCGCGATACGCATCGAGGTTCTGCCGGATGCCCGTCGAGCGGATCGTGCGCGCGTCGACGTCGCGTTGCGCGCAAATCTGCGTGTAGGCGATAAATGCGTTCGCGCCGACCGCCGCAGTAACGATCGCGAGATTGATCAGGAGCCGCTTCGATAGAATTGAATTCATGGGTTCCGAAGGTCGTTCGTCCTGCGGGCAGCGCGCGTCGGCCAATACCGATCGATCAGTTCTTGCGGACAGGCGGACGCTACGATACAGCACCCGGCACCGCGCACGATATAGCACCTTTCCGCGCCAACCCTTGGATAACGGCAACGCTCGGAACGGGTTGAGGGTGGAACAGCAAAAAAGCAGAAAAAACGCGACGAATTCAGCGCGCGAGGCCGAATTCCTTCATGGCGGGCACGAAATCGTGGTTCCCTTCCGGCTTGCGCGACAATTTGGTCAGCACATAGCGCTTGAACGGCTCGAGACGCGACCATTGCTCGGCGCTCGGCGCGGCAAGCTGTGCAACGTTTGCCTGATGCACGACGCCGGCAGGAACCGCACCGGTGTTGCGCCATGCCGGGGCGTCTTCGGGTGTGAACCACTCCGGTTCGACGTTCGCGTGGGTGCGCATCATTTCGAACAGCGCGTGGTCGAAATTCGGTTCGATGGCGGCGTCGTCTTCGATCGGAAAACGCGCGAGCAAGGCGCGGTCTTCGTGCGGCAGCATCTGCCATTGCGACAACGAAATGCGCAGCCCGAAACGGTCGAGGTTGAAGCGCACGCACATCGGTATGAAGGTCAGATTCTCCGAAGACTCGACTTCGAAGTCGAAGAGCAGAGGCGCTTCGTTCAGTCCCATGGCAGATCCTCGGATGTGGGGGCCGGAAGCGACGATGGCGGGTTGCGCAGCCAACGCCGGCTTGAGGTATTTTAGAACGTTATTGGCCGCAAGCCAGTTACAGGCCATGGTCAGGCCACATGCAGGCCACACGCAGGCCACGAGGAGCAGCGCTTGAATCCACTGGAAACCGCCGGGCAGCCCGGCACGATCGAGCAGCCGGTGCGCCGGCATCGCGGCGGCGAGATTGAAACCATCGACGACCATGTCGGCCAGGAGTGGCCGGTTGCACTCGTCTTCAACGGCATTTCGCACGCGGTCATGATGTGCACGCCGCGCGATCTCGAAGCATTCGCGGTCGGCTTTGCGGTATCCGAAGGGATTGTCGACCGCAACGCCGACATTCAGGACATCGAGGTCGAGTTGCATGAAAACGGCAACGCCGACAGCAGGTTGCCGTATGCGGAAGTGCAACTGACGGTCGTGCAGCAGGCCTTCGTCGCACTGAAGGAAAAGCGCCGCGCGCTGGCCGGCCGGTCCGGCTGCGGCGTCTGCGGAATCGAAAGCATCGACCTGCTCGACCTGCAGCCCGAACGCGTGCCCGATACCGGCTTTCTGCAGCGTCTTGCGCCCGACGCGATCGCGCGTGCGGCGCGCGAACTGCCCGCGCATCAGGCGTTGACGCGCCTGACCGGCGGACTCCACGCGGCCGCGTGGTGCGACGCAAGCGGCGCGATCCGTTATGCGTTCGAAGATGTCGGCCGTCACAACGCGCTCGATAAACTGATCGGCCAGCTCGTGCTCGACCGCGCCGATACGAAGGAGGGCTTCGTGTTCCTGTCGAGCCGCGCGAGCTACGAGCTCGTGCGCAAAGCCGCGCGTGTCGGCGTGCCGATGGTCGCGACGATCTCGGCGCCGTCGTCGCTCGCGATTTCGATTGCGCGCGAAGCGGGAATACGGCTTGTCAGCTTTTGCCGCGAGAACAGTTACGTCGACTACGACACCGTGTGACGGATCGTCGCGCCGGCGCAGCACAGCCGGTCCGGTGGCACGCTACGCGGCGCGGCGCGGCACGGCGCGATCAAGGCGCTATGAGACGGAACGGAAATCCGGCTTGCGCTTTTCGAAGAACGCACTGAACGCCTCGCGCGCAGCCGGTGCAAGCAGCATCTTCGCGAAGTGCACGGCCTCGTCGGTCATCTGCGTCTGTATTTCGTGCTGGCTTGCGCGCTTCATCAACGACTTGGTCACGCGCAGCGACGCGGGCGGCAGCGCCGCCAGTTTGCGCGCCTGCTGCAGCGCGAACACATCGACTTCCGCGGCTGGCAGCAGCCGGTTCACGAAACCCATCCGCAGCGCCTCGTATGCATCGAACGCTTCGCCGAGCAGCAGCTTTTCTGCTGCGGCCTGATAGCCGGCGACGCGCTGCAGCAGCAACGACGACGCCGCTTCCGGACAGAGCCCCAGTTGCGTGAACGGCAGCGCGAATGTCGCGGTATCGGCCGCATAGACGAGGTCGCAATGGAGCAGCATCGTCGTGCCGACGCCGACGGCCGCACCGGCCACGGCGGCGACGATCGGCTTTTCGGCCGAACCGATCGCGCGCAGGAAGCGGAACACGGGTGCGTCTTCGCCGACCGGCGGCGTCTTCAGAAAGTCTTCGAGGTCGTTGCCCGCGCAGAAGGTGCCGGCGCTGCCGCGCAGCAGGATCGCGCGCACGGTGTCGTCGGATTGCGCATCGGCAAGCGCGTCCGCCATCGCCTGATACATCGCGGCGGTGATCGCGTTCTTCCTGCCGGGGCGGTTGATCGCGATTGTCGTGACGTCGCCGGCGCGTTCGATCTGAATGTCCATACCCGCTCTCTCCATGCTCGCTCTTTCCTGCGACCGGAGTTGGCACTTTCGCGCTTGCTCTGACCGCATGCGGATGCTGGTCCTGGTTCACGCTTCGGCGCTCGCCAGGAACCAGCAGCGTTACGGCGCGGCGTGCGTCAAACCCGCTCGATAATGCCCGCCGCCCCCATCCCGGTGCCGACGCACATCGTCACCATCCCGTACTTCAGCTTGCGACGATGCAGCGCGTGCACGACCGTCGACGCACGAATCGCGCCTGTTGCGCCAAGCGGATGCCCGAGCGCAATCGCGCCGCCGAGGGGGTTCACCTTCGCCGGATCGAGCCCGAGGTCCTGGATCACCGCAAGCGCCTGTGCCGCGAACGCTTCGTTGAGCTCGATCCAGTCGATATCGTCCTGCTTCAGGCCCGCCGCCTTCAGCGCGGCCGGAATCGCTTCCTTCGGGCCGATGCCCATGATCTCCGGCGGCACGCCACGCACGGCAAAGCTGACGAAGCGAGCAAGCGGCGTGAGGTTGAACTGCTTCAACATCTTCTCCGATACGACGATCAGCGCGCCCGCGCCATCGGACGTCTGCGAACTGTTGCCGGCCGTCACGCAACCCTTGTTCGCGAACACGGGACGCAGCTTCGCGAGTCCTTCCAGAGACGTGTCGGGACGCGGACCTTCGTCGAGTGCCACTTCGCGCGTCTTCACGCGCACTTCGCCGCTCGCGAGATCGGGAAAGCGCTCGACGATCGTGTACGGTGCGATCTCATCCTTGAATTCACCGGCCTGCTGGCCCGCGAGCGCGCGTTGATGCGACTGCAGCGCGAACTGGTCCTGCGCTTCGCGGCTCACTTTCCAGCGCTCGGCGACGCGTTCTGCCGTCAGGCCCATGCCATACGCGATGCCGACGTCCTCGCCGCGATCGAAGATATGCGGCGACAGCGACGGCTTGTTGCCCATCATCGGCACCATCGTCATCGATTCGCAGCCGCCTGCGATCATCGCGTCCGACTCGCCGACGCGAATGCGGTCCGCGGCGATCGCGAGCGCGGTCAGCCCCGACGCGCAGAAACGGTTGACGGTCACGCCGCCGACCGTATTCGGCAACCCCGACAGCAGCGCCGACATGCGCGCGACATTGAGCCCCTGCTCCGCCTCGGGAATCGCACAACCGACGATCGCGTCTTCGATCACGCTCGTATCGAGCCCCGGCACCTGTGCGACCGCCGAGCGAATTGCGTGCACCATCAACTCGTCGGGGCGCGTATTGCGGAACATGCCGCGCGGCGCCTTGCCGATCGGCGTGCGGGCCGCGGCGACGATATATGCGTCCTGCAATTGCCTGTTACTCGTGCTCATCTTTTTGCTCCTTGGTCCGCCGCCTAGTTGCGCACCGGCTTGCCGGTTTGCAGCATGCCCATGATCCGTTCCTGCGTCTTCTGCGTGCCGAGCAGTTCGACGAACGCGCGGCGCTCGAGCGTCAGCAGCCATTCCTCGTCGACGAGGCTGCCCGCTTCGACATCGCCGCCGCAGATCGTTTCGGCGATGCGGCTCGCGATCAGATAATCGTGCTCGCTGATAAAACGGCCGTCGCGCAGATTGACGAGTTGCGCCTTGATCGTCGAGATCGCCGAGCGGCCCGCGACCGGCACCTGCGTGACGCGCAGCGGCGGCCGGTAGCCGGCGGCCGACAACGCGCGCGCTTCCTTTTTCGCGACGTCGAGCAGTTCGAACACGTTGAAGACGATCGTGTCGGTCGGCTTCAGATAGCCCATCGCGCGCGCTTCGAGCGCGGAGCCCGAAACCTTCGCGGTCGCAGCATATTCGTACGGCTTCTGCAGGAACTTCAGCAGATCGCTGCCGCATGCGCCGAGCAGGCTCGCGGCTTCGGCCGCGCGCAACGCGGCCTCCTTCAATCCGCCGCCCGCGGGCAGCAAACCGACGCCGAACTCGACAAGACCGATATAGCTTTCGACGTGCGCGACGCGCTTCGCGCTTTGCAGCATCAGCTCGCAGCCGCCGCCGAGCGCGATGCCGGACACCGCGGGTACCACGGGCACGCTCGCGTATTTGATGCGCAGCATCGTTTGCTGGAACTTCTTCACGAACGGCTCGATGCCTTTCGCGCCGCCCTTCATGAACGCGGGCAGCGCCTCTTCGAGATTCGCGCCTGCCGAGAACGGGCCGCCCGGCGTGCCGAGCTTCAGCGACGTCGGTTGCCAGATCACGAGACCCTTGTAATCCTTCTCGGCGAGTTCGATGGCTTGCACGATGCTGTCGAGCAAAGTCGGGCCCATCGTGTTCATCTTGGTTTTGTACGACACGATGACGATGTCGTCTTCGCCTGCACGGTCGTCGACCCATGCACGCATGCTGTCGTTTTCGAATAGCGTCTTGCCGTAGGTGGCGGGATCGCGGCCGGATTCGCCGGCAAGCGGCGCACGAAATACCTGTTTGTCGTATACGGGCAGCGATGAGCGCGGCACGAAGCGCTTCGCCGCGGGCGACCACGAGCCCTCGGCCGTATGCACGCCGCCCTGTTCCGCGACCGCGCCGTCGAACACCCACGCGGGCAGCGGCGCATTCGACAGCGCCTTGCCGGCTGCGATATCGTCGCGGACCCATTCGGCAACCTGCTTCCAGCCCGCCGTCTGCCAGCTCTCGAACGGCCCTTCGTTCCAGCCGAAGCCCCAGCGCACCGCGAAGTCGAGATCGCGCGCGTTATCGGCAACCGATTCGAGATGCACGGCAATGTAGTGGAACACGTCGCGGAAGATCGCCCACAGGAACTGCGCCTGCTTGTGGTCCGATTCGCGCAGCAGCTTCAGGCGCTCGGCCGGCGGCCGCTTCAGGATGCGGCCGATCAGTTCGTCGGCCTTTGCGCCGCTTTCGACGTAGTCGCCCGCCTGGGGGTCGAGCACCTTGATCGCCTTGCCGTCCTTGCGATAGAAGCCCGCGCCGCTCTTCTGGCCGAGCGCGCCGTTCTTCACGAGCCCGGCGAGCACCGCCGGCGTTTCGTAGACCGGAAAGAACGGATCGTCGGCGAGATTGTCCTGCATCGTCCCGATCACGTGCGCCATCGTGTCGAGGCCGACCACGTCGGCCGTGCGGAACGTCGCCGACTTCGCGCGGCCGAGGCGGCTTCCCGTCAGATCGTCGACTTCGTCGTAGCGCAGGCCGAACTTCGCGGCTTCGGCGATCGTCGCGAGAATCGAGAAGACGCCGACACGGTTTGCGATGAAGTTCGGCGTGTCTTTTGCCCGCACGACGCCTTTGCCGACGACGCTCGTCAGCAGCGTTTCGAGTTGATCGAGAATGTCGGGCCGCGTATGCGCGGTCGGAATCAGCTCGACCAGGTGCATATAGCGCGGCGGATTGAAAAAGTGCACACCGCAGAAGCGCGCTTTGAGCTCGTCCGAAAAGCCTTGCGACAGTTCGGTAATCGACAGTCCCGACGTGTTCGATGCGAAGATCGCATGCGGCGCGATATGCGGCGAGACCTTCTTGTACAGATCGTGCTTCCAGTCCATGCGCTCGGCGATCGCTTCGATCACGACATCGCATTCGGCGAGCTTTTCGATGTCGTCGTCGTAGTTCGCGGGCTCGATGAATTGCGCGTCGTCTTTCACACCGAACGGCGCCGGCGACAGCTTTTTCAGATTCTCGATCGCTTTGAACACGATGCCGTTCTTCGGGCCTTCGCGCGCCGGCAGATCGAATAGCAGCACCGGCACCTTCGCGTTCACGAGGTGCGCGGCGATCTGCGCGCCCATCACGCCGGCGCCGAGCACGGCCACCTTGCGAATGATCAGATTGCTCACGTCGTTTCTCCGGAGTGTCATGCAATGTTGCGTGGACAAGCCGTGCCGAAGGTTCGGCGCGGCTGTCGCGCGATTCCGTTGCGCGCGATGCGGCTCACGCGCGTATCTTCAGAACAGCGCTCGGAACTATGGTCAAAACAGCGCCTCGTCGATTTCCATCAGCGTCTTCGCGCCCGCGCGCGCCGCGCGGATCGTCGACGCGGTCTCGGGCAGCAGCTTCGCGAAGTAGAAGCGCGCGGTCGCAAGCTTCGCCTTGTAGAACGGATCGCCCGACGCTTCTTTGTTCAGCGCAATCCGTGCCATCCGCGCCCAGAAATACGCGAACACCAGATGCCCGACCGTGCGCAGATACGGTACCGCGGCCGCGCCGACTTCGTCGGGGTTCTGCATCGCCTTCATGCCGATTTCCATCGTCAGCTTCTGCACCTTGTCCCCGATGTCGGCGAGCGGATTGACGAACTCCTGCATCTCGGCCTTCACGCCCTCTTCGTCGATGAATTCGGTGACGAGCTTGCCGAATTTCTTCAGCTTCGCCCCCATGTCGCCGAGCACCTTGCGGCCGAGCAGATCGAGCGACTGGATCGCGTTCGTGCCTTCATAGATCATGTTGATGCGTGAGTCGCGCACGTACTGCTCCATACCCCACTCGGCGATAAAACCATGACCGCCATACACCTGCAGCGCGAGATTGGTGCACTCGAACGCGTTATCGGACAGAAACGCCTTCAGGATCGGCGTAAGCAGCGCGACCAGATCCGCGGCCTCAGCACGTACTGTGACATCGCCATGCGACAGTTCCTTGTCGATTTGCAGCGCGGCCCAGTATGAAAATGCGCGGGCGCCTTCGGCGTAGGCTTTTTGCGTAAGCAGCATACGGCGCACGTCCGGATGCACGATGATCGGATCGGCCGCTTTCTCGGGCGCCTTCGGGCCGCTCAACGCGCGCATCTGCAGACGATCCTTCGCGTAAGCGCGTGCGTTCTGATATGCGACTTCCGTAAGCCCGAGGCTTTGCATACCGACGCCGAGACGCGCCGCGTTCATCATCACGAACATCGCATTGAGGCCTTTGTTCGGCTCGCCGACGAGCCAGCCCTTCGCGTTGTCGAAGTTGATCACGCAAGTCGCGTTCGCGTGGATGCCCATCTTGTGCTCGACCGCGCCGCATTTCACCGCGTTGCGCTCGCCGGGCTCGCCCGCACCGTTGGGCAGGAACTTCGGCACGACAAACAGCGAAATGCCTTTCGTGCCCATCGGCGCATCGGGCAGACGCGCAAGTACGAGATGCACGATGTTTTCGGCGAGGTCGTGCTCACCGCTCGAGATAAAGATTTTCGTGCCGGTGATCAGGTACGAACCGTCGGCGCCCGGTTCGGCTTTGGTGCGCAGGATGCCGAGGTCGGTGCCGCAATGCGCCTCGGTCAGACACATCGTGCCGGTCCATACGCCCGACACGAGCTTCGGCAGATAGGTCTGCTGCAGTTCCGGCGTGCCGTGCGCGTGCAGGCATTCGTAAGCGCCGTGCGACAGGCCCGGGTACATCGCCCACGCCTGGTTCGCCGAGTTCAGCATTTCGTAGAGCGCGTTGTTGACGAACGCAGGCAGCCCCTGGCCGCCATAGTCGGGGTCGCACGCGAGCGCGGGCCAACCCGCTTCGACGTATTGCCGATACGCGTGCCCGAAACCGGCCGGCGTGGTAACCACGCCGTCGCCTTCGTAGGTGCAACCTTCCTTGTCGCCGCTCTGGTTCAGCGGGAACAGCACTTCGGAGCAAAACTTGCCAGCCTCTTCGAGCACCTGGTTGATCGTGTCGGCGTCGAGCTCCGCATGCTTCGGCATCTGCCTGACTTCGTCCTCGACGTTCAGCAGCTCGTGCAGCACGAATTGCATGTCGCGCAACGGCGCGGCGTACTGTCCCATGTGTGTCTCCGATGCAGATGGTTGGTGCGAGGGCGCCGCGGCGTTGCAAGCTTGCTGACGGCTAGCGGCTTACGCCCTCGCTCTGGTACGAATCGATCAGTTTTTCCAGCGCGGCCCATGTCAGACGCACGGCATCGGGCAAATGCAGAAAGCGCGCATCATGATGCAGACCCAAAGTGAAGCTATACAGTTCGAACAACATCAGCTGCGGATCGGTATTCGCGCGCAGATGGCCTTCGTCGATCGCCTGCGAAATGGCGCGCGTCAGCGCCGCCCGCCACATCGTCACGCTCGAGACGAGCTGCTCGCGCACGGGGTTATCGGGCCGGTCATCGTACTCGACCGCGCCGCTGATGTAGATGCAGCCGGTCGTGACTTCCTGGATGCGCTTTTCGATCCAGCGCGAGATCATCGAGCGCAAACGCGGCAAACCGCGCGGCTCGCGCAAGCTCGGAAAGAACACCTCGTCCTCGAAGCGGCGGTGATACTCGCGCACCACTTCGACCTGCAAATCTTCGCGGGACCCGAAATGCGCGAACACGCCACTTTTGCTCATCTGCATGCGCTCGGCCAGCAAGCCGATCGTCAGACCTTCGAGTCCGTCACGGCTTGCGAGATCCAGCGCTGCATCGAGAATGGCGGCTCGCGTCTGTTCGCCTTTTCGCATAGCTATTACCGTCTGATGTGATGAGACAGAAATCGAACGGACGTTCTATTATTGTTTGCAGTCGTCCGCGAAAACAAGGACTTTATTAGAAACGGGTTTCTAACCGGGTTTTTAATTTTGCGTCATTCATTTCGAGCGCGATGCCAATTTTTTAGAGTTATTTGTCTGCATTTTTGGTTGTTTTCCGGCATCGTTTGCAGAGGCGTTTCGGGGTCTAGTCGTATCCGCCGACGGTCAGCAGCTTCATGAGCGCCCGGTAGCCCTGATACGCGAACCAGTTGACGAGCTGCTCCGACATCGGCCGCGCCTCGTAGCGCGCCGCGTCGATGCCGCGGGACTCCGCGAACGCGGCGAGGATCGCACCGCGCAACTGGTCGAGCTGCTGGTGCAGCACGAGCACGACGTTGGCCTCGTTGTTGAGCACGAGACTCAGCGCGTCGAGGTTCGACGAACCGACCGTGCCCCAGTTCGAGTCGACCACGGCCACCTTCCCGTGCAGCATCGTCTTCTCGTACTCGGCGATCTTCACGCCGGCTCGCAACAGCGAGCGGTACAGGAACGGCACCGCGTAGTCGAGTATGGCGAACTCCTTTCTGCCAACCACGAGGCGCACGTCGACGCCGCGCTTCGCGGCGTAAATCAGCGCGCGCCGCAGCTTGCGGCCCGGCATGAAGTACGGGTTCGCGAGCAGCACCTCGTCGCGCGCCTGGCCAATCGCGGTCAGATACGACTTCTCGATCGCGCGGCGATTCACGATGTTGTCACGCGCGACGAAGGCGACGGACGGCTCGGCCGCCGCGCGGACGTCGCCCCCGCGAATGCGGCGGCGCGCGCGCACGAACTGGTCGGTGACGGCCTGCGCGTTGGTCGCGCCGTCGGTGCCGGGCGCCGGTTTGGGGCGGTGGCCGATGCGGATGCGCCGCCACTGCAGATCGAACGCGACACGCACATCGGCGACCACAGGGCCGCTCAGTTCGACCGCGAAATCCCAGCGCGCATGAGGCAGACGCGTGCCGTTCTGGTCGTAGTCGTCGACGATATTGATGCCGCCGCAGTACGCGAAAGTATCGTCGATCACGGCAAGCTTGCGGTGCGTGCGCGAGAAGCCGAAGCGGCCGAACAGATGCGGGTTGTAGATCCGATGCTCGATGCCGGCCGCAACCCACTCGTTGAACATCGGCAGGCGTTGGGTGCCAATGCCGTCGGTAATCACGCGCACGCAGACGCCGCGTTGCGCTGCGCGCAGCAATGCGGCGCCGACGTCGTGGCCCGCATCGTCGTCGGCGAAGATGTAGGTTTCGAGCGTGACGATATGCGTGGCCGCGTCGATACGTGCGATCAGCGCGCCGAAATACTGGTCGCCCGACGTGAAGAGCCGCACGTCGTTGCCGGTCGTGAACCGATAACGCGAGAGGTAGCGCCGGCCAAGCAGCGTCTGTCCGAAGTGGGCGAGACGGCGGCGTCCGCCGCTCATGCGCCGCGCCCCTTGCCGGCTGCGCGCACGCGCTCGGGCAGTTGCAGGATCGCATCGCGGTTCGACCACGAAAAACACTGGTTGGCCGCGTCCCGATACGGCAGCCACCTATAGGCGGTGTGCTCGCGCGGCGCGAGCGTGACCTCGAGACGGCGCGGCACCTGCAGGCTGAACCAGTGCTCGGTGTTGACCGTCACGCCTTGCGCGTAACGATGCCGCCATTCGGGGAAGATCTCGAACTGGATATGGTGCTGCCAGTCGACGAGCGCCTCGCGCGGCACGTCGGGCGAGCCGACGACGATGCCCGTCTCCTCGCCGACTTCGCGGGCGGCCGTTTCCGCAAACGGCTCGTCGACATGGTGACGCGCGCCGGTCACCGATTGCCACAATGCAGGGCGATCGGCTCGCTCGATCAGCAGCACGTCGAGTTCGGGCGTATGGATCACGACAAGCACGGATTCGGGAATCTTCGGCGGTTTCGGCATGGGTCGTCAGTCGGAACGCGTCGGCGACGCAGGTCGATCGATCTGCAAATGCAAGCAGGCTTCACCCGCGAATGTAACGCAAAAAGCGAAAAAGGCGCCATCGGGCGCCTTTTTCGTGCGTGGCGTGAGCCACGATGCGGGCGGTGCGGTGCGCTTATTGCGCCTTCTGCTCCGCCTGACGCAAACGGATATGCAACTCGCGCAGCTGCCGTTCGTCGACTTCGCTCGGCGCCTGCGTGAGCAGATCCTGCGCGCGTTGCGTCTTCGGGAACGCGATCACGTCCCGAATCGAATCGGCGCCGGCCATCATCGTGACGATCCGGTCGAGGCCGAACGCGATGCCGCCGTGCGGCGGCGCGCCGTACTGCAGCGCGTCGAGCAGGAAGCCGAACTTCAGGCGCGCTTCCTCGGCGTTGATCTTCAGCGCGCGGAACACCTTGCTCTGCACGTCTTCCTGATAGATACGCACGGAGCCGCCGCCGATTTCCCAGCCGTTCAGCACCATGTCATACGCCTTTGCGAGGCACCGGCCCGGGTCCGTTTCGAGGTACTCGAGATGCTCGTCCTTCGGACTCGTGAACGGATGGTGCGCGGCGACGTAGCGGTTCTCTTCCTCGTCGTACTCGAACATCGGAAAGTCGATGACCCACAGCGGCTTCCAGCCCGATTCGACGAGACCGTTCGCCTTGCCGAATTCCGAGTGGCCGATCTTCAGGCGCAGCGCGCCGAGACTATCGTTGACGACCTTCGCGCGATCGGCGGCGAAGAAAATAATGTCGCCATCCTGTGCACCCGTGCGTTCGATGATCGCCGCGACCGCCGCATCGTGCAGGTTCTTGACGATCGGGCTTTGCAGACCGTCACGGCCCTTTGCGACGTCGTTGACCTTGATCCACGCGAGACCCTTCGCGCCGTAGATACGCACGAATTCGGTGTAGCTGTCGATATCGCCGCGCGAGAGTTCGCCGCCCTTCGGCACGCGCAGCGCCGCGACACGGCCGTCCTTCGTGTTGGCCGGCGCGCTGAACACCTTGAATTCGACGTCCTTCACCGCATCGGTGAGATCGGTGAATTCGAGCTTCACACGCAGGTCCGGCTTGTCCGAACCAAAGCGGCGCATCGCTTCCGAGTACTGCATGACCGGGAACGGTTCGGGCAGCGTGACGCCGATCGTTTCCTTGAACACGTGGCGGACCATCGCTTCGAACAGATCGCGAATTTCCTGTTCTTTCAGGAACGACGTTTCGCAGTCGATCTGGGTAAATTCAGGCTGACGGTCCGCGCGCAGGTCTTCGTCGCGGAAACACTTCGTGATCTGGTAGTAGCGGTCGAAATTCGCGACCATCAGCAGCTGCTTGAAGAGCTGCGGCGATTGCGGCAACGCGAAGAACTGGCCCGCGTTCACGCGCGACGGCACGAGGTAATCGCGCGCGCCTTCGGGCGTGCTCTTCGTGAGCATCGGCGTTTCGATATCGATGAAGCCTTGCGCGTCGAGATACTTGCGCACTTCCATCGCCACGCGATAGCGCAAGCGCAGGTTGTGCTGCATCTGCGGGCGGCGCAGGTCGAGCACGCGGTGCGTGAGGCGCGTGGTTTCGGAGAGATTGTCGTCGTCGAGCTGGAACGGCGGCGTAACCGATGCGTTGAGCACCGTCAGCTCGTGGCACAACACCTCGATCTTGCCGCTCTTCAAACCGGCGTTGACGGTGCCTTCCGGACGATTGCGCACGACGCCTTTGATCTGCACGCAAAACTCGTTGCGCACGCCTTCGGCGGTCTTGAACATCTCCGCGCGGTCGGGGTCGCAAACGACCTGAACGAGGCCTTCGCGGTCGCGCAGGTCGATGAAGATGACGCCGCCGTGGTCGCGGCGCCGTTGCACCCAGCCGCACAGCGACACGCTTTGGCCGAGCAGGTGTTCGGTCACCAGACCGCAGTATTCAGATCTCATCGACATGATGTTTGTCTTTCGTTTTGCGTGAGTGAACGGTGCGCGCCGTCCTGGACGCCGCGCGCCGGCATTACATGGGTGGCTCGACGGGCGTGCGGCGCGCCGGCGCAACCGGCTGCGGCGCGGGCGGCGCGACGACGCCCATCGAGACGATGTACTTGAGCGCCGCGTCGACCGTCATGTCGAGCTCGATCACTTCGCTCCTCGGCACCATCAGGAAGAACCCCGAAGTGGGATTCGGCGTGGTCGGCACATAGACGCTCACGAAATCTTCCTTCAGGTGATTGACCACATCGCCGCCCGGAATGCCGGTGAGGAATGCGATCGTGTACGAACCGCGGCGCGGGTATTCGATCAGCAGCGCCTTGCGGAACGCATTGCCGCTTGAAGACAGCAGCGTATCCGACACCTGTTTCACGCTCGTATAAAGCGGACCGACCACAGGAATGCGCGCGACGATCAGTTCCCACCAGCTGACGAGCTTCTGCCCAACGAAGTTCTGCGTCAACAAGCCGACGACGAAGATGAAAGCTAGCGTCAGCACGGCGCCGAGGCCGGGCAGGCGGAAACCGAACAGGTTTTCGGGACGCCACGCCTGCGGCAGCAGCAGCAGCGTCTGATCCATCGTCCCGATAATGAGACCGAGCACCCACAGCGTGATGGCAAGAGGCACCAGCACCAGCAGGCCGGTCAGGAATACCGATTTGAGCGTCGTCTTTTTCGTCGTCATTGGCTTCGCCAGAAATCCGCGCGGACGTTGCCTCGCGCGGCGTGGCCGCCACCCGTTCGGGCAGCAAGACCGCTTGTGTACTGCTTTAACTGCTGCTCGCGCTGCCTGATGATGCGGTCGATCCGGTCGAAGAGCCGCTCGCCGCCCCGCTGTTCGATCCGCCGGCCGGCGTTGCGGCCGGCTTCGAGGACGCGGCCGCGGCGCTGTCCGACGAGCCGGACTTGCCGCCCTCGGACGACGCGCCGGCGCTGCTGCCCTCGCCGTCGCTGCCGGACGCATTCGACCCGTTGCCGGCTCCGTTGGCGGATTTGTTAGACGCGTTGCCGCCACGGAAATCCGTCACATACCAGCCCGAGCCTTTCAGTTGAAAACCAGCCGCCGTGACCTGCTTGCGAAAGGTTTCGGCCCCGCATTGCGGGCATTGCGTCAACGGCGCGTCGCTGAGCTTCTGAAGCACGTCTTTCCCGAAGCCGCACGACTCGCAACGATAAGCGTAGATCGGCATGATCTTTGTTCCCTACAGAAATTCTGGAAGCGCTTGCAAAGCCTTGAATTATAGCCGCAAACGGTGTCGACTCCCCCGAAATCGGGCGTCGGCAGGCGCGATGAGTGCAAGCGCACGCGGATGACCAACCGCGCCGACAGCGGGCTTGGGAGCCATGCTTCGACGCGCGGCACGGGTACCTCATCGAGATGCGGCGCGGGGTACCGCATAGCCGGGTCGGTAAATGGGGGCGGCGAACGCCGGAATCAAGTGCTCCGGCCACGCACCGCCCGCTCAGCCGCCATACGCAAACGCAATCCAGGCACGCGCGAGCACGGCACCGACGCCGACCGCGACGCCGAACATCAACAGCCCCTGCAACAGCCGGTTCGTGCGCTTCTGTTCGATCAGAATCTGGCGAATCGTTTCGTCGTTGATGCCGCGCTGCTGCGGGTCGTGCCGATGCGCGAGCGCCTGGTGCACGAGCCGCGGCAATTGCGGCAGCGTCTTGCTCCACTGCGGCGCCTCGATCTTGAGCCGCTCGTACCAGCCGCGCAGACCGATCTGCTCGTTCATCCATCGTTCGAGATACGGCTTTGCGGTCTTCCACAGGTCGAGCTCGGGGTCGAGCGAACGGCCGAGGCCCTCGACATTGAGCATGGTCTTTTGCAGCAGCACGAGCTGCGGCTGGATTTCGACGTTGAAGCGCCGCGACGTCGAAAAGAGCCGCATCAGCACCTGGCCGAGCGAGATGTCTTTCAGCGCGCGGTCGAAGTACGGTTCGCAGACCGCGCGTATCGCGCTTTCGAGTTCCTCGACGCGCGTATTCGGCGGCACCCAGCCCGACTCGAGGTGCAGCGTCGCGACGCGATGATAATCGCGCTTGAAAAACGCCAGGAAGTTCTGCGCGAGATAGTTCTTGTCGAAGTCCGACAGCGCGCCGACGATGCCGAAGTCGAGTGCGATATAGCGCCCGAAATGCGTGGGATCGAGGCTCACCTGGATATTGCCCGGGTGCATGTCCGCATGAAAGAAGCCGTCGCGAAACACCTGCGTGAAAAAGATTTCGACGCCTTCGCGCGCAAGCTTCGGAATATCGACGCCCGCCGCGCGCAGCGTCTCCACCTGGCTGATCGGCACGCCGACCATGCGCTCCATCACGAGCACGTTGGGCGTGCAGAACTCCCAGTACATCTCGGGCACGAGCAACAGATCGAGGCCCGCGAAATTGCGCCGCAGCTGGCTGCCGTTCGCAGCCTCGCGCATAAGATCGAGTTCGTCGTGCAGATATTTGTCGAACTCGGCCACCACCTCGCGCGGCTTCAGGCGCTTGCCGTCCGCCCAGAGCCGTTCGGCCCACACGGCGATATCGCGCAGGAGCGCGAGGTCCGAATCGATCACGGGCAGCATGTTCGGCCGCAGCACCTTGATCGCCACCGACTTGCCCGCATGCTGGCCAGCCTTCACGGTCGCGAAGTGCACTTGCGCGATCGACGCGCTCGCGACCGGCACGCGCTCGAAGCCGTCGAACAGCGCATCGACCGGCGCGCCGAGCGAGCGCTCGACGATCGAGATCGCGACGTCGGAGTCGAACGGCGGCACCTGATCCTGCAGCTTCGCGAGTTCGATGGCGATGTCGGGGCGCAGCAGATCGCGCCGCGTCGACAGCACCTGGCCGAACTTCACGAAGATCGGCCCGAGGCTTTCGAGCGCAAGTCGCAGCCTCAGCCCGGGCGGATCGTCGAACTTGCGGCCGATCGTGGTGATACGCAGCAACAGTCGCACGCGACGATCGTTGATGCGGCTAAGCATCATCTCGTCGAGACCGAAGCGAATGACGGTAAAGAAAATCTTGAGAAAGCGCAGAAAACGCATGGTTGAGCCCGATGACTAGCGCGTGCCGCGCGTATTGGCGGCGGCGCCCGGCGCGGTATTGCCGCGGGCTTCGACCTTCTGTTCGAGACGTTCGATGCGCTTTTCGACGCGCGCAAGCGTGTCGCGGGCGCGCGCAAGTTCGGCGTTGAAGCCGTCGAGCGCGCTGCGCCGCACGAGTTGCGGGTCTTCATCGAGCAGGTATTCGGCGACCGAGTCGACCAGATTGCGCCCGGTACGCAGCGCCTGCTTGCTGGCCGAGCGCGCGAGCGACGCAACACGCCACGCGGGCCCATCGCCGATCAGCCGCGCGAGATCTTCTTCGGGCTCCCAGCGCAGGTGCTCGGCCAGCTTCGCGATCAGGGTTGCGAACTCCGCGTCGCCTTCGATCTTCACATGCTTCATGACCGCTGCCTGCCCGCCTTGCAGAAACACAGGCAGCGCATCGGCCGGCACCGACACCGTGACATCGAACTGTTGCGCCGCGGCCTCGTCGACGGCGGCCACATAGCCGTCGGGCTGCACGAGCAGCGTCATGGCAACGGGAGCGCACGACAGCCGGGCGATCTTCCCGGCATAGGGGGCGAGACGCTGGCGAGCCCACGATTCGCGGGCGAGCAGATGGTTGACGGCAGCAGCGAAGGGCTTGGCGGCTAGGGTCATCGTGTTGGAATGAAAAAACCCGCGCAGGCGGCTTGCCTGCGCGGGTTCCTATTGTAACGTCCGTTCCCTTTCCAGCCGACTCAGCCGAACGGCCTATTCGTTGATTAGAGCAACCCCGCAACCACCGCGCCCCATCACAATCGACCCAACTGGTCAGCCATAGCCGCGGGCGACGAATTCAGCTCAATGATGCGTGACCTGCTGAATGCCCGCGAGCAGCCAGCCTTCGCCGGTCTTCGTCGACTTCGAGAGGTTCCAGATTTCGACGAAAGGCTCAGCCGCACTACCGATCGTCTCGCGAATCAGGCCCGAGAAGCGCACGCTCGCGAGATATTCGTCGCCGCGGTCTTCGACGCCGAGCATTTCGGCATTGAGCTGGACGACGTCGGTCTGGTTGCGCTCGGCGCCACGCGCATCGAGATCGATCTTCACTTCGGCGAACATCTCGGGTGTCGTGAACTCGCGAATGTCGGCCATGTTGCCGGCGTCCCACGCTTCCTGCAGACGCACGAAGTAAACCTTGGCGTTGCGCAGGAACGCGTCCGTGTCGAAGTTCGCCGGCACGGCCGCAGCGGTCTCGATGCGCGGCGTGTTCAACGGATTGCCTTGCGGTTCGAGATACGAGCCGCTTGGCGGCGCCGAATAACGCGGCTCCTGCGAGTAGCCGGTGCCGCCCGCATTGAGCGTCGGCGCACTGCCCGCCGCACCGCCTGCATAAGCCGGGGCGCTCGCATCGCGCTTGCGGCCGAAGAACTTGCGGATCAGCCAGATCGCCACCATGGCAATGAGCGCGATCACGATGAAATTGGCCATCGCGCCGGCGAACGCTTCGCCGAGCCCAAAGTGTGACAGCAGCGCCGCGATGCCAAGACCGGCCGCGAGGCCCGCGATCGGACCGAGCCAGCGCGAGCGGTTAGGCTGCGCTGCGGGGGTTGGCGTCGGCGCCGGCTGGGCACGCTGCATCTGCGCGTTCTGTCCCTGCGCCGGCTGGGACGGCGGCGGCGTGGTTTGCCGCTGCATCATCGACGAGTCGTTCGATTGCCGGCCGACACTGCGCCCGCCGCCCATCCGCCTCGCTTCGGCATCGAGCGACGCAAGCGTGCCGACGGTGAGCAAACCGACCATTGCCAGGAGCCCGATTCGCCTCGCCCACGGCCGCGAAACCTTACGATTAGATAACAGATTCGAATCGGACATTTCTGACAATTCCTTTAAAAACGAGCGGTTAGGGACGCTAATACTTTGTCCCGGTATGCAAGGCTACCACGCCAGCTGACAGATTGTAATATTTGACGCCGTCGATGCCAGCTTGTTCCATCATCGTTTTTAGAGTTTCCTGGTCCGGGTGCATCCGGATCGATTCCGCAAGGTAGCGATAGCTTTCCGCGTCCTTGGCGAAACGATCGCCAAGCCACGGCAACACCTTGAATGAATATAGGTCGTAAGCCTTCTTCAGCGGGTCCCACACTTTGGAGAATTCGAGCACGAGCACGCGCCCGCCCGGCTTCAGCACGCGACGCATCTCGGCAAGCGCGGCATCCTTGTGCGTCATGTTGCGCAAGCCGAAGGCCACCGTCACCACGTCGAAGTAGTTGTCCGGAAACGGGATCTTTTCCGCGTCGCAGAGCAGTGCGGGCGTTACGACGCCCTTGTCCAGCAACCGGTCGCGACCGACGCGCAGCATCGATTCGTTGATGTCGGTATGCCAGACCTCGCCGGTGGGCCCGGCCTGCTTCGCGAACGCCATCGACAGATCGCCGGTGCCGCCCGCGAGATCGAGAACCTTGAAGCCCGGGCGCACATGAGCTTGCGAGATCGTGAACGCCTTCCATGCGCGGTGCAGCCCGCCCGACATCAGGTCGTTCATCAGGTCGTAGTTGGAGGCGACCGAGTGGAATACGCCCGCCACCTTCGCCGCTTTGTCCTGTTCGTCGACCGTCTGATAGCCGAAGTGGGTTTTGCTCATCGCGCTTGTCCTCGCGTTTTTTGACGATTGTTGCGCCGCATCGCAGCGGCGGCCGGGCGAATGGTATCAGCCCGTGTCAGTGTTAGTGACAGTGCCCGTGGCCGTGACCGTGACCGCCGGCGGGCGCGGCGGCCATCGGCGCGTCGCGGTCGACGCCGGCCGCGGCGAGCGTATCGAGATACTCGCGCCACCGCTCATCCTGGCGCGTCGCGAGATCCCAGAGCAGATCCCACGAATAGATACCTGTGGAATGGCCGTCCGAAAACGTCGGCTGCAACGCATAGTTGCCGACGCCTTCGAGCGCCGTGATCGTCACGTCGCGCTTGCCTGTTTGCAGCGTCTCCTGACCGGGCCCGTGGCCGCGCACCTCCGCCGACGGCGAGTAGACGCGCAGCAGTTCGAACGGCACGCGGTACGACACGCCGTTGGCATATTGCAGTTCCAGCACGCGCGATACCGCGTGCACGACGACGCCGGTCGGCACCGGGGTGTCGGGAGTCAATCCGCTCATGGTTACCTCACGCGAGAGCCTGTTCGATTTCGCTGCGCACCGCATCGCGCAGCAAGGTTGCCTGCGCACGGCGCTGCGACAGCATGGCCTCCGACACGGTCCGCTGACGCGGCGCCCAGATCGGCAGCGGGAAATGTGCGTCGTTGGAGAAGCGCGGAATCACATGCCAGTGCACATGCGGCACCTGGTTGCCGAGGCTTGCCAGGTTGATCTTGACCGGCCGCATCACACGCCGCATTGCGCGTTCCACGGCGTTGACCGCACGCATTACCCGGTCGCGCTCGGCATCGGCCAGATCGGAGAACTCGGCCACGTGCCGACTCCAGATGACGCGGCAGAAGCCGGGATAGTCGTGTTCGTCGGCCAGGACGACACGCAAGGTGTCGTCCTTCCACAAAATGTCGCCGCCGTCTTCGCGGCAGAAAATACATTCCATCGTCGCCCTCGAGCGAATACCGTCACGCCTGCAATTAGACCAGCACGCGCTCGATTCCGCCATTGTTCGCACGGGCGACGTAGTCGGCCATCCAGTTTTCGCCGAGCACGTGGCGCGCAATTTCGACGACGATGTAGTCGGCTTCGACGTTCGCGTCTTCGTTGTAGCGTGACAGGCCTTGCAGGCACGACGGGCAGCTGGTCAGAATCTTCACGTCGACCGCACTGTTCGCAGCGCCATTGAGCGCGCCGTTTGCCGCACCGTTCCTGCCGCCCGGCTGCGGGCCGTCGCCGGCCTTCAGCACCGAACCCGGCGCCGCGCCGGCCGCGCCCGCGGCCGCATTGGCCATATTGATCGCATTCGCTCCCGCTTCGGCGACGAGCGGAATGCCGCGCAGCTTCGCCGCGCCCTTGCGGATTTCCTCTTCCTTGCGGAAACGCACCTGCGTCGACACATCGGGGCGCGTCACCGCGAGCGTGCCCGATTCGCCGCAGCAACGGTCGTTCTTTTCGATCTTGTAACCGTCGTGCTCCGAGCCCATCAGCTGATTGACGAGCTTGACCGGATCGATCGTCTTGATCGGCGTGTGGCACGGGTCGTGGTACATGTAGCGCGCGCCCTTCACGCCGTCGAGCCTGATGCCCTTCTCGAGCAGAAATTCGTGGATGTCGATGATCCGGCAGCCCGGGAAGATCTTCTCGAATTCGTAGCCGGCGAGCTGGTCATAACAGGTGCCGCACGACACGACCACCGTCTTGATGTCGAGATAGTTGAGCGTATTCGCGACGCGGTGGAACAGCACCCGGTTATCGGTGACGATCTTCTCGGCCTTGTCGTACTGGCCCGAGCCGCGCTGCGGATAGCCGCAGCACAGATAGCCCGGCGGCAGCACGGTCTGCACGCCCGCTTCCCACAGCATCGCCTGTGTCGCGAGGCCGACCTGCGAAAACAGGCGCTCGGAGCCGCAGCCGGGGAAATAGAACACCGCTTCCGAATCGACGGTCGTCGCCTTCGGGTTGCGGATGATCGGCACGATCTTGTTGTCTTCGATGTCGAGCAGCGCGCGTGCCGTCTTCTTCGGCAGGTTGCCCGGCATCTTCTTGTTCATGAAGTGGATTACCTGCTCGACGACGGGCGGCTTGCCGGTCGTCGCGGGCGGATGCGCGGTCTGCTTCTTCACGAGCTTCTTCAGCACGTCGTTGCCAAGCCGCTGCGCCTTGTAGCCGACGCCCATCATGGCGGTGCGCGCGAGATTGATGGTCTGCGGATTCGTCGCGTTGAGGAAGAACATACCCGCGGCATTGCCAGGGTTGAACTTTTTCTTGCCCATCTTGCGCAGCAGATTGCGCATGTTCATCGTCACATCGCCGAAGTCGATCTTGACCGGACATGGCGTCGCGCATTTGTGGCAGATCGTGCAGTGATCGGCGACGTCGTTGAATTCGTCCCAATGCTTGATCGACACGCCGCGGCGCGTCTGCTCTTCGTAGAGGAAGGCCTCGACCAGCAGCGACGTCGCGAGAATCTTGTTGCGCGGGCTATACAGCAGATTGGCGCGCGGCACGTGCGTCGCGCAGACCGGCTTGCATTTGCCGCAGCGCAAACAGTCCTTCACCGAGTCGGCGATCGCGCCGATATCGGACTGCTGCATGATCAGCGACTCGTAGCCCATGAGGCCGAAGCTCGGCGTATACGCATTGCGCAGGTCCGCACCTTCGAGCAGCTTGCCGGCATTGAAGCGCCCTTGCGGGTCGACGCGCTGCTTGTACGCGCGGAATTCGGCGATCTCGTCGTCGGTGAGGAATTCGAGCTTCGTGATGCCGATGCCATGTTCGCCCGAAATCACGCCGTCGAGCGAGCGCGCGAGCTTCATGATGCGCGCGACCGCCGTATGCGCGTCCTGCAGCATCTCGTAATTGTCGGAGTTGACGGGGATGTTCGTGTGAACGTTGCCGTCGCCCGCGTGCATGTGCAGCGCGACGAACACGCGGCCACGCAGCACCTGCTTATGGATAGCCTGCGCTTCGTCGAGGATCGGCTTGAATTCGCCGCCGTTGAAAATCTGGCGCAATTCCGCGCGGATTTCCTGTTTCCACGACACGCGTATCGTGCGGTCCTGCGTAACGTCGAATACGGTCACGCCCGGCTGTTCGTCGACACGATCGGCGAATTTTTCCGCGAGCGGCGCGTAACCGAGCCCGACCAGATAGTGCTGCGCCTCGCGCAACGACAGGTCGAGCCTGTCGCGCAGGAACGTCCAGCGCGCGCGGACCTGGTTCAGCAATTCGAGCGCATGCTGAACGCGGTCTTCGAGCAGCTCGGCGCTCGGAATTTCGTTTGCGTCGTCGGTCTTGCCAAGCGGCAGCTTGCCGGCCTTGAAGAACGCTTCGAGCGCGTCGACGAGTTGCAGCTTGTTCTTGATCGACAGCTCGATATTGATGCGCTCGATGCCGTCCGTGTACTCGCCCATCCGGTCCAGCGGAATGACGACGTCTTCGTTGATCTTGAACGCGTTCGTGTGCTTTGCAATCGCCGCGGTTCGGCTGCGGTCGAGCCAGAAGCGCTTGCGCGCCTCGGCGCTGACCGCAACGAAGCCTTCGCCGCTCTTGCCGTTGGCCATGCGGATCACTTCGGACGTCGCGGCCGCCACCTTATCGGCATCGTCGCCGACGATGTCGCCGATCAGCACCATCTTCGGAAACGCGTTGCGCTTGCTCTTCGTCGCATAGCCGACCGCGCGCAGATAGCGCTCGTCGAGATGCTCGAGGCCCGCGAGAATCGCACCGCCTTCGCGCGACGTTTCGAACAGGTAGTCCTTGATTTCGACGATGCTCGGAATCGCCTCGCGCGCCTGGCCGAAGAATTCGAGGCAAACCGTGCGCGTATGCGCGGGCATCTTGTGCAGCACCCAGCGCGCCGACGTGATGAGCCCGTCGCAGCCTTCCTTCTGCACGCCGGGCAGGCCCGCGAGGAATTTATCGGTCACGTCCTTGCCGAGGCCTTCCTTGCGGAAACGCCGCCCTTCGATCTCGAGCGACTCGGTGCGCAACAGCTTCTCGCCCGGCGCATATTCGCCGTCGAACCACTTCAGTTCGAAGCGCGCGACAGCAATGTCGTGGATCTTGCCGAGGTTGTGATCGAGGCGCGTGACTTCGAGCCAGTTGCCTTCCGGATCGACCATCCGCCACCACGCGAGATTGTCGAGGGCGGTGCCCCACAGCACGGCCTTCTTGCCGCCTGCGTTCATCGCGATGTTGCCGCCGATGCACGACGCGTCGAGCGACGTCGGGTCGACGGCGAACACATACCCGGCCTGTTCGGCCGCCTCGGTCACGCGGCGCGTGACGACGCCCGCGCCCGAGTAGACCGTCGCGACCTTGCGCTCGACGCCCGGCAGATCGGTCAGTTCGACGCCGCCGAGCTTTTCGAGCTTCTCGGTATTGATGACTGCGGAAAACGGCGTCAGCGGCACCGCGCCGCCCGTGTAACCCGTGCCGCCCCCGCGCGGAATCACGGTGAGCCCGAGCTCGAAACACGCTTTGACGAGGCCCGCGATCTCCTCTTCGTTGTCGGGCGTCAGCACGACGAACGGATATTCGACGCGCCAGTCGGTCGCATCGGTAACGTGCGAGACGCGCGCGAGGCCATCGAAGCGGATGTTGTCCTTCTGCGTGCGGCGGCCGAGCACGCGCTGCGCGCGGCGCCGCAATTCGGCGCTTCGCTCGAACTCGTCCGCGAACGCATCGACCGCGCGGCGCGCCGCGGCCACGAGCGCCTCGACGCGCGCGGCGCGATCGACGCCGGCATCGTCGTGATGCGCGGTCAGATCGGCGCGGCGGCGCTTCTCGATCTCGGCGAGGCGGTGATGTAGCGCTTCGATCAGCAGCCTGCGGCGCTTCGGGTTGTCGAGCAGATCGTCCTGCAGATACGGATTGCGGCGCACGACCCAGATATCGCCGAGCACTTCGTACAGCATGCGCGCCGAGCGGCCGGTGCGGCGTTCGTTGCGCAATTCGTCGAGCACGGCCCACGCTTCGTCGCCGAGCAGGCGGATCACGATCTCGCGATCGGAAAACGACGTGTAGTTGTAGGGAATTTCGCGCAGGCGCGGGGCGGGATCGGTAGCCACTGCGTGAGCGGCGCCGTGCGGGTCGAATACTTGAGGTGCGTTCATGGTTGGACGACTCGGTGTGTCAGCCAACGGGAGCTGCCGCGATTCTCATGAGGCGGCGGCATCGGCTGACGATGCGCGTGGGGCGCAATGCTGGGAATTCTTCTATTGTGCGAAGCCGCGGCTGGACAACCCCGCCGGCGGACGAACTCACGCCGGCCGCTTCGCTGGCTCAGATGCCGCTACACGATCGTGCATGCCGCACGTGCCTCTGCGCCGACGGCCGCGATTCGCGCGGGGCGGGCATCAAGTGGGCGATCCGAGGCTGCCAGTGCATCTTCCGATCCTTGTTCCAAAACGCGATTCTACCGCATGATCCCTGTGCACGTTGCTGCCCCCGTGACGGCTCCATGGGCATTTGCAGCGCCTCGCGAGCGTGCGGGGGACGGCCGGAAGCGCCCGCCGGCACGTCGATTTGCCGACCGGCCGGTCGGATTTCCGGTGGTCGCGGCGGCGGGACGGACCGCGGGCTCATTGCGATCCAGCTGCGACCCGACTGCGCCCCGCCTGCTGAAGCCCCTGCGCATGCCGCGTGCCGTTCGCCATCGTCTGCCGGTCTGAGCGCGCACGGATGGCGCTATCATTGACCTTTTCCCGTCTTATTCAGCGCATCGCGCCGTGAACCGCATGGCCTCCAACGACTATCTGAAGAAAATCCTGACCGCGCGCGTCTACGACGTCGCCCGGGAGACCGAACTCGAACATGCGCGGAACCTGTCCGCCCGGATGCGCAACGCGATTTATCTGAAGCGCGAGGACAACCAGCCGGTCTTCTCGTTCAAGGTGCGCGGCGCGTACAACAAGATGGCGCATATTCCGGCGGAAGCGCTGTCGCGTGGCGTAATCACCGCGTCGGCGGGCAATCACGCGCAAGGCGTGGCGCTGTCGGCGGCGCGTCTGGGCGTGAAGGCGATCATCGTCGTGCCGGTCACGACGCCGCAAGTCAAGGTCGATGCGGTGCGCGCACACGGCGGCCCAACTGTCGAAGTCGTGCAGGCCGGCGAATCGTATAGCGACGCGTATGCGCATGCGATGCGTCTGCAGGAACAGCACGGCCTCACCTTCGTTCATCCGTTCGACGACCCGTATGTGATCGCCGGCCAGGGCACGGTCGCGATGGAAGTGCTGAGCCAGCATCAAGGTCCGATTCACGCGATCTTCGTGCCGATCGGCGGCGGCGGGCTCGCGGCCGGCGTCGCCGCGTATGTGAAAGAAGTGCGCCCCGAGATCAAGGTGATCGGCGTGCAAACCGACGATTCCTGCGCGATGGCGCAGTCAATCAAAGCCGGCAAGCGCGTGACGCTCAACGAGGTCGGCCTGTTCTCGGACGGCACGGCCGTCAAGCTCGTCGGCGAGGAGACGTTCCGGCTCTGCCAGCAATATCTCGACGAAGTGCTGACCGTCGATACCGATGCGCTATGCGCGGCGATCAAGGACGTGTTCCAGGACACGCGCAGCGTGCTCGAACCGGCCGGCTCGCTCGCCGTGGCCGGCGCCAAGCAATACGCGGAGCGCGAGGGCATCGAGAATCAGACGCTGATCGCGGTCACTTCCGGCGCGAACATGAACTTCGACCGCATGCGTTTCGTCGCCGAGCGCGCCGAAGTCGGCGAAGCACGCGAAGCGGTATTCGCCGTGACGATTCCTGAAGAGCGCGGTAGCTTCAAGCGCTTCTGCGAGCTGATCGGCACGCGCAGCGTAACCGAGTTCAACTACCGGATCGCCGATGCGCAGTCGGCGCATATTTTCGTGGGCGTGCAGATCAGGAGCCGCGACGAGTCCGCGCGCATCGCGGGTTCGCTCGAAGCGCACGGCTTCGCCACCGTCGACCTGACCGGCGACGAACTGTCGAAGCAGCACATCCGTTATATGGTCGGCGGGCGCTCGCCGCTCGCGCACGACGAGCGCCTGTTCCGCTTCGAGTTTCCGGAGCGGCCCGGCGCGCTGATGAAGTTTCTGTCGTCGATGGCGCCGAACTGGAATATCAGCCTGTTCCACTACCGGAATCAGGGCGCGGACTACAGCTCGATTCTGGTCGGCATCCAGGTGCCGGCGAGCGAAGACGCCGAATTCGCGCGCTTTCTCGCGACGCTCGGCTATCCGCACTGGGAAGAATCCGCGAATCCGGTGTACCGGCTGTTCCTTGCCTGACCGGACTGAGCGGACTGAGCGGACGGCGAACGACCTGATCATGGCGCTTTGACGATGACCTCCTTCACGCTCGAAGACAAACTGGTGGTCGCGATCTCGTCGCGCGCGCTGTTCGACTTCGAGGAAGAAAACCGTGTCTACGAGGAAGGCGACCTGCGTGCTTACGAAGCGCTGCAGCGCGCACGCCTCGATGTGCCGGCGAAGCCCGGCGTCGCGTTTCCGCTGATCCGCAAGCTGCTTGCGCTGAATGCGGGTACACGGCGTGTCGAAGTGGTGATTCTGTCACGCAGCGATCCGATCAGCGGGTTGCGCGCGTTCAGCTCGGCGCGCGAGCATGGGCTCGCGATCGAACGCGGCGTCTTCACGCGCGGCCGTGCGCCGTTCGGCTATCTGCATCCGCTGAACGCATCGCTGTTTCTGTCCGCGAACCAGAACGACGTGCGCGACGCGCTCACGGCCGGCTTTCCCGCCGCGCGCGTGCTACCCGAATCGGCGCGGATGGCGAGCAAGTATCCGCACGAAATCCGCATCGCGTTCGACGGCGACGCCGTGCTGTTTTCCGACGAAGCCGAACGCGTGTTTCAGCAGGAAGGCTTGCACGCGTTCGTCGGTCACGAGACCGACAACCGCGACCTGCCGCTAGCCGACGGTCCGTTGAAGCCGCTGCTCGAGGCATTGCACCGGCTGCAAAAACTCGCGGATGACGCAGCGCCGATGCGTATTCGCACCGCACTCGTCACCGCGCGTTCGGCGCCCGCGCACGAACGCGCGATCCGCACGCTGATGGCCTGGAACATCGAAATCGACGAAGCGATGTTTCTCGGCGGGCTCGACAAAGGCGCATTCCTGCGCGAGTTCGAGCCCGACTTTTTCTTCGACGACCAGATTCGCTACTGCGATACGGCCCGCGCGCACGGCATCACCGCGACCGGGCATGTCGTCAGCGGCATCGTGAACGCATCATGACACCTGACCAATCGCCACTCGGCAAACCGGCCACGTACACCGAACAGTACGACGCATCGCTGCTCTTTCCGATTGCGCGCAGCAACGCGCGCGAACAGATCGGCATCACGGCGCGGCTGCCGTTCTTCGGCACCGACATCTGGAACGCGTACGAACTCTCGTGGCTCAATGCGCGCGGCAAGCCGCAAATCGCGATCGCGACGTTCTTCGTCCCTGCCGATTCGCCGAATATCGTCGAATCGAAGTCGTTCAAGCTGTATCTCGGCTCGTTCGCGCAGACGAAGTTCGATTCGATCGACGTCGTGCGCGATACGATCAGGCGCGACGTCTCGGCATCGTGCGGCGCGACGGTTTCCGTGCATCTGTCCGCGCCGGGAGAATTCGGCAAGCTCCGGCTCGAGGAATTCGACGGGCTCTCGCTCGACCGGCTCGATCTCGATACCGACATTTATGTGCCCGATGCGTCGCTGCTGAAAGCGGCGCATGGCGAGGCGCCCGTCGAAGAGACGCTTTATTCGAACCTGCTGAAGTCGAATTGCCCGGTCACGGGGCAACCCGATTGGGGCAGCGTGCAGATTCACTACGTCGGACCGCAAATCGATCAGGCGTCGCTGTTGCGCTACATCATTTCGTACCGGAACCACACCGGGTTCCACGAGCAGTGCGTCGAGAAGATGTTCGTCGACCTGCTTGGCGCATGTCAGCCCGTCAAGCTCGCGATCTACGCGCGCTATACGCGGCGCGGCGGCCTCGATATCAATCCGTTCCGCACGAATTTCAATCTGCCGATGCCGGACAATCTGCGCACCGCGCGCCAGTAGCGCATGCGAGACAACATCGGGACAAGGCGCCGGCCCACGCCGTATCGACGCTGACACGGAATACCCGCCCCGATGCTCGCACATCGAATACTCCGTGTCGTTTTCCCCTGCGAGTGGACCGGCGATGCGTAGAGTCGCATGAGCCGCGCATGAAGACTATCGGGCGCGCCTGATTTGCTTGCGGGATACGCCCGACGCTCCAACAAGGCGGCTGTCAGTCCAGCTTGCATGAGCCGGCCACCGTACCCGCAAGATTGCCGCCGTCGACGATCGATCGCTGCCGCGCTGCGCACAGTTCGAATCGAGGCACGTCGATCAACGTTGCGGCGCCTTGTACGCCACGCAATCCACTTCGACCTTGCAGTCGATCACCATGCTCGACACGACGCACGCGCGTGCCGGCGGATGTTCGCCGAAATACTCGCGAAACACCTTGTTGAACGAAGCAAAATCGCGCGGGTCATCGAGCCACACGCCGCAACGCACGACATGCTCGGCGCCATAGCCCGCTTCCTTCAGGATCGCGAACACATTCTGCAGCGCCTTATGCGACTGCTCGACGATGCCGCCGTTGATCACTTCGCCGTTTTCCATCGGCGTCTGGCCGGACACATAAAGCCAGCCGTCCGCTTCGACCGCGCGAGCAAACGGCATATGCTGACCGCCCGTTCCCTTTCCGCCTTCCACACCATAACGCTTCATCGTTTACTCCCTTCGAAGAGATAGTCAGATACGGTTCAAAAATCGTGCGGCGCCTGATCCGTCGAGGCCCGCGCACCGCGTGCCACAAATCGTCCGGCGCGCTCGCCGGTCGGCGCACCGTCGCGATACGACAGCACGCCGTTCACCCACACGGCCTCGATGCCGTCCGCTGCCTGCTGCGGCTGCTCGAACGTGGCCGCATCGCTCACGCGCGCCGGGTCGAACAGCACGAGATCGGCGTGATAGCCGACATGCACTTCGCCACGCTGCGTCAATCCGAAGCGGTGCGCCGAGAGGCTCGTCATCTTGCGTACCGCTTCTTCGAGCGAAATCAGTTGCTGATCGCGCGCATAGTGGCCAAGCACGCGCGGAAACGCGCCCCACAGGCGCGGATGCGGCAGTGGATCGTTCGGCAGGCCATCGGAGCCGATCATCGTCGCCGGATGCGACAGGATGCGCCGCACGTCGTCTTCGGACATGTTGTGATACACGGCGCCCGCCGGCTGCAAGCGCTTCGCCGCTTCCTGTTGCGTGACGCCCCACTCGTTCGCCACGTCTTTGATCAGCTTGCCCGCCATCTCCGGGTGCGGCGTCGACCATGTGATGGTGATGTCGATATCGCCGGTCACCTGCCTGACGTCGAGCGTCGACGAACTGCGGCTATACGGATAGCAATCGCAGCCGATCGGCTGCATGCGCCGCGCGCCTTCGAGCGATGCGAGCACTTCGCCGCTGCGCCCCCAGTTGGCCGGCCCCGCGCATTTCAGATGCGAGATCACGACCGGCACGCGTGCATGGCGGCCGATGCGGTACGCCTCGTCCATCGCGTCGAGAATCGCATCGAACTCGGTGCGCATATGCGTCGTGTAGAGCGCGCCCGCTTCGGCGAGCGGCTCGGCAAGCGCCATCACTTCCTCGGTCGGCGCGGCGAATGCGGAGCCGTATGCGAGACCCGAACTGAGCCCGAGCGCGCCGTGCGCGAGCGCTTCCTTCAGTTGCGCGCGCATCTGTTCGATTTCCTGCGCGCTCGCCGCGCGGTCGAGCCGGTCCATCTGGTTGTTGCGCAGCGCGGTATGGCCGATCAGCGCGCCAACGTTGACGGACGGCCGCGCCGCATTCACGGCATCGACATACGCGGCAAACGTCGGATAGCTGAATGCATCGCGCGCACCGAGCAGATTCATCGGGTCCGGCGGATCGCCCTTCAGCGTAACCGGTGATGCGCTGATTCCGCAGTTGCCGACAATCACCGTCGTCACGCCTTGCGAGATTTTCGGCAGCATCTGCGGCGCGCGGATCACGTGCGTGTCGTCGTGCGTGTGGACGTCGATGAAACCCGGTGCGAGCGCGAGGCCGTTCGCCTCGATCACGTCTTCCGCGAGCCAGTTCGACAGGTTGCCGATCGCGGCAATGCGCCCATTGCGCAGCGCGATGTCGCGCTCGACCGGCGGCGCGCCCGTGCCGTCGTAGAGCTGCGCACCGACGATCAGCGTATCGGCAGCTTCGGGGTGCGAATGCATGGGTCAGTCTCCTAATGGTTGACGCTCGCCGCCGCCACGATGCGCATCGAGCGCATGCTTCATACGGCGTAGCAACTCGCGGCTTTCGTCGCCCTGACTGACCGCCAGTTCGGTGACGAGCACATCGAGCGCCAGCAGCATCGCATAGCGCGACGACGACGGCTTGTAGATGAAATCGGTTTCGAACGCGACGATCGGAATCAGCCAGTCCGCGAGCTTCGCGAGCGGCGATGCGGGCGCGGTCAGCGCAATGAGCGTCGCGCCGTAGCTGCGCGCGAGCCGGCAACTATCGACCATTTCGGGCACGCGTCCGGTGGCCGACAACGCAATCACGACACAATCGCGTGATACCGTGCTCGCCACCATCCGCTGCAGCAAACCGTCCTGATACGTCGCGACGGGCCGGCCCAGGCGTACGAGCCTGAAGCGCATCTCGTCGGCAAGCGCGGTCGATCCGCCGCCCATGCCGTACACGTAGATCATGCGTGCGGCGCGCAGCGCGGCGGCTGCGTCGGAATCGGCGCTTGCAGCAGCAACTGGTGATTGTGCGTGAGCGCCGTCTGCACGTCGTCGAACACGCGCGTGGCGATGGGCTCGGGCGCGGCAGCCGGCGCGCTGCGCGCGAGAAAACGCTGGCCGACCGCTGCCGCTTGCGCGAGTCGCAGTTTCAGTTCGCGCACGTCGCGGCAGCCGACAGCTTTCGCAAAACGCGTCACGGTGGCGATGCTGACATCCGCACGGTGCGCTATTTCACCTATGCTCGCATGCGATGCGCCGGTCAGATCGTCGAGAATCAGCGCGGCCACCTTGCGTTCGGCGGAGCGCAACCCGGGTGCGCATTCGGCGATACGCGCGACGATATCGAAGGCGAGCGGTTCGGCGCTGGAGTTCATTGAAGATCGCTGAAAGTCGCCGCGGCCGCATGCACTGCGGCTTGACGCATGCGCCAGGCAGAGGTGGGAGAGGGACGCTGATAATTAATACCACTGCTCCGGGCCATCGTACTTTCTGTAACATGTCGAAGTCAACTTTGCTGCCGTAGAACGACACAGACACTGCGCGCCAACCATACGCTAACCGCACGATGGAGTAGCACGAGATGAAAGTTACAAACTATCAGGGCCCAACGATCGATCCATTCAGCAAAGGGCTCGGCAACGTCCCGGGCACGAGCATCCAGTTGACCGACGCGGGCCGTCTCGAATGGAATCTGCTCGACGAAGACGTCAGCCTGCCGGCCGCGGTGCTTTACGCGGACCGCATCGAACACAACCTCAAATGGATGCAGGCGTTCGTCGCCGAATACAACGTGAAGCTCGCGCCGCACGGCAAGACCACGATGGCGCCGCAACTGTTCCGTAAGCAGATCGAAACCGGCGCATGGGGCATTACGCTCGCCACGGCGCACCAGGTGCGAGCCGCATTTCACGGCGGCATCTCGCGCGTGCTGATGGCCAATCAACTGGTCGGCAAGCGCAACATGCTGATGATCGCCGAGTTGCTCAGCGATCCGGACTTCGAGTTCTACTGTCTCGTCGACTCGGTCGCCGGCGTCGAGCAGCTAGGGAAGTTTTTCGGTTCGGTGCGCAAGCAGCTCAACGTGCTGATCGAGCTCGGCGTGCCCGGTGGACGCACCGGCGTGCGCGACGGTGCGCAACTGAAGGCGGTGCTCGACGCGATCGCGCGCTGCCCGGACTCGCTGCAGCTTGCGGGCATCGAGCTTTACGAGGGCGTACTGAAAGAGGAGCAGGCCGTACGCGCGTTTCTGCGCGCGGCGGTCGCAACGACACGCGCGCTGCTCGACGCGAAGCGATTTGCGCGCACGCCGGCCATTCTTTCAGGCGCCGGTTCCGCGTGGTACGACATCGTCGCCGAAGAGTTTGCGCAAACGGCCGACGCGAGCCAGGTCGAAATCGTCTTGAGGCCCGGCTGCTATGTGACGCACGACGTCGGCGTCTATCGGAAGGCGCAGACCGACATCTTCGCGCGCAATCCGGTGGCAAGGAAAATGGGCGCAGGTTTGCTGCCCGCGCTGCAGTTGTGGGCCTATGTGCAGTCGATTCCCGAACCGGACCTCGCGATCATCGGCTTCGGCAAGCGCGACGCGGCGTTCGACGCGGGGCTGCCCGAACCGGCGCGCCACTATCGGCCCGGCAACACTGCGCCGCGCGAGGTCGCCGCAAGCGAAGGCTGGGAAGTGTTCAACATGATGGACCAGCACGCGTATATGCGGATTCCGGCTGGTGCGGATCTGCAAGTCGGCGACATGATCGCGTTCGACATTTCGCATCCGTGCCTGACTTTCGACAAATGGCGTCAGGTGCTCGTCGTCGACCCGTCGTATCGCGTCACGGAAGTCATCGAGACGTTTTTCTGATCGGGCCGGGTGGTGACTTCTGTTGTAATTCCCGTTGCCCGCTCCGATTGATACCTTCAGTTCCCGCTTCAACTGCCCGCTTCAACTGCCCGCTTCAACTGCCCGTTACGGCCCCGCGTGCCGGCGACCCTGTCGCCACCTCGCCGATGCGCGCTTCGAGCATACCCAACGCGCTCGACAAGGCCGCAAGCGCATCGTCAGGCAGCGTTGCCATCGTCTCGTGCAGAAACGCGTTGCGGCTGGGCAGGCTTGCCTCGATCGTGGCGCGGCCGTCTTCCGTGAGCCGCACGTTCGTAATGCGATTGTCGCGCGCATCCATGCTGCGTTCGATCCAGCCGAGCGCTTCGAGCGACTTCAACTGGCGCGTCAACGCGCCCGGATCGACGCGCAGCTTTTCGACGAGTCGCTTTTGCGACAACTCGCCGTCCTGCTCGTACAGCGCGAGCATGATCCGCCAGCGCGGCATCGGATGCCCGACTTGCGCCTCGAATGCCGACATGAACGCGCGATACGTGCGGCCGAACTGATGAAGGATCGCGATCCGGTCCTGTTCTTCCATGTAGTTGCTACCCAACTGAAGTCGTTGAAACATCGATGCGGCACCCATCGATCGGTCATTCGGCGGCCACCGTCGGTTCGAGCTTGCGCGTGAGCTTCACGGGCGGCACGCGCCGGCTTTGCCAGACCGACACGAACGCAACCAGTGTAGCGATCGCAAGCCCCATATGGATCGCCGAGACGAGCGAGCCACGCGCCGCTTCGAGCAGGACCGCTCCATCGTGGCCCGCGCGATGGAGCTGATCAAGCAGGCTCGCCTGCGCGCCGTGATCGATGAGAATCTGCGGGTCGCCGAGTTCGTTATACCAGCGGCTCGCATGATCACGCTCGAGCGCATTGCGCACACCGTGCGTATACATCTGCGTAACCAGTGTGCCGGTGATCGCCGTGCCGAGCGTGCCGCCGATCATCCGCAGCGACTGCAGCAGCGCCGTTGCAATGCCGAAATGCTCGCGGCCCGCGGTCTGCTGCGCGAAAATCGTCAGGTTCGGCAGAACGAAACCGAGGCCGAGTCCCGCCAGCACCATCAACATCATCAGCACCCAGTGCGGCATCGTGCGCATCGAAATCGCGGCGCCGAGACACGCGACGGTCAACAGCACAAAGCCTATATACAGCATCAGATTCGGATTGCGCACGCGCGAAACGATCCGTCCATTCGCGATGCTGCCGATCGTGATGAACACGACAAGCGGCGTAATGACCAGTCCCGCCTCGTTCGGCGTCATGCCAAAACCGCCCTGGAACAGCAACGGCGCGTAGAACAGAATCGAGAACATCGAGAAGCCGGCCAGCACCGCCAGCACGAACAGCGCGTTGAGACTGCGGTTCTTGAACATGTCGGCAGGAAGAATCGCTTGCGGAAAACGCTTCTCCCATTGCCACAGCGCATACGACGACGCGACGCTGATGGCGAGCAGCGCACCCGACGAAACGCCAAAACCGTGTTTCGGCAGCATTTCGACGAAGAGTTGCAAGCTTCCGAGCGCAAGCGCGATCAGCAGCGCGCCGGGCCAGTCGAGCCGCATTTTGCCTTGATGCGCGACATGCCGCAGATGCGGCAGATAGCGCCACACGAAAAACAGCGAGATCAGGCCGACCGGTATGTTCACGTAAAACACCGAGCGCCAGCCGTAATACTGCGTGAGGAAACCGCCGAGCGACGGCCCGATTGCATTCGCGATGCCGAATGCCGTGCTCATCAACACCTGCCAGCGCAAACGCACGACCGAGTCGGGAAACAGATCAGGAATGCAGGCGAACGCGGTACCCACGAGCATGCCGCCGCCGATGCCCTGCAAGCCGCGCGCAACCACGAGGAACAGCATGCTGTTCGCCGCGCCGCACAGCATCGACGCGCCCGTGAACACGATGATCGACGCGATGACGAACGGCTTGCGCCCGTAGTAATCGCCAAGACGCCCGAAGATCGGCACGGTGATGACCGAGGTCAGCAGATACGAGGTGGCGACCCACGCGTACAGCTCGAAGCCTCTGAGTTCCGCGACGATGGTCGGCAGCGCGGTGCCGACCACGGTCTGGTCGAGCGCGACGAGCATGGAGACAAACGAAACGCCGAGCATCGCGAGCAGCGATTCCCTGAACGGCAAAACTTGCCCACTCGAATGGTGAGCGGCGGTGTGAACAGCCATTTTTGTCTGCGCAACTTTTGACAAGTCAACGATACGGAATCATACCATGCCGACAGGCTCTAATCTTGCGTGGAACCTGCCAGCGACGCGTCGCGCACGACACGCGGCCGCTATTCGCGCGTATCGAGGAGTGACATGGATCCCATTTCGTCTGACCTGCCTGAAACAGAAACGCTATCGCCCGACGACCTGAACGCGCTGCGGCGCGCGAAGCACGAGCTCGAAAGTCCGGCGCTCGCGATGAAACTCGCGGGTATCGTCGGCTCGCCGATCGAGAAGCTGATCGCGAAGATACCGGCTGCCGCAAACGAAAAGGTCAACGACGCGACGCAGGCGGCGCTGCGCAAGTGCCTGCAGATCGCGCTGCGCACGCTGGGCCGCGCCGTGCCGCTCGCGGCCAACGACAAGCCGAGCAATCTGCTGCACAAGTTCGCGGTGGCGACGACGGGCGCTGCGGGCGGCGCGTTCGGCATGCTGGCGTTGCCGGTCGAACTGCCGGTCACGACGACACTGATGTTCCGTTCGATCTGCGATATCGCGCGCAGCGAGGGCGAAGACCTCGCGTCGATCGATACGCAGTTGCAGTGCCTGACCGTGCTCGGCATGGGCGGCACCTCGAAAGCCGACGACGATGCCGACTACGGCTACTTCATCATGCGCGGTGCGCTTGCGCAGGCGGTGTCGAAGGCGTCGTCGGAAATCGCGTCGAAGGGCTTTACATCGCATGGGTCCGCGGCGCTGCTGCGTCTGTTGAGCACGATCGCCTCGCGCTTCTCGGTGCAGGTCAGCGAACAGGTCGCCGCGAAGTCGATTCCGGCAATCGGCGCAGTGCTGGGCGCCATGGTCAACACCGTGTTTATGGATCACTTCCAGCATATCGCGCATGGCCACTTCACGGTCCGGCGGCTCGAGCGCCGCTATGGACCCGACGCCGTGCGGGCCGCGTATCAGGCAATCGACGTCTCGCCCGGCGCTTAAGCAGCGTCGCGAAGCGGCGTGACGCGACGCACGAAATGCGCGGCATCGTCGAGCGCTCGCCGTGCTTCCGGCATGAACGGCGTCCACAAGTGCCACGCGTGCGGCACCTTCGGCCAGACCTCGAATTCGACTGCGACGCCCGCTTGCGTCGCGCGCGCCGCGACACGCCGTGCGTCGTCGAGCAGCACTTCGGTGCGGCCGGCCTGAATGAAAAGCGGCGGCAGGTTCCGCATGTCCGCATAGACCGGCGACGCATACGGATGCGTCGCGGGCGTGTCGCCGAGATACAGCCTTGCGGCGCGGGCAACCGAGGCGCCGCTGAACATCGGATCCGCGCCGTCGTTGGTTTCGATCGACGCGCCGGCGGCGGCACGATCGGTCCACGGCGAAAACAGCAGCGCGCCCGCCGGCAGCGGGTCGCCCGCATCGCGCAACGCTACGAGCGTGGCGAGCGCGAGGCCGCCGCCGGCGGAGTCGCCTGCCACCACGAGCGTTTGAGGCAAGGCGCCGGCCGCGATCAGACGGCGGTACGCCGCAATCGCGTCGTCGAGTGCTGCGGGAAAACGATGCTCGGGCGCGAGCCGGTAGTCGAGCGAGAAGACACGCGCGCCTGTGCGCGTCGCGAGGCCGAACGATACGGCGCGATGCGAGCGCGGCGAGCAGAAGTAATAGCCGCCACCGTGCAGATAAAGGATGGTCGGCACGCGCGCCGAGCCGACGGCCGCTTCGGGGTCGAGCCATTCGCCGCGCAGCGGCCAGTCGCTTTCCCGGTACTGCTCACGCAACTGCCAGCCGCGCGGCACACGCGGCGACCAGACGCGCCTTGCGGTCATTGCGCGCGCGTGTTCGGCACTGACTTCGGGACGCTGTGTGTGCGGCAGGAACTGGCGGCGCAGAATCCAGCAGGCCAACGCGCTTTGCCAACTCATCGGGACACGCTCCGTCGATCGGACATCGATACATGGTACGTGCGTTCGCGTGAAGCGTGCCGACCGTAGAAAACCGTCAGCAGAAAGAAAGAACCGGCAAACGAAGAAGTTCGTATGCCGGTGCGTTTGATGATCGGCGAGGCAGCGTCCGCTGCTTTCGCCGCCCTCAATTCGCCGGCAGCACCTGCCCGCGAATTTCACCCATCGGATTCTGCGCGGTATGGATGTTGAAGTACCACTGCCCCGCCAGCAGGTCCGTGACCTGCTTTTCGGTGAGCGTCGCCGAACCCTTGATCGGATTCGCCAGCGCCTTCTTGTCGATCGGCACCACGACCGCCGCGTTCTGGCCGACCGGCGCCGGACCATGAAAGTGCGCGGCCGTCGCGGGTCCGGACAAGCCATCGTACGTGATCGTCCATTGCAGCGAACTCGTCGCCGTATCGAACGTGGCGTTCAATGCGCCGTGGCCGTGGCTCACGCGCGGCGGCACTTCGCTCGACGGCTCGAGATCCGCCTTCAGCGCTACGGTATCCGCACATGCGGCGCTCGAGACAAGCACAAACAACATTGCAGCAAGCTTCAACTTACGAATGGCCATCGTCGTTATCTCCGAATCGGAACCCGTGTCGAACTTCTGCGCACATACTAGTTGAATTCGAAGACACGCATATGGCAACGTCGCGCGCCTCTTCGGGGTTGGCGTGGAAGCCGCATCGCGCGGCTTCCATTAGGCGAGCAGCGCCGCTTGCCCTTCGATGCCGTCGAGCATCGCATTGCACTTGCGCACGAGCGCAAGGCCATCGACACGCAGACGCTCGGGCTCGCTGCCGGCGATGCCGCGGCGATAGTCTTCGAGGATGCTGAAAAGCGGCGGATATTGCAGCACGCCGACCGCGCCCGCGACGCGATGATGCCACGCGCGCAATGCGTCGACGTCGGGCTCTTTGAGCAGCGGCGGCAACGCGCGCACATCGTCGCGGACCGACGAGACGAACGAATCGAGCAACGCTTTCACCGTCGATTCGCTGCCCCAGATGCGCGTCAGATGCGCGAGGTCGACGGGCACGAACAACTCGGCCGCTCCATCGCGGCTTTCCGTGGCCGCCGACGGCGCCGCGCCGGACGCCGAAGCGTTATCGCTGTCCACAACCGGGGCATGGTCGTGCCCCGGCCGGCGATGACCGTCGGCTGCGATCCAGCGGCTCAGATGCTCACGCAAAGTAGCGATCCGCGTCGGCTTGATCAGGCAATCGTCCATGCCTGCGTCGCGGCACGCTTTCAGATCTTCGGCCGCGGTATTCGCCGTGATGCCGACGATCGGCAGATGTGCCGCGCCGCCCGTCTCGCTGGCGCGTACGCGGCGCGCCAGTTCGTAACCCGAAAGATTCGGCATATGGCAATCGGTGATCAGAAAGCCGTAGCGCGTCCGTGCGAGCGCTTGCAGCGCTTCTTCGCCATCGTTGACCACGTCGCATGCGAGGCCGAGCAACGCAAGCTGATGGCGAATCAGCTCCTGATTGACCGGATGATCTTCGGCGACAAGCACGAGCCGGCCGCTCGCAATCGCCCGTTCGCGATCGGGCGGCGTGACTGGCTCGATCTGCTCGCCGCGCACGCGCTCGCGAGCGGGCTTCGGTGCGAGACCGGTCAGCGCCGCCGCGCATGCGGCGCTAAGGCCGCGCCATGAAATGGGATTGACGCTTACGCGCACCGTATCGTCGACGATCCGATAGCCGGTCGGCTTCGGCTTTTCGGTCAGGCGAATCACGCGCGCATGCGGCAGCGCGTGAGCGGCAACCTCGAAGCCATCGCCGATAAAGACGAGATCGACGGCGGCGAGCGCTTGCGCGTCGCGCAGTTCCGGCGCGCCGTCGGACACGGCACGCAATTCGATGCCGAGCGCCGCGCCGAAATGCAGCAGCGCCTGCCGGACCCGCCTGTCGGCGACGGCGACGAGTCCTCGCTTGCCGCGCAAACCGCCGAGTGTATAGCTCGGCGACTCGACCGGCATCAGCAGTTGCAGCGTCATGCGCGTGCCGACATCGGGCGTGCTGTGCAATTCGAGCGTGCCGCCCATCAGATCGACGAGCTTGCGGCAAATCGTGAGCCCGAGGCCCGTGCCGCCGAAGCGGCGTGTCGTCGACGTCTCGGCTTGCACGAACGGCTCGAAAAGCCGGGCCTGGACTTCGGGCGCGATGCCGATGCCGGTATCTTCAACGGTGATCCGCAGCATTTGTCCCGCGTCGGTATGCCGCGCGACCGCCACGTGTACATCGACCTCGCCGGACGGCGTGAACTTGATCGCATTGCCAAGCAGATTGAAAAGGATCTGCCTCAAGCGCACGCTATCGCCGCGCATCACGGCCGCCACCTGCGGCTCGACATCGACGCGCACCTTCAGGCCTTTTTCGTGGGCACGCGCGGCGAGCAGCCCGACGGCCGTATCGACCATATCGCGCAGATCGAGCGGCTCGGTTTCGATCGTGAGACGCCCTGCTTCGATCTTCGAATAGTCGAGCAGGTCGTCGAGAATCTGCAGCAGCGCGCCGGCCGATTCGTGGATCATCCGCAGCATCTCGCCCTGGTCCGCGTCGAGCCGCGTGCGCTCGAGCACTTCGACGAGCCCGAGCACGCCGTTCATCGGCGTGCGGATTTCATGGCTCATCATCGCGAGGAAGTCGTCTTTGGCGCGCGACGCGGCTTCGGCAAGATCGCGGGCGCGCGCGAGTTCATCGGAACGCAAGCGCTCCGCGCTCGCGTCGACCCAGTAGCCGCTCCAGACCGTGCCGCCATCCGCCTCGGCGCGCGGCACGAGTTCGGCGCGCACCCAGCGCGAATCGTCGATGCTCGCCATTCGGAACTCGAGATGGATCGGCGTCGCAGCGCTCGCCGAGCGCTCGAGCGCGGCCATCACGAGCGGGCGGTCTGCCACGCTGACGCGGCCGAAGTTCACGGCGCTGCCGCGCATCAGCGTGCCGCTGTCGCGGCCGAGCCAGTATTTCGTATCGCCGCCGATATATGGGAACGAATACGCGCCGTCGGGCGCGCGCCGCAGCTGGAACACGACCGCGGGCAACGATCGCGTGACGTCGAAAAGACGCCGCTCGGTTTCGCGCGCAAGCATCTCGGCGCGGCGGATGTCCGTGATGTCGATAAGCGTGCCGAGCACGCACGACGGCGCGCCATCGACGTCGTGGCAGATGCAGACCGAAAACAGGCCGCGGCGGTCGTCGCCCGCGTGATCGGAGAACTGCAGTTCGGCTTCCGCGCGCTCGCCCGTCGCCAACGAATGCGCCGTCAAACGCTCGAGGTTTTCGATGTTTTCTTCGCCCCACGCAAGCACATCGGTGCTCGTTCGGCCGATCACCGCTGCGCGGCTCAAGCCGGTCAGCCGTTCGAACGCCTGATTGACGGCGATATAGCGGCGGCTCAGATCTTTCGCGACGAGCGGGTACGGCACCATCTCCATCATCGTCTGCTGGAAGTTCAGCTGCGCGGCGAGTTCGCGCTCCGTTTGCTCGCGGCGCCGCACCTCGCGCTGCAGCAGCGAGTACGCGCGCAAGGTCACGAGCAGCGTGACGCCGATGCCGATCAGCAGCGGCAGCAAACGCAATGCGGTGACGGTCGGATTGCCTTCCTTGCGCGCGTCGTCGCCGGCCGGCATCGCGGCAGCCGTGGGCACGCGGTGGGCGTCCGCGATCCAGCGCGTACGGATCGCGACCGCCTGTTCCGCAGGCAACGCCGTCAACGCGCGATTGAGATCATTGCGCCAGACGGTCCGACTGCGCGGCACGGCGAAGCGCAATTCGCTGTTGCGCGGCCGCTCTTCCAGGGCCACCTTGAGCGCGGCGAATTCGTGATGAGCGAGGTAGTGCTGCACCGCAGGGGTGTAGCCGAAATAGACATCGTCGTCGCCACGTTCGACCGCATGCAAGGCCGCCGCCGTGTCTTCGAACGCGTCGATGCGCGCGCGCGGAAAACGCTCGCGCAACACGCTGTCGAGCAGGAAGCCGCGCTCGACCGCGACGCGCACGGCGCCGCTTCGCACGCGCTCGGGCGCGTCGACATCGTCCGTGCGGGTGACGACCGAAGTCGACGCTTCGAAATACGGTGCGGTGAACACGACGCAATGCTCCCGTTCGGGCGTGCGCGCGACGCTCATCAACACGTCGATCTGATTCGCGCATGCAGCGGCGAGCAGTTGCGGCATGTCCGCATAGGTTTTCACGTCGAATTCGACATTGGGGCCCGCAAGCGCGCGCAGGTAATCCACGCTGAGGCCGGTCAGCTCACCGTCGTCGAACTCTTCGAACGGCGACCACCCGCTCGCGAGCACGCCGATCGTCAGTTTGCGGGGAAAGGTTTGCGTACTGCGCGCACCGGATGACGGCGCCGCGTCGATAACGGCAGGCGATGCGAAGAGTGACCGATACACCGCAAACAGCGCCACCAGCATCAACGCTCGCACTATCCAGCGACGCAGCGAGCGGCCGGCGGGACGGTAAAGCCGGGCGCGCGCGCCGGTTTCGTTCTGCATCGTCACGCGCGCGCGGCGGTCATGGCCCGCCATCAGCGGAAGCCGCGGGGAGCGGCCCCGTCTTCGTGCACGTCGTATGCGTTAGCGGCGTTGCCCGGTTCACACATCAGCGGGTACGCGAGGCCCGCGAGCAGACCGCCGGCCATCGGCGCGGCCCAGAATAGCCACAGCTGATCGAGCGCCCAGTCGCCGACGAAGAGCGCCGCGGCGGTCGAACGCGCAGGGTTGACCGATGCATTGGTCACGGGCGTCGCAACCAGATAGATCAGCGTGAAGCAGGCGCCGATCACGAACGGTGCGAACGATGCCGACCTGTTTCGCGCCAGCATCGAGAGATTGACGAAGACGAACACGAACGACATCGCGAACTCGACGGCGAGCGCCGCACGAAGCCGGTAATCGGACGGGGAATGATCGCCGTAGCCGTTCGCGCCGAACGCACTGGCGCTGAGATCGAAACCCGGCCGGCCGCTCGCCACATAGGCGAGCAGTGCGGCGCCGAGCAGCGCCCCGATCAGTTGAGCCGCGATGTACGGCAGCAGATCGCGAATCGGGAAGCGCTGTGCAGTCGCAAAGCCGATCGTCACCGCGGGATTGAAATGCGCGCCCGACACGCGTCCGAGTACCGCGATCGCCGTCGTCAACGCGAGACCGAATGCAAACGGCACTTCCAGTACGCCCCAACCCTGCTGCACCGCCCCCGCGTTCAGGACCGCGCTGCCGCAACCGACGAATACGAGCCAGGCCGTACCGGCACCTTCGACTACCAACCGTTTACCCAGGCTTGCCATTGCGATTTCCCGTCCATGCGTCACATATCGACGAAGGCCAGCCTGCGATGGCTACCCCTCAGTGTTGCGCCACTCGCATATCGTTGTGCATAACGAATCATTTCCGGGCGCGGCGTGCCCGGCAGCGGCCGGGCGCGACCGCAAATTGTCGAGTCGATGCCGGGTCAGGTTAATCGGACTATTCTTAAATGAAGGAAACACTGAACAAGTGTGTGAACTTTGTTCTTCGTTCGCTGCATGAGAAACGTAAAACGCGTGCGTCGGGTGTCACGTCAAACCGATCTGCCTCGCATATGCGATCAGGCTGAGCTCATCTTCGAGCCCCAGCTTGCGCATCGCGTTGCGCTTCTGCGTGCTGATCGTCTTGCCGCTGCGCGAGAGCCGCTCGGCGATCTGCTGGATCGTCAGGCCCTGCACATAGAGTCTGAACACTTCCCACTCGCGTGCGCTCAGCACCGCGGCGCCCGGCTGCACTTTCGCGGCGTCGCCGATTGCTTCGCGGGCGTGCTTCGACAGGAAGCGCCGGCCCGCATACGCGGCTTCGATTGCGGTAATCAGCGAAGCGGCGGCGTCACGTTTGTCGACGATCGCGGCCGCGCCCATGTTCAACAGTCCCGCCAATGTTCTCGTTTGATGGATCATCGTCAGAATGACGATCGGTACTTGAGGTACGTAACGCAGCGTGCGCCGCAAAAAGATGATTGCGTTGCTCTCCCCGTCGATGCCCGGCATGCCGATGTCCGATACGATCAGATCGCACGGGCACGTATCGAGCAATTCGGCAAGCGCGAGCGTGTCCGACGCCACGCCCACCACCGACATATGGGGGACGCTGCCGAGCAGTTTGCTGACGCCGAGGCGAACGCTGCTGTGGTCATCGGCGACGATGATCCGGATAGTCTGATCCATGTTGTTCTTTGTCTGCGTGTGGACAGCCCCGCACGTCGCGAATCCCCGGGCTTGTGCCACCAGTTATGCATGTTTCGCGTCGCATCGCGTCACGCTCGCTGTCCGTTGCCACCAAGGTGAACACGAACAGCGAGGAGCCCGACCCGACGGCTGGCGAGCGCGATTGCTGTGCGTTCGAGGCGTAGCCGGTAAGCGGCCTACGCCCGATCGGCGGAAACGACACCGTGTTCGACGGCAAACCTGAACATATCGGCGTCGCTATGCAACGACAGCTTGCGCATCGCCGTGCACTTCTGCGCGCTGATGGTCTTAACGCTGCGGCCGAGTTTCGACGCGATCTCAGTCACGCCCAAGCCAGACGCGTAAAGAGTCAGAACTTCGAGCTCGCGCCGAGACAACACTTGACGAACGTAGTCGAGTCTGCGGGCGATCGTTGCATCCGCAAGCAGCACGCGGATCGCGGGGCCGAGATAGCACTCGTGCGCAAGTGCCGTGATGATCGCAACATGAATCAGGTCGATCCGGTCACGTTTGCTCACAATGGCGCCGACGCCGAGCGCGATGACCTTCTGCAGCGCGTCCGCGTCGGTTTCCATGGTCAGCACGACAAGCACGACCTCGGGGAACCGCGCCCGGAATTCGCGAACCATGTCGAGTCCATCGCCGTACATGCCACCGGGCATGTACAGATCCATAACGACCAGATCGCACGACACTCGCCCCGCTTCGGCGAATAACTGAGAAGAATCTGCAGCGCGTCCCACGACCTCCATGTTGGGATACGTCGACATCAGATTCTCAATCGCCAGCAGCACGAGCGGATGATCGTCGGCAATGATCGTTCGAACTGGCGCGGTGATGTCGTTCCTGGCATTCATTGAAAAAGCTCCTTTTGATCCGTGTCCTAAGGCCAAATAACGGAGCGTTAGCTGCACCCGGCGAGAATCATGCATTTAGTGCCGGACAGACATAAGATTGCTCCGAATTAGCAATGAGAATTCGCAACAAAACACATTCGATATCTGAAGAATTTCGGGTCATGTAAGACCGCGTCATGAGAGGCCGTGTGCACGCACAAACGCGAACAGGCCGGGATCGTTGCTCACGCCAAGCTTCGCCATTGCGTCGCGCTTCTGGCGGCTGACCGTGCGCACGTCGCGGCCGAGATGCTGGGCGATCTCGGAGATCGAATGACCGCGCACGAACAGGCGCAGCACTTCGGTCTGGCGCGGAGACAGATCGCGCATCGGCAGCAGCTTCAACGTTTCGCCGTTGGTCGACGAGAGTGCGTCGAGCACCGAGCGGCTTACGTGCGGGCGCCCGGCACCCGCTGCACGAATTGCGGCTGCGAGTTCGTCCATCGACTCGATCTTATTGAGCATGCCGAGCACGCCCGCCGAGATGATCGAACGAAGAATCGCTGCATTGGTCAGACTCGTCAGCACGACGATGCGCACTTCAGGCCAGTCGCTACGGATGCGGCGGATCAGCCGCAGTCCGTCTTCGGCATCGCCTGATTCGTTCGGCATGGCGAGATCGGTGACGAGCACGTCGCATGCGGTGCCCTGCATGACTTCGAACAGCGACGCCGGACTCGTCGCCTCACCGACTACACGCACGTCGCACTGTTCTGCAAGCGTGGCCTGGATGCCGAGCAGTACGAACGGATGATCGTCCGCCAGAATGACTCGTAGATTCACGGATGCTCCCTCGATATTTGTTTGTTGTTGGTGTTCCTGACGCGCCCATTCGCGTGACATGGAGAACGGGGGGTTCGACATTGCGGCCTGCTGGACTTCCGGCCAAGGGTGCTTAAGACCGTCGGTACTCGATGACCAATAGAGGCGGCAAAAGGCGTGCGGGAATCGTAATCAAAACATCTTGCGCAAAGAAATAGAATCAGAGAGTTCCGAATCGTCAAAAATTCGAAAGAAGCCAATAAAATAACCGATCAGGATTACCAAGTTAACCTATTTAATCTGCCATTCCCAATTTTCAATTTTCTTTGAAGCAACGTCTGAAAATTCTCGGCGAATATTCTGAATCACGGCGTCGTTGGCTCACAGACGCCTTAAGCAGACCCACCGGAGTGACCGATCTTCTTGTCAGTTCTTATCAATTCCTCAGTTGTTGCGATTCCAGATTGAGCATGAATCTGCATTCCCGACGTCACTGTGGCAAAGTGTCGGTAATTGTCGGCACAACATCAGGTATATCTGAGTTGAACGATTGCTAAGTCAGACAATGTTTGCCAATGCCTTGCTTTTCTTTTAGTTCTCTGCATGGGAGGAAGTGCTGGTGTCTCGTTTGATGCCTGCCGATCGTGGCGAATCGACTTCTCAACTGTCCAGCCGGACATCGCGCTTTTCGCTGCTTCGCTTGCTGACCACCTTGCTCGTCGGCGTCGGCGCCTGCCACGCAGAACGCGCGAGCGCACAGGAATTCGCGCTCTTCGGCGGAGCGCTGACCGGTGCCGGTTCACACACGTATTCGTGGGCATTCGACTATCAGGAGGGGCTTGGCCGATACGCGGCGCTCGGCATCGCATGGCTCAACGAGGGGCACCTGCCCGATCACCATCGCGACGGGCAGAGCATTCAGCTGTGGGGGCGGCTGCCGCTCGAGAACCGGCGCTTCGTGCTGTCGGCCGGCGTCGGCCCTTATCGGTACTCCGACACCGTGTCGAACGGCCCGAACGGTTTCATGAACAACCACGGCTGGGGCGCATTGATGAGCGTGCGCGCCGCGTACTACACGTCGAATCGCTGGATCATGCAGCTGCAGCTAAACCGCGTGCAGCTGAACGGCGGACCGAATACGACCGGCATCCTGTTCGGCGTCGGCTACCAGCTCGACGCGCCCGACGAGCCGGGCCCGCGCGACCGGCCAGTCAGCCGCAGCGATCGTGTGACCAGCAATGAATTCACGGTGCTGGCCGGCGAGACGATCAAGAACTCGCTCAACTCCGAATCGGGCTTCTCGACGAGCGTCGAGTATCGGCGAGGCCTCTTCAGGTATCTCGACTGGACCGCGACGTACATGCACGAAAACGTGCCCGCTGCCGTACGGCGCAACGGCCTCGCCACACAGCTCTGGCTCACGCGCGCATTCTTCAACGAGCATCTGACGCTCGCGGCCGGTGCGGGCGCTTACTACGCGATCGACGTCTTCGACACGCCCGGCTCGGCCGGCATCAAAGGCACGATATCGGGACTCGTGTCGCTGTCCGCGAGTTACCGGTTCAGCAAGCGCTGGCTTGCGCGGGTCACATGGAACCGCGTGGTCACGCGCAACAGTCTCGATGCGGACATGATCCAGGCAGGCATCGGCTACCGGTTCTGATAGACACCGATCGATACAAAGGCGGGTACTCAGGTCCGCCCAGGCGCCCATATCCCGCTGACGACCCGTACGTCGGCGTACCGTCAGACCCGAGCGGCAGTCGAGCGCGCGGTTGCGCGGGGCAGCGGCCGCGGAAATACGAGTATTGCCAGGAGCGCGCACACGCTCGCTGCGGCCCACACCGCGGGCCATGATCCCGCTGACAAAAGCAGCGGAATAGCCAGCGGTGTAACGAACAACGTCATGAATGCGCCCGTGTTGCCCATCGCGAGAGACGTGCCCGCACGGCGCGTGCCGGCGAGTGTCGCGAGTTCGGTGAATGCGACACCGTGCCATGCCGATGCGCACAAACCGGCCATGGCAAGCATGCCCGCCAGCATCACGCGTTGCGTTTGACCGTGGGGACCGGCGCCCGCCATCAATATGACGACGATCGCGATCACCGCAAACAGGAGCGCGGTAATGAGACTGCAGGCGCGCAGATACGCGCGCCGGTTGCCGCGTCGATCGGTCCAGCGGCCGCTCCAGATGCGTGCGACGGAGGCGCCTGCTTGCACGGTTACGAGGGTCGCGCTGATCGTCATGAGATTCGCGTGAACGAAGTCGTGCAGAAAGACGGCGGTAAACGTGATGACCGCAGCCTGCGGTACGCAGAGCATGCCGATGCCGAGCGCGACACGCCATACGCTCAAATCGCGCAGCGGCGAGACGGCATGGCGCGCGCCGAGCATCGCCGCAGCCTGGGTCGCCGACGCATACGACGGCGGCGGCTCGTGCAACCAATACCATGTCAAGGCCGCGGTCACGCCGCACAACAAGGCAAGCAGGCCAAACACAGCTGCGAATCCGCCTTGCGATGCCAACGCGGGCAACACCAGCGCGCCAAGCCCGCCGCCCGCGGGCACCGCGGTTTGCCGGATGCTCATCGCGAAACCGCGTTCGTTTTCGGCAAACCACGCCATCACGGCCCGCCCGCTCGAACCGTTGACACTGCCGCCTAACAGGCCGACCGCGAGCAACCCGCCTGCGAGCGCGACGAAACTTCGCGCATGATCGGCTACCGGACCGGACACGTGAGCGAAAGCGTGGCTGGACGCATCGGCGCCACGCGCAACCGCAAACATCGCCATCGCTGCCAACGCCGCCCCCGTCGACGCAAGGCCGAGCAGCAGCACGCGACGGTCGCCCCAACGATCGGTCAGCAGGCCCCACGGTACTTCGCTCAACGCAATACCGAGACCGAGCATCCCGAGCACGAGGCCCAATCCGACATTGGCAAGGTGGTAGTCCGCGCGCAGATAGACCGCGGTCGCCGGGATGCCCGAGAACGCGGCCGCAAAGCTCGCATTGGCGGCAAAGCCCACGCCCAGCACCTTCCACCGATGGCTCATCCCGCGGACCGCATTGTTCAAACCTCGTTCGCACCGCATTGCCGCTCTCCGCAAAAGGCATTGACAGGGCTGATCGTACGGGGCCACCATTTATCGGAAAAGCGGGAATATTCAATGCCATCTATCGGATAATCCGAAATCTGGAAACAGACTTTGTCTGCGCCCTTGCCACCTCCGTTTTCCCGAGCCGCATCCATGAATCAGCGCGCATTCGATCTGAACCAGTTGCGAACCTTCGTCGCAGTCGCCGAAGCGGGCAGCGTATCGGCCGGCGCGGAACGCGTATTCCTGTCGCAGTCGTCGGTCAGCGAGCAGTTGAAGAAGCTCGAAGAGCGCACCGGCCAGCCGCTCTTCGTGCGCGGCAAGCTCGGCGTCACCGCGACGCCCGCTGGCGCGCGGCTGCTCGAGCACGCGCGCCGGATCCTCGCCATGAGCGAAGCTGCGTTCGATGACCTGCAGGGCCGCTCGCTCGACGGCGAGCTGCGTATCGCAGTCACCGACTACTATCGTCCGCACGACATCGCCCGCGTGCTGAAGTCGTTCTCCGAACAGCATCCGCGGCTCAAGCTGCATGTGACGGTGTTGCCGAGCGCTGTCATCGACAGCGGCGAAGCCAACGACGCCGCCTTCGACATCGGCCTGTCGCTGCGTATCGTCACGCCCGGCAACCGGCGTGCGGGAGCAGGCACATCGCGCAAGGCGAGCACCGTCGTCAGGCGCGAGAAGCTGCTGTGGGTCACGAGCGCCGACGCCGACGCGCGCACGTCCGCACGCGCGTCGCCGCATGCCACGGATCACCCGCCGCCTTATCGCCTCGTGCTGCTGCCGTCGACCTGCCAGTTGCAGCGCTTCGTCGTCAAGCTGCTCGACGAGCGCAAGGTGCCGTACGTCGTATCGCATTCGGCGTCGGGCGTCGCGGGCCTGCAGCTCGCGCTCAAGGCGGGGCTCGGCATTTCATGCCTAAACGAATCGTCGCTCGGTGCGGGCCTTGTGCCATGCGCGGCGAACATCGGCCTGCCGCCGCTGCCATCGGTCGAATTCCATCTGCTGCCGGCGCGCGTCGGCGAAAGCGAACGGGTCACCGAGGCACGCACCGCATTTGCGCGGCTGCTCGCCTGAGCGAGCACGGCAACGGGAAAGTGGATGCAAACATGTCGCGCGCATGACGATACGGCTATGCGATTAAAAATTCGTTCGTAAATAGACATAGATCAAATGGATCGAACACCTTCCGTTGAAAGCTCAAACGAGGGCACGTATGATGGACAGGATTCGCAGTAGCAGGTAGCAGACTGTCGCGGGACGCCAAGGTCTCGCATGGGTGCAAGAACAATTCGAAGTAGAAGCCAACCCTCACTACCTACGAGGCTCCTCGTGCGTCGCGGAACTGTCGGCATATCGGTCGTGCTTTTCATAGGCCTGCTACTGGCCGACGCGGCCATTCCGGCGTGCGCAGCCGATACCGCAGCCGATGCGGGCCGCACGGCCGCGGCGACATCAACCACCACCCAGACCGCCACCCAGACCGCCACCCAGACCGCAACGCCAGGCAAGGCCGCCTCGATGCCATCGGCCATGGATGAACGGATGCATGCGTGCACAACCTGTCATGGCGTCCAGGGCCAGGGCCGCAACAACGATTACTTTCCTCGCATCGCGGGCAAGCCGGCGGACTATCTGTTCAACCAGCTGATCGCCTTTCGCGACGGCGGACGCAACTATCCGCCGATGGGCTATCTGCTCGCGTTCCTGCCCGACCCTTATCTGCACAAGATCGCCGAATACTTCGCCGCGCTGCAGCCGCCGTATCCGAACCCGGACACGCAGCCGCTGCCCGCGAGCGTGCTCGATTACGGCAAGAAGCTCGTCATGCAAGGCGATCCGTCGCGCAAGCTGCCCGCATGCGCGTCGTGTCACGGCGCGCGGCTCACCGGCACGCAGCCCGGCATTCCGGGCCTGCTCGGCCTGCACGCGAGCTATATCGCCGGGCAGATGGGCACATGGCGCTCGGGCACGCGCCACGCGATCGCGCCGGACTGCATGCATACGATCGCCGTCAAGCTGACCGATCGCGACATCACGGCGGTGTCGAGCTGGCTCGCGCGTCAGCCGAGGCCCGCGGATCCGACGCCTGCAGCGAATCAAACGGGGCGGCTGCCGATGGCATGCGGGAGTCAACCGGAATGAAGCCGATCTTCTATCCCGCTGGACTGATGGGACGCATGACGCGATCGATCGCGATCCGTTCTTTCGCAACCAGAACCGCCCTCACCGTCGCGGCGCTCGCGTGCGCGGCAACGCTCGCGCACGCGCCGTTCGTCGAGAAAGCCCGCGCTGCCGAAGCTGCCAGAACCACGGCCGCAGCGGGCGCGGGTGCAAGCAGCCCGGCAAGCGCCCCGGACACGCGCCCGGAGATCGTGATCCGCGGCGAGTATCTGGCGCGCGCCGGCGACTGCGTCGCGTGCCACACCGCGCCGCGCGGCAGGACATTCGGCGGCGGCCTCGCGATGGAAACGCCGTTCGGCACGCTGTATTCGCCGAATATTTCGCCGGATGTGCAATACGGCATCGGCACCTGGAGCGCGGACGCATTCTTCAATATGATGCGCACGGGCAAAGCCCCCGACGGCAAGCTCATCTATCCGGCAATGCCGATCGCGCAATATACGAAGGTCACCCGCGAGGACTCCGATGCAATCTTCGCGTACCTGATGTCGGTGCCGCCCGTGCATCAGCCGAACCGACCGCACGAACTGCGCTTTCCGTTCAATCATCGCGATCTGCTGATCGGCTGGCGCTCGCTCTATTTCCGCGAAGGCGAATTCAAGCCCGATCCGACGCGCTCGGTCGAATGGAACCGCGGCGCTTACCTCGTCGAAGGGCTCGGCCACTGCACGATGTGCCACACGAAGATCAACATGCTCGGCGGCTCGTCGCGCGACAAGCAGTTCGCGGGCGGCCTGATTCCGGTGCAGAACTGGTACGCGCCGTCGCTGACCTCGGACAAGGACGGCGGCCTCGGCGACTGGAGCATCAAGGACATCGTCGACCTGCTGCAAGCGGGCATTTCCGATCGCGGCGCCGTGTACGGTCCGATGGCCGAAGTGACCTATCACAGTCTGCAGTACATGAACGACGACGACGTCAAGGCAATGGCCGTCTACCTGAAGTCGCTGCCGGACAACGACCCCGGCCGCAAGACCGGCCCGTCGGCAAAGGCCGATCCGAAGATATTCGCACGCGGCGAGCATATCTACGCGGACAAATGCGCGATGTGCCACGGCGCGAACGGCGAGGGCAAGCTGCAGCACTACCCGCCGCTCGCGCGCAATCAGTCGATCGAAATGGACTCGGCCGTCAACCCGATCCGTATCGTGCTGAACGGCGGCTTCCCGCCCGGCACGCGGCGCAACCCCGAGCCCTACGGCATGCCGCCGTTCGCACAGGAACTGAACGATGCCGATGCGGCCGCGGTAGTCACGTATATCCGTACCGCGTGGGGCAATCACGGGCTGCCGGTGACGCCGAAAGAAGTCAACGACCTGCGCAACGCGCCGCTGCGCTGAAAGCGCGTGGCGCGGCCGCTTCGCGGCAGCAGCGCCGAACCCTTTGCATCGGGAGAACATGCAGATGGATGTCAACGAATCCTCCAGCGCCGGCGCTTCCGACGAAGACGTCGAGCGCATCGTCGCCGCCGGGCCGAGCGGCGCGATCGCGCTCGCCGGCGTCGCCGCGCTTGTCGTGCTGGCGATCTGGATCGGCTTCTACTTTCTCGTTTTCCTGCCGCGCGGCGTCATCCAGTAAGCGCTAATCATGTCGAGCCAACCTTCCGATCATCGAAACGGCGGCAGCCCCGCAGAACGCGTCGCCGCGCTCGCCGAGCGCCGCTGGGCCTGGTTCGCGGGCGCGATCATTGTGCTGATGCTCGCCGTCGTGGTATTCACGGGACTGCATTGGGCGATCATGCCGCCGTCGCGCGTCGAAACCATCGACCCGTCGCGGCTGCAAATTTCAGGCGAGTTCGTCGAGAGCAATCTCGGCAGCGCAGTCGAGCCCGACGGCTCGGTCATCGTGCGCTTCATCGCGCAGCAATACTCGTTCACGCCGCAGTGTCTGCTCGTGCCGACCGATACGCCGGTCACACTGCGCACGACGAGCGCGGACGTCGTGCATGGCCTGCTGATCGCCGACACGAATGTGAACACGATGGTCGTGCCCGGCTACGTCGCCACGCTCACGACGCGCTTCGACAAGCCCGGCGAGCACCTGATGCCATGCCACGAGTTCTGCGGCTTCGGCCATCAGACGATGTGGGCCCACGTGAAAGTGATCGACAAGGCCGCCTTCTTCGAGCAGGCGCGACAAAACCGGAGGCTCAGCTGTGTGGCACGCTAGGCGACTCGTTCTTGCGCATTTCTGGCTCGCGTTTATCGCGTTCATCTTCGCGCTCTTTCTCGGCGCCTGGCAGATGCTCGTGCGCAGTCCGCTGCATCCATGGCTCGGCAACCCCGAGCTCTACTACCGTTCGGTGACCGAGCACGGCACAGTGATGGCCTACGTGCTGCCGACGCTCGTCGCGATGGGCTTCGGCTATGCGATCGTCGAACTCGCGTTGAAGCAGGCGCTGGTCGGTCTCAAGTGGGGCTGGGCCGGTTTCATCCTGCTCGCGATCGGCGCCGTCGTCGCGACGATTCCGGTTGCGATGGGCCGCGCATCGGTGCTCTACACGTTCTATCCGCCGATGGTCGGCAACGCGTTCTATTACATCGGCGTGGTGCTGGTCGTGGTCGGTTCGTGGATCTGGGTGGCGCTAATGCACGTGAACCTGCGCGTATGGAAACGCGCGAACCCCGGAAAACCGGTGCCGCTTGCGATGTTCGCGAATGTCGCCGGTGCCTATCTGTGGGCGTGGACCGCGGTCGGCGCCGCCGTCGAGATCCTGTTTCAGATCCTGCCCGTCGCGCTCGGCCTGAAGTCGACCATCGACGCGGGCCTCGCGCGCGTGCTCTTTTCGTGGACGCTGCACGCGATCGTCTACTTCTGGCTGATCCCCGCGTATATCGCGTATTACACGATCGTGCCGCGTGCGATCGGCGGGCGTCTGTACAGCGATTCGATGGCGCGCGTGTCGTTCATTCTGTTCCTCGTGTTCGCGATGCCGATCGGCATTCACCATCTGTTCGCCGATCCGCAGGTCGGTTCGGGCTTCAAGTTCCTGCATGCGGTGTTCACCGGCATGGTGTCGGTGCCGACGCTGCTCACCGTGTTTACGATCTGCGCGTCGGTCGAAATCGCCGGCCGGCTGCGCGGTGGCAAGGGTGCGTTCGGCTGGCTCGCCGCGCTGCCGTGGCGCAATCCGATGATGCTCGTCATTGCGTTCTCGTTCATCATGCTCGGCTTCGGCGGCGCCGGCGGGCTCATCAACATGAGCTACCAGCTGAACGAATCGGTGCACAACACGCAGTGGGTCACCGGCCACTTCCATCTGATTTTCGGCGGCGCGATCGTAATCATGTACTTTGCGATCGCCTATGAGCTGTGGCCGCAACTGACCGGCCGCGCGCTCGGCCACGTCGGCCTGATACGCACGCAGCTCTGGCTGTGGTTCATCGGCATGATGGTCGTGACGATTCCCTGGCACTACGTCGGGTTGCTCGGCGCGCCGCGCCGCATGGCGTATTACGACTACAGCGCGCCCGGCATCGAAGCGCAGGCCGTGTGGGTCGCCATGTCGGCATTCGGCGGGCTCGTGCTCGTCGTCTCGGGCGTGATGTTCATCTATATCCTCGTCAAGGGGCAATTCGGGCCCACTCGGGCGGGAGATGAGCAGCCGCGGCCGTTCGGCTTCAGCGTGCCCGCACATCCGGTCGACCGCGTGCCGGCGGCGCTCAACGGTTTCGGTTTGTGGGTCGCACTGATGATCGGCCTCACGGTCGTCAACTACAGCGTGCCGATCGCGCAGCTGGTCGCGCTGCCGCAAACTTCCGTGCCCGCGGTGGCGGTAGGAGCGTCGCGATGAGTGAAGAGCGCGTATTCAGCTTGCGCAATCGCTGGTTCACCGCGGGCGTCGGCTATACGCTCGCGATCGCGATCGTCGCGATACTGATCGGCTTTGTCTGGCTGCCGTCGAAACATCCTGACTTCACGCGCGGCGGCCTGTGGGCAACGATCTGCCGCGCGGCCGGCGCACCGGAATCGTGGTACAGCGGCGCGGTCGACATCGCGGGTGCACCGCCGAGCGATGTGATCGTGATGCCGCCGCTGCACCGCGTGCATGCCGATGCGGTATCGATCGGCCGTGGCGCGACGCTCGCCCAGAACTGCTCGATGTGCCACGGCGTGCAAGGCGTCGTGATGGTCACGTCGCCCGTGCTCGCGGGCCAGTATGCGGACGCGATATACAAGGAGCTGCGCGACTACCAGAGCGGCCAGCGGCCGAACTCGATCATGCCGCCCATCATCCGCAATCTGAACGACCGCGATCTGCACGACCTCGCCGCGTACTATGCGTCGCTGCCGCGACCGGGTCCGGCGGAACCAGGCGGCGCGGCGACGGGTGCACAAGACAGCACGCAAGCGCGCGCCGAAAACCATGCAATTCGCAAGCTCGTCAACGAAGGCGACCCGATGCGCAATATCGCCCCGTGCGCCGCATGTCACGGCGAACGCGACCGCAAAGGCGCGGCGCCGTGGCTCGGCGGACAGTCTTCGGTCTATCTCGCGGGGCAGTTGCGGCTCTTCGCCGACGGCCAGCGCCGCAACGACATCAATGAGCAGATGCGCAACGTCGCGCGCAACATGACGCCGGAGGAAATCGACGGCGTCGCGAAGTATTACGCAGCACAGCCGTGAACGCGCCGCAACGCTCTGGAAGACACGCCTTGCGCTTCACGCGCGATACGGGCACATTGCCGGATTGATTGCGCCCGCATCGTCCCTGCCGCATCGTGCATCGTGCATCGTCACCGGAAGGGCCCTGTGCGCCGGCGCCATGTTTCGCGTCCGGGAGCCGCTCCGATGCAGGAAATCACGTCAGCGCTCGTCGTGTTCGTCGCGCTGCTCATCGGCACCGCGATCGGCTGGTTCGTCAAGCCGCTGCTGCCCGAAGAACACAAGGCGCATGAAACGGTGCAGCTGATCCAGCTCGTGATCGGCATGCTCGTTACATTCGCGGCCCTGGTGCTCGGTCTGCTCACGGCTTCCGCGAAAAACAGCTTCGATACGGTCGGCAACGACTTTCGCGCCTACGCGTCGGACCTGATCCGGCTCGACCAGACGTTGCGGGAATACGGTAAGGATGCCGAGCCGGTGCGTACGATGCTGCGCGTCTATACCGCCGAAGCGATCGCATCGACATGGCCGAACGAGCCTGCGCCGCCCGGCGATTACTACCCGAAGCGCGCGTTTCCATCGACTGCCTATAACCGCCTCGAGAGCATCGAACTCGGCCAGATGCTGAACGCCGCGAACATGGAGGCGCGCAACCTGCGGGCGCAAGACGCAGCGCAACAGCGCGCGCTGAACCAGATACTGAGTCAGTTCGACCGGCTCGTCGCTGCGCGCTGGAAGTTGCTCGAAGAGGCGCACAGCTCGCTCTCGCGGCCGTTTCTCACGACGCTCGGATTCTGGCTGTTCGTGATCTTTCTGAGCTTCGGTCTGATCGCGCCGCGCAACGCGCTTGCACTGGTAATGATCTCGCTCGGCGCGGTGTCGATTGCGTCGGCGATGTACGTGATTGTCGACCTCGATACGCCGTTGACCGGTCCGCTCACCACATCGAGCCAGCCGATGCGCGATGCGCTTTCGCATCTGGACCGCTAGCGGCGCGCCGCGAGTGACACGCTTGCCGCCGCGTGCCCGGCAGCCGCTGGCGCGGCCGTCTCGAACACTTCGCGCAGCCAGTCCGCGAATGCGCGCACGCGCGACGACAACTGCCGGTTCTGCGGATAAAGCACCGTGACCGGCATCGGCGGCGGTGCGAACCGCTCGAGAACGATTTTCAACTGCCCGCGTGCAAGTTCATCGGCAATCCGGTAGCGCGGCACCTGCACGAGACCCAGGCCCGAAAGCGCCGCACCGGTATACAGATCGGCCGATGTCACGGCGACGATTCCGCCGACGGCGACCTCGGTCACGCGAGCGTCGACCGTGAATTCGAATGGCATCGGGCTGCCGCTCGCGCTCGAAACGAAGTTCACCGCGCGATGCGCGCGCAGTTCGTCGAGCGTTTGCGGTTCGCCGTACGCGTCGAGATACGCGGGGCTCGCGACCGTCACCTGCTCGAGCCGCGCAAGGCGCCGTCCGACCATCGACGAATCGTGCAGCGTACCGGCGCGCAGCACGCAATCGACGCCTTCGCGCACGAGGTCGACGAAGCGGTCGTCCTCGGCAAGATGCAGTTCGATTTGCGGGAAGCGGCCCAGAAACTGCGGCAGTGCGGGCATCACGAAGTGGCGCGCTAGCGTGCCTTGCAGATTGGCCCGCAACAGCCCCTTTGGCGCGACATGGCGAAACGACCCTTCCGCCTCGTCGAGGTCGGCGAGCAGCCGGACGCACCGTGCGTAATACGCCTCGCCGTCGTGCGTGAGGCGCACCGAACGCGTCGTGCGTTCGAGCAGCCGTGCGCCGAGGCGCTTCTCCATTCGCTTCATCAGGTTCGTGACGGTCGCCCGTGGAATCTGCAGATCGTCCGACGCGCGCGTAAAGCTTTGCCGCTCGGCGATGCGCACGAAGACCTGCATTTCCTGAAACCGATCCATGTTCCGCTCCGTCGCGCCGCGAAGATTGCCTCTTCGGTCCGCCCAGTTTTGTTAAAGCAAATGGAATGATTATGCCAATTTACACCCGCTTATCTCGCCCCGGATTTCGTCCATGATTCGTTCACCAACTCGACACCTTCAAAGGAAACGAATCATGAACGCGATCAGGAACGAAAAAGTGGCTCTCATCACCGGCGCGGCACGCGGCATCGGCGCAGCGGTTGCGTCGCGACTCGCAGCGGACGGGTTCGCCGTTGCAATCAACTATGCGTCGAGCGCGAAGGCGGCCGAGGCGCTTGTCGCCGAACTGCGCGAAGAAGGCACGATGGCGGTTGCCGTAAAGGGCGACGTGGCGGACCCGGCCGATGTGCGGCGCATGTTCGACACGGTCGAGAAAGAACTCGGCAAGGTCGACGTGCTCGTCAACAATGCGGGCGTGATGAAGGTCGTGCCGCTCAACGACACCACCGACGAAGCCTTCGAACAGACGATAAACACCAACGTGCGCGGCACGTTCAACACGATGCGCGAAGCGTGGTCGCGGATTGCCGAAGGCGGCCGCATCATCAACTTTTCGAGCACGTCGATCGCGCTCAACAAACCCGGTTATGCGCTGTACAACGCCTCGAAGGGCGCCGTCGAAGCGCTGACCCGCGCGTATTCGCAGGAACTGCGCGGCCGCAACGTGACGGTCAACGCGGTCGCTCCGGGGCCGGTCGGCACCGAACTCTTCTATAAGGGCAAAACAGAGCAGCAGATCCAGGCTTTCGCGAACATTCCGCCGCTGCAGCGCCTCGGCCGGCCCGATGAAATCGCGGCGGTTGTATCGTTCCTCGCCGGACCCGACGGCGGCTGGGTGAACGGGCAGATTCTGCGAGCGAACGGCGGCGCCGCATGAACGCAAGCGGCGGCCCACGGCGCAATGCGGCTGGACCCGAAGCTCAGCAGTTCGAAGATCTCGCGCGAGCCTCACGGAGCTGCGTCAGGCTGCCGCACGCATCGCGCGTCGCTCAATTGAGCGAGTGCAGGTAAGCCGCCACGGCCCGTGCGTCGTGCTCGTTCAGACGGTAAGCGGGCATCGGCGGACGCGCCATTCCGCCGTTCGCCGTGTGGCCCGTCTCGAGAAACGTCGCGAGTTGCGCTTCCGTGTACCCGGCCGGCAGGCCCGCGAGCCTGACCGAGCGATTGGTAAAGCCCGGCACCGGCACATCCGGCGTGAAATGAAGTTCCGCGCCCTGCAGGTCCTGAGCGCCAATCGGCATCCCGTGGTCATCCTTCGGCGTATGGCAGTCGGTGCACATGCCGACGCGATGCACGATGTAGTTGCCGTGTGCGATCAGCGCCGCTTCCGAATCGATCGGAGGCTTCGCGAATGCAGCCGTCGGCGCAAGTGCGAGCGGCAGCGCGAGCATGCAGAGCGCGTTGAGGGCATGGCGTACCAGGCGGGCAGCACGCGGGTCGCGGGCCGCGCGCCCGATAAGCGAAGCAGACTTCGACTGATTGTCCGTCATTTCATTGTTCTCCAACGGGTTGTAGGTGCCGCGGCCGATTGCCCGGGCGGTTTTTTGTCGGGGCGGAACGGCACCGCCTTGCCGCAAAAAACACCGTCGAAAATCGCTTTATTCCGAATGCTTAAATGGCGGACTGTTATTGAGAATCAGGCGATAAAGGCGCTTTACCAGCTTCGCTTCACCGGACAACTGGTCGCGCACGGGCTTGCGCGAAGCACGCGATGCATCTAGCGGGCGACGCGTGCATACTGTCCCTGCCGTATGGAAACTATGAGTCAATTCAGCCTTGCAATAGGGCTGCAATTGCCTATTTTTACTTTTGCTTTGCCGCAGTTTTCCGATTCGTTACGCGGGCCCCCCAATAACCGAGACAAAAAGGAGCTGTCATGAACGCGATCAATCTGTTGAAGGTGATGGTTGTTGCAGGATGCGTGGCTGTCACGTCGAGCGCCTGGTCGCAGACGAGCGATTCGATGGCGAATCCGTCGACCGCCACCACGACCGACGCAAAAGCGATGAAGAAGGCGGACCGCAAGCTCGCTCGCGACGTACGCCGTGCGATGGCGAAAGCTCAGGGCTTCGATGTCTCCAATGTGTTCGTGAAAGCCCGCAGCGGTGCGGTGACGCTGTCCGGCACGGTGCCGGAAGGCGACCAGATCGCTCAGGCGGGCGAAATCGCGAAGGGCGTCGCCGGTGTGAAGTCGGTGAACAACAAAGTCACGCTCGGCGTGCAAGGTGGCGGCAACTGACGCGCGGCGCGTCGCCGATGGCGAGAACGGCATCGGCCGTATGGAAAGAACCCCGCCGCGACGCGGGGTTTTTTTTTGCGAGCGACGGCCCCCGCCGCAGGGGCCGGCATGCTATATGGCAGGTCAATATTACCTGCTGCACTCATCAAATCGTCTATCGAAAAAATCGGCGAAACGCGGAATAAAGCACGCGCCAAGGTGTTATCCGTCCAATCGGCCGCCTTGCGCGGTTCATTCAAAACACAATAACCGGGGAATTGCGTTGACCGGACGATCCTTGGCACTTATTCAGCCAGCACCATGTCCACTAGTTCACCCCGCCTGAACTCCGGCCTCCTGCACGCGATTCGTCTGTTCGTGCGGGTCGTCGACGCGCGCAGCTTCACCGCCGCCGCCTTGCAGTCCGACCTGACCGCTGCGCAAGTGTCGCGAATGATCGGCGAACTGGAGCAAAGGCTCGGCACCAAACTGCTGCATCGCAATTCCCGCCACGTGTCGCTGACGGGCCCCGGAGAGCGCTATCTGCTCAAATGCCGATCGATCCTCGACCTCGTCGACGAAGCCGAGAACGAGGCGCGCGATGCGGCGACGCGGCCTGCCGGCACATTGAAGGTGTCGTGCATGTCGAGCTTCGGCCGGCATCATCTGCTGCCGTTGCTGATGGAGTATCTGCAGCGTTATCCCGACGTAAAGGTCGAATTTACGACGCGTCAGAACGCGCCGGACGTGCTCGCCGAAGGAATCGATTCGAGTGTTTACTTCGCGCAGGAACTGCCGCATTCGACACTCGTCGGACGCAAGGTCGGCGGCGTGCGCGGTATCTTGTGCGCACGGCCCGATTACCTCTCGCATCACGGCACTCCGTCGCACCCCGAAGATTTGATGACCTATAGCTGCCTGAAGCTTGTCAATATCACGCGCGACTGGCAACTGACCGACGGCGATTCGACGATCACGTTGCCGATATCCGGTCCATTCAGAGGTGACTCGCCGGATGCGGTGTTGAGCGCGGCGCTGAGCGGTCTCGGCATCGCGCTGCTGCCGCCATGGTCGATCATCGACAGCCTGAAGACCGGCGATCTCGTGACGGTGCTGCCACAATGGCGCACACCGGAAATCGGCGTCTACTCGCTGATTTCGTCGCGCCGTTATCTGCCCGCGCAAACGCGCGCGTGGATCGATCTGATCGCGGAGAAGTTGCCCGTGGCGCTCGGGCGCGATGAACTGATGGTCTCGCGGTACATCGCGACGTCGACCGAAGTTTGATTCAGGTGAACAACGTACCGGCCTTTCGCGGCACGCATATCTGAATTGCGGCAAACGAATAACGCGCTTCGCGACTGCTCGTTCAAGCGCGGCGGCGCGGCGACCGGCATCGGCAGAGTTCGTTACGCGACATGCAACGTTGCCTTTCGCCTATCGTGGTGTTGAACTGCTTTCGCAGTCTTTAACATCGGTCACAAGGTCGCGGTGGGCCGTTCGGCCCACTTCATACAAAATCCTTACTCACATCCATTGCTTCACAAGGTTCCGCTTTTTCGCGCGGACCGGGCATGGCTTGTGGTCGCAAGCTCGCCGCGCGATTGCGTTTGAGTTCGGGGGCATTCAGGGGGCACTGACGTATGATCAACCAGGACAGCATCGCCGGTATCGAGTCGTTGCCGCGCATCTGGGCATTCGCGCTGCGCCTCACCGAGCAGGAACGGGACGCCGAGCGGCTCGTCGTGCAGGCATGCCGGCACTTCTCGGCCGGAGAACTGAGCCGCGGCGCGTCGCGGTGTCTGCGCCCGCTGCACCGGTTCTTTTCGATCATGGCGACGCTTTGGCTCGAAGAAGGCTACGCGCAACGGTATGCGCAGCTGCGGCCGCTCGGCGGCGATTGCGCGTGCGGGCCGGGCGACTCGCGCGAGCGTCCGGCGACGGAATGCATCCATTGTCTGTTGCGACACGCGGTCGCGTCGCTTCCCGATTCGCAACGCGTACCGATGCTGCTCGTACTCGTCGAGGGTCTGAGCTATGCGGAGGCGGGCGACGTGCTCGGCATCTCGAAGAACGAGGTTGCCGAAATCGTCGCGCAAGGGCGGGCCAAGGTCGCGGTTATGCTCAGCAAGCATCGGCAATATAACGGCGCCTGGCAATCCGAATTGTGCTGACGGAATATCGCCGGGGTGCTGCGGCAGGCTCGGACGCTTCGGCTCACAGGGGCAGCCGCTTCGCGCCAGGCCGCTAAACAGGCAAAAGGCCGGAACCTTTGGTGTAAGGTTCCGGCCTTTTTCGTTCCGGACTTCGTACTGTTGACGCAGCGGATACGAACGACTACGACAGTCAAGGCACCGCGCGCGCGGCGCACGCCGGATCAGAACGGAATATCGTCGTCCATCTCGTCGAATCCGCCGCCGGCCGGCGCGCTCGGCCGGCTTGCAGCACCGCCGCCGCTGCGCGCACCGCCCCCGCCCCCGCCGCCGCCTGCCGCGCGTCCACCGCCGCTGCGTTCAGCCGGTTCACGGTTATAGCCGCCGTCATCGCCGCCGCCGCCCGAGCCGCCGCGGCCGCCGAGCATTTGCATCTGGTCCGCGACGATTTCGGTTGAATAACGATCGGTGCCGTCCTGCGCCTGCCATTTGCGCGTGCGAATGCGTCCTTCGATATATACCGACGAACCCTTCTTCAGATACTCGTTCACGATTTCGGCCAGCCGTCCGAAGAACGAGACGCGATGCCACTCGGTCATTTCCTTCATTTCGCCGGACGCTTTGTCCTTGTAGCGGTCGGTCGTGGCAAGGCGAATGTTCGCCACTGCGTCGCCGCTCGGAAGGTAACGGACTTCCGGATCGGCGCCGAGATTGCCGACGAGAATGACCTTGTTCACGGATGCCATTAGTTTCTCCAGTTAATCATTGCTTGCGGACGGCGGCGTCAAGCCTTGCGCGGCGGCTGTTTCATATTTGCGGCGATTATAAGCCAGCAGAAAACAAGCCCCGAACACGTATAGAACACGGCACTCGATCCGTCGATTTTCAAAAGCCATCCGCCGACCACGCCGCCCAACGCGAGCCCGACGGACTGCGTCGTGTTATAGACGCCGACCGCCGCGCCCTTGCGCGTGCCGGGCGCAAGCTTGGAGACCAGCGAAGGCTGCGACGCTTCGAGAATATTGAAGCCGAGAAAATAGACGAACAGGATCGCCGCCACGATCGCTATGGTATGCGCAGCGGCGCCCAGCAGTAACTGGCCGATCAGGATAAGGAAAATCGCACTGACGAGCACCGCTTTCATCTTGCCGCGTTTCTCGGCCGCGATGATCGCGGGCACCATCATGACGAACGACAGCCCCATGACCGGCAGGTAGATCATCCAGTGCGAGTGGACCGGCAGGCCGTCCGCTTCGAGAATGCGCGGCACGACGAGAAAGAGCGCGGTCTGCGTGGCGTGCAGCACGAGCACGCCGAAATTGAGCCGCAGCAGTTCGACGTTGTGCAGTACCTCCCTGAACGGCGCGCGCACGTGCACGGGCTTCGGCGCATCGGGCACGATCCACAGCACGACGCCGACCGCGAGCACCGAGAACACGCCGACCAGCGAAAACAGCCCGCTCATGCCGACCCACTGGAACACGACCGGTGCGCCGACGATCGCCACCGCGAACGAAATGCCGATGCTGCCGCCAACCATGGCCATGGCTTTCGTGCGATGTTCTTCGGAGGTCAGATCGGCGATGAACGCGATCACCGCCGACGACACCGCGCCCATGCCCTGAATGACGCGGCCGACGATGATCCACGTCATGTCGTGCGCGAGCGCCGCCACGAAGCTGCCTAGCGCGAAGATCAGCAGGCCTGTCGCGATAACGGGTTTGCGGCCGACCTTGTCCGACACCCAGCCGTAAAGTCGGAGGCCAAGCGGTCTTAGGAAGACAAAACATTCTACCAACTCCTTGGCTCACAGAACGACATGGCTACG